>JAICMI010000142.1 GCA_025929315.1 Frankiaceae bacterium
CAAGATCTCCCGGGCCTGGATTGGTCTCGTGATCCTCGGCCTCCTGCTTTCCGCGATCATCAGCCGGGGCGTCCTGCGCCGCGCCCGCCGCGCCCTGGTTCCGCTCGGCATCGCGCTCGAGCGCTACGCCGTCGTCGGTGACGGTCTTTCGGCCCGCCGGCTGACCAACGACCTCACCCGGGCCGCCGGTTCGCCGTACAAGATCGTGGACGTCCTGTCGCCGTCACTCGGCGCCGAGATGCTGGCCGAGATGGCCGCGGCCCAGCGGCTCGACGGCTTGATCCTCACCGCGGAAGCCGCGCCCGAGCACGGTGCCGACCTCGCGACCAGGCTCGCCGGCTACGGCATCGATGCCTTCATCGCCCCTCAGCTCGGCGACCTCGACATGCGCGTCGCCAGCATCTCGAGCTTTCAAGGCGTCCCGTTGCTTCGCGTCGCCGGTCTGGCGCCCCGACGCCGCGCCATCCGGAATGCGGACTCCCGCGACCTGCGGCGCGGCGTTGCGATCCTCGGCACTCGCGGTATCCCCGCAAATTACGGCGGGTTCGAGACCTTCGCCGAACGATTGGCGCTGCACCTTGTCGACAACGACGTCAACGTCACCGTCTACTGCCGCCGGCATCACGCGACGGCCGACAAGCACTGGAACGGCGTCAGGCTTGTCACCCTGCCGACCATCCGCAGCAAATATCTCGACACCGTCGTTCACACGACGCTCTCTGCCCTGCATCTGTTGCTGCGCAGCCGCAATCGCGACGTCGTGCTCTGCAACGCCGCCAACGCACCTGTCGCACCGCTGCTGCGGCTGTTCGGTTGCCGCGTCCTCATGAACGTCGACGGTCTCGAGTGGCGACGTGGCAAGTGGGGCGTGGCGGGCCGCTCCTGGTATCGCATGGGGGAGTGGCTGTCCGTCCGCACGGCGTCCGTGCTCATCACCGATGCCGACGAGGTGCGCACCTATTACCGCGTCCGTCACGACACCGACTCGGTGATGATTCCGTACGGCGCCGACCTCCTCGACCGCAATCAGGACCTACCCGCTGAACTCGGCGTTGCGCCGGACGCGTTCGCGCTCTACGTCTCCCGCTGGGAGAGGGAGAACAACCCGCTGATGGTCGCGAGTGCGCACGCAGCAGCGGGTGTGGACATGCCTCTCGTCATGCTCGGTCAGGCGACCTACGACGAGGACCTCGAGCACGACGTACGCGCTGCCGCGGCCGCCAGCGCGGTCCTGCCCGGACCCGTGTTCGGCGAGGGATATCGAGCTTTGCAAAGCAACGCGCGCTGCTACATCCACGCGACCGAGGTCGGCGGCACGCATCCCGCGCTCATCGAAGCGATGGGCGCCGCCAACCTCGTCCTCGTGCTCGATACGCCGGAAAATCGGGAGGTCGCGGGCCCCGACGCGTGGTACTTCGCCGATCAGGACGAGCTCGTGGCGTTGATCCAGAAGGCGGCGGCCCTGCCTTCGAAGGAGATCTGTCGGCTCGGCGCGGCTAGCCGCGAGCGCGCTGCGCGCCTGTTTTCCTGGGCGGTCGTCGGTGATGCCTATCTGCACCTGCTGCGCGGCCAATCGCTGCCGATAACCGTCACGTGAACCGCAACCTGCCGGCCGTGCTGACGCGCAACGCCGGCGCCGTCTCGGCGGCGATCGCGGTCGGCTGGTGGCTCATCGAGGTCACCCGCGCATGGGCCGGCCGTGACAAGCCGTCCGTGACAGTCGGAGCGATCCTCATCGCGATCGCGGTTGCGCTCACTCGCCCGGACCGCGTGTTGCCGCGGGCTGCGCTCATCCTGGCCGCCGCCGTGTCGATCGGCGCGTTCGTCGTACCGCTCACCGCCGACACCGGCTGGCGTGGCGCACCCGACGCCGCGATCTACACGAGCGGCGTCTGGCTGGCTCTGATCGTTGCGACCGTCGTTGCCGGCAGACCGGACTGGACCGTCCTGCTCTACACACTGGTCGTCGCCAGCGCTGCGATCGAGTTCATCAGCGGCTGGGAAGCCTGGTGGGGTGGCGAGGATCCGACGCACCCGATGCTCGGCACGTTCTACTGGCACAACCCCTACGCCGCGTTCCTCATCCCGGGCGGGCTGCTCGGCTTGGGTTGCTGGATCTGGCGGGAACGGCTCTTCGCTCTGCTCGGCATCGTGTGCTTCTCCTTCGCCACGATCGGCATCGTCTACTCGACCAGCCGCGCTTCGCTCGCATGCTTCGTCCTCGGGTTCGTGCTCGTCGCGGCCGCCGCCCTCGTCGATGCCAAGCGATGGCGAGCGCTGCGCCAGCTCGCCATCGCCGTTGTCATCGCGGCAGCGGCAACGTTCTTCGTCGGTGGACCGCCGTTCTTCCCGAGCCGGTCGTCTCCTCTCGCCGCCGAGCAGACTCGGACCGCCGGCCAGTCGCTGGGCCAGAACGGCGGCTACCGGCTCGACTTCTGGCGCGAGTCGCTGACCGTATTCGGCCATCACCCGCTGACCGGCGGCGGCTACAAGTCACTCGTTGCGCAGAGCATCGGGCACGTGCCCGCCTCGTGGCCGCTCTCGCCGTATGCGCACAACGGCTACCTCCAGGCGCTCGGCGACGGGGGCTTGGTGCTCGGGATCCCCTTCCTGCTCGCGGTGATCGCGATCGCGTCCCTCTGCGTACGACGCCTCGTCCGCGGCCTGGTGCAACGACGGCTACCGCCGGAGCAGATCGTGGTCGCCGTCGCGCTGGCCTGCCTGATGCTGCACTCGGGTGTCGACTTCGACTGGACCTACGCCGCCGACTTCGCGATGGCGGCCATCCTCGCCGGGTTCCTGTTGGGGCAGGAGATCCGAGAGCGCGCTCAAGCCGGAGACCCGGCCATGGAGCCCGCCCAGCCAGGGCGGAAAGCTCGCGTCTTGACCGTTGGCTGCCTGATCGCGGGCATCGCACTGCTGGGTGTGTCCGCCTGGGTCATCCGGGACGGCAACCACAATGCCAATTTGCCCCTAACCTCCCAATCGCGCTGAATCAAGACCCCGGCCGTTCACGCCGATAGCCCACAACGTGAAGCAACTGGGCGAGATCCTGCTCAACGGCGGGCTTGTTACCCAGGACCAGCTCACCGAGGCCTTCAACGAGCATCAGCGCGAGGGTCGTGCCCTCGGACGCGTCCTGGTGGAGCGCGGCATGCTCACCGAAGGCCAGCTCGTGGCCGCACTGGCCGAGCAGATCGGTCTGCCGTTCGTCGACCTGAGCGACTATCCCGCCGACGGTGCCGCGGTCGCGGCCGTGCCGCCGGCAGTCTGCCGCCGTTACAACGTGCTCCCGATCGCCTTCGACGAAGACGGCAAGCTCTTCGTGGCCATGTCCGACCCGGCCAACGTCTTCGCCATCGACGACATCCGGTCCCTGACCGGCCGCGACGTCCGCCCAGCGGTCGCCACCAAGTCCGACGTCACCGCTGCCATCAACCGTTACCACCGCGTCGACGGCGACCTGGACGACCTGTCGATGGCGCTCGACACGGTGGAGGACGAGCAGGACCTCTCCAACGTCAAGGCGGTCGTCGAAGACGCCCCCATCGTCAAGTTCGTCAACCTGCTCATCACCCAGGCGATCCAGGACCGCGCGTCGGACATCCACATCGAGCCAACCGAGCGCGACCTGCGCGTGCGGTTCCGCATCGACGGCGTGCTGCACGAGATCATGCGCTCGCCCAAGAACATCCAGTCGGGCGTCATCTCGCGCCTGAAGATCATGGCCGACATCAACATCGCCGAGCGCCGGGTGCCGCAGGACGGCCGACTTTCCGTCAATGCCAACGGAAAAAAGATCGACCTGCGTGTCGCGACCCTCCCCACCGTCTGGGGCGAGAAGGTCGTCATGCGTGTGCTGGACAACTCCACGGCGATGCTCAAGCTGTCGGACCTGGGCTTCAGCGACGGCAACTACGAGCGCTACGCCGAGAGCTTCACCAAGCCCTACGGCATGATCCTCGTCACCGGTCCGACCGGTTCCGGTAAGTCGACGACGCTCTATGCGACGCTCAACATCGTCAGCCGCGCCGAGATCAACGTCATCACCGTCGAGGACCCGGTCGAGTACCGCATCCCGGGCATCAACCAGGTGCAGACCAACGTCAAAGCCGGCCTCACGTTCGCCAGCGCTTTGCGTTCGATCCTGCGATCCGACCCCGACGTCGTACTCATCGGTGAGGTCCGCGACCACGAGACCGCGCAGATCGCGATCGAGGCCTCGCTCACCGGGCACCTCGTCCTGTCGACGCTGCACACCAACGACGCGCCCAGTGCCGTCACCCGGCTCGTCGAGATGGGTATCGAGCCGTTCCTCGTTGGCTCCGCGCTCGACTGCGTGCTGGCCCAACGTCTCGCCCGACGGTTGTGCGCGAAGTGCCGCGAGGCCTACACGCCCGATCCGGAGACGCTCCGCGCCGCCCGCTTCCCGTGGCAGGACGGCATGGAGCTGCCGACCATGTACCGACCCGTGGGCTGCTCCGCCTGCTCCAAGACGGGCTACCGGGGCCGGCTCGCCCTCCACGAGGTCATGCCGATCACCGAGGACATCGAGCGTCTCGCCGTCGAGCGCGCCAGCGCCATCACGATCGAGCACGTCGCACGGGAGCAGGGCATGGTCAGCCTCCGCGACGACGGCCTGCAGAAGGTCCTCCAGGGCGTGACAACGCTCGAGGAGATCCTCCGCGTCGTCGCCTAGCCGGTTCCGGACCAGTTTGGTTACGCCGTCCGGCTCAAGGCGACCCTCTGGGACGCCGATTCTCCGCAAAGAGGCACAGGCTGCTGTGCCCGTTCGTACCCGAGGCCGAAAAGGTGGACAGACGTGGTGAGTCCGCTCGACCCCAACTGGAGTCCTGACGGGACCCCCGAGACCAATGGCATGTCCGCTGACGTGCTGAACGGTTCCGGCCTGGCTTCCACGCCGGTCTTCGCCCCCATGCCCCCGGTGGCGCCCGCAGCCGCTCCCGCACCTGTCGCCGCACCTGTGGCGCCTGTTGCGGCACCCGCGGCACCGGTCGAGGCTCCCGCCGCTGTCGTGCCGGTCCAGGCCGAGCCGCAGCACGTCGCTCCGCAGGACTCCGGCTCCGGTGACGCGGCCTACTCCCGAGGCGCACTCGAGGAGAGCAGCGAGTTCGAGGCCGGCCTGCTCACCGACCTGCTCATCGAGGTGCTCGACCGCGGCTGCTCCGACCTGCACATCACGGCCGGCGCGCGGCCGACGCTGCGCCTCAACGGCTCGCTCCAGGAGATGGAAGACCGTCCGATGATGACCCCCCAGGTCATCCAGCGGATGATGTACGCCGTCCTCACGCAGCGCCAGCGCGAGAAGTTCGAGGAAGAGCTCGAGCTCGACTTCGCCTACGCCGTCCCCGGCAAGGCCCGCTTCCGTGTCAACCTCTACAAGCAGCGCGACGCCGTCGGTGCCGCGTTCCGCCTGATCCCCTTCGAGATCAAGGCCCTCGAGGAGCTCGGCGTCCCGCCGACCGTCGCCAACTTCGCGATGCTCCCGCGTGGCTTCGTCCTCGTCACCGGCCCGACCGGCTCCGGTAAGTCGACGACGCTCGCGTCGATCGTCGACCTCGCCAACCGGCAGCGCAAGGACCACATCGTGACGGTCGAGGACCCGATCGAGTTCCTGCACCGCCACAAGTCCTGCCTGGTCAACCAGCGCGAGGTGGGCGAGGACACCTGGTCCTTCCAGAACGCGCTCAAGCACGTGCTGCGCCA
>JAICMI010000118.1 GCA_025929315.1 Frankiaceae bacterium
ATGGTCGACCCGGACTCGATCCCGCGCCTGATGGCAAGCGCCACCATCGAAGTTGCAGCGCTTGGTTATCTCCGCGGACGCTCGCTCAACGACGCGTTCATCATCCTCGACGAGGCGCAGAACACCTCCGCCGAGCAGATGAAGATGTTCCTCACCCGGCTGGGCTTCGGCTCCAAGATGGTCGTCACGGGCGATGTCACGCAGATTGACCTCCCCGCAGGCACCAAGTCGGGGCTGAAGATCGTGCAGGACATCCTCGACGGCATCGAGGACGTCCACTTCTGCCGGCTGACCTCGCAGGATGTCGTACGGCATCGACTCGTCAGCGAGATCGTCGACGCCTATGCGAAGTGGGACGCGGAGAACAGCTCCGTCGTTCCGGCGCGACCGACGAACCCTCGTCGTGCCGGAGGCGCGCAAAACGACCACAGACGCGCACATTGATGTGAGTATCGAGGTCCAGAACGAGTCGGGCGCCGACGTCGACACTCGGACGTTGGAGCGATTGGCGCGACACGTGCTCGACGAGATGGGCGTTCATCCGCTCGTGGAGCTGTCGATCCGCCTCGTCACCGTCGACACGATGACCGCCTACCACGAGCGGTTCATGAACGAGCCAGGCCCGACCGACGTGCTTGCGTTCCCGATGGACGAGCTGCACGACCAGCGCGATGACGAGGACGAGCAGGACGCACCGCCGACGTTGCTCGGTGATGTCGTGCTCTGCCCCGAGGTCGCGCAGCAGCAAGCAGTCCCAGCCGGTCATTCCACCGAAGCCGAGCTGCACCTGCTGTGCACGCACGGGGTGCTGCATCTGCTCGGCTACGACCACGCCGACCAGGTCGAGGAGCGGGAGATGTTCGCGGTCCAGTCCCGCCTGTTGGACAGCTGGGCCACGGCCCGCCAGACATGACGACAGCGGACATCTGGCTGCTGGTCTTCGCCGCCATCCTGGTGCTGGTCGCGGCGGTGGTGTCGCTCGCGGACGCGGCGCTGACGCGGGTCTCGCGCAGCCGCGTCGACGACCTCGTCCGTGAGGAACGTCGAGGGGCCGCCCGGCTCCACGCCGTCATCATGGACGGTGCGGCGACGCTCAACGTGCTGCTGCTGCTTCGTACCTTTTCCGAGCTGTTGGCAACGACGCTCGTCGCTGTTGTCTCCGCGCGCTCGCTCGACTCGTCCTGGCAGGCCATCCTCCTGACCGGCGGCGTGATGACGGTCGTCGACTACGTCGTCGTCGGTGTCGGCGCCCGCACGATCGGCCGGCAGCACCCGACAACCGTCGCGTTGCGCACAGCCGGACTTGCGCTCGTGCTCAGCAGACTGCTGGGGCCACTTCCGCGGTTGCTGATCCTGCTCGGCAACGCGCTCACGCCCGGACGCGGCTTCCGTGAGGGTCCGTTCTCGTCCGAGGCCGAGCTTCGCGAGCTGGTCGACCTCGCCGAGGAACGCCAGGTGATCGAGAGCGGCGAGCGGGAGATGATCCACTCCGTCTTCGAACTCGGCGACACCCTGGTGCGCGAGGTGATGGTGCCGCGTACCGACATGGTCTGGATCGAACGTACGAAGACCGTGCGGCAGGGTCTCTCACTTGCGCTGCGCAGCGGCTTCTCGCGGATCCCCGTCATCGGCGACAACGAGGACGACATCGTCGGTTTCGCCTATCTCAAGGATCTCGCCAAGCGCGTCTACGAGGACGAGGACCGAGCCGAGAAGGTCGACGAGGTCATGCGGTCGGCGACGTTCGTGCCGGAGTCGAAGCCTGTCGACGAGCTGCTGCGCGAGATGCAGACCAAGCAGGTCCACGTCGCGGTCGTCATCGACGAGTACGGCGGCACCGCCGGTCTGGTCACCATCGAGGACATCCTCGAAGAGATCGTCGGCGAGATCACGGACGAGTACGACCGCGAGGCGCCGCGCATCGAGCAGCTCGGCGACGGATCCATGCGCGTACATGTGCGCATGCCGATCGACGACATCGAAGAGATGTACGACGTGAGCTTCGATCTCGAGGACGTCGAGACAGTGGGCGGCCTCCTGGCGTCCGCTCTCGGGCGCGTTCCCATCCCAGGTGCCTCGGTGACCTTGCAAGGGCTGACCTTCAGCGCCGAAGGCGGCAAGGGCCGTCGTAACCGTGTCGGCACGGTGCTCATCTCGCGCTCGGTAGCGTGACGACGTGGAGCTCGGTTCCGAGGACACCAAACTCGTCACGCTCGCGCGCTCGGCGCGGGCGCGCAACGGTGCTGCTGAAGGTGCGGCGGTTCGTGATGACATCGGTCGCACTTACGCCGCGACAACAGTTGCGCTGCCGTCGCTCTCACTGACAGCCCTGCAAGCGGCGGTTGCGGCCGCCGTGTCCAGCGGCGCGCAGCGGTTGGAAGCCGCGGCCGTGGTCTCCGACTCGGAAGCGGTCGACCCGGACAGCGCCGCCGCATTGAGTGATCTCGGCGTCACGTCGCCGATCAGCGCCGACGCGTCCGGAGCGGTGCGCTCGTGACCCGGCTACGCCTGCCGGTGCCGGATGACGCGGCTGTCCTCGACGGCCAGAACAGCCCGGACGGCGCGGGTGCGGAGAACTGGCACGGCTACCGCTCGCCCGGCCAGTACCTTCGCCGCATCGAGTCCGGCGATCTCATCAACGAGGAGCACGGGCTCCTCGTTGTCGTCGACGATGACGACCGGGTCGTCGGCGACGTGTCCTGGGTGCGGCTGCTCAACGGGCCGCCTCCGCATGGCTACTGCTGGAACATCGGCGTCTGGATCGCAGCACAAGCCCGGGGCAAGGGACACGGGGCAGCAGCACAGCGCCAGCTGGCCGACTACCTGTTCGCCAACAGCTATTACGAACGAGTCGAGGCCGGCACCGAGGCCGGCAACATCGGCGAGCAGAAGGCACTCGAGAGAGCCGGCTTCACCCGCGAGGGCGTCCTGCGCCATGCGTGTTGGCGCGACGGCGCGTGGCGCGACATGGTCGTCTTCAGCAAGCTTCGTGGCGAGCAGTGACGGCTTACCGATCCGGGTTCGCCTGCTTCGTCGGCCGACCCAACGCCGACAAGTCGACGCTCACCAACGCGCTCGTCGGCACCAAGGTCGCCATCATGAGCGACCGACCGCAGACCACTCGTCATGCAGTGCGTGGCATCGTCCATCGACCGGATGGGCAGCTGGTCGTGGTCGACACGCCCGGCTTCCACAAGCCCCGTACCCTTCTCGGTGAACGCCTCAACGACGTCGTCCGCTCGACGCTGACCGAGGTTGATGTGATCGCGTTCTGCATCCCGGCGGACGAGAAGGTCGGTCCGGGGGACCGTTACATCGCCTCCGAGCTCGGACGGTTGGACCGTCGTACTCCCATCGTTGCCGTCATCACCAAGACCGACCTCGTCAGTCGCGACCAAGTCGGGGCGCAGCTGGTTGCCGTGGCCGGTCTAGCAGATTGGGACGAGGTCGTCCCGACGTCCGCGACCGACGGGTTCCAGGTCGGACTGCTCAGTGACCTGCTGCTCGCCCGACTGCCCGACGGCGAACCGCTCTACCCCGAAGGCGAGCTCACCGACGAGCCGGAACGGGTCATGGTCGCCGAGCTCGTGCGTGAAGCAGCGCTCGCCGGCGTGCGTGACGAGCTGCCGCACTCGATCGCCGTCGTCGTCGAGGAGATGAAGCCGCGCGAAGGACGCCGCGACCTCGTCGACATCGAAGCGGTCATGTACGTCGAGCGTGAGAGTCAGAAGGGCATCGTCATCGGTACGAAGGGCGCGCGCTTGCGCGAGGTCGGCACCAACGCGCGTGCTCACATCGAGGCTCTGCTCGGCTCGAAGGTCTACCTCGATCTACGCGTCAAGGTTGCCAAGGACTGGCAGCGGGACCCCAAACAGCTGCGCCGCCTGGGTTTTTAGCTTTTGGTCGAGAGTGCGTCGAGGAACACCGAGCTGCCGCGGGACCTGTGACTGTGCGTTCCGAGCACCTTGAGCACGATGTGCCGCCGCGCCGGCCGCGCGGAGGTGTAGAGCGTGATCGCCACCCGGTGCTTGGTCTTCGCCGAATAGGTGTCGACGGTCCGCCGCTTCTTGCCGTCGATGAAGACCGCGAACTTTCCGCACGACGAGCAGGTCGTCACGTATGCATAGAACGTGCTGCCGGACAGTCGCAGCGAGCTCCTTGCATGTGAGCTGCTGCCTGTCGCCGCCGTACCGCCGAAGTCCGCCGACGAGCGGTCGAGGCGCCAGTCGCCCTTCAGCGGCACCGCGGCATCGTCGACCAAAGTTGCCGACGAGGTCTGGGTGTTGCCGGCTCGGTCCGTGGCAGTGACGTTGAGCGTGTAGGTCTTGCCGCGCCTGGCCGGCACTCTCACGGTCTCCGGGCGTGAGCTCGTTGTCGACAGCAGAACGTGTCCGGTGTAGCCCAGCGTGGCGTGCCACGTCTTGATGCCGCTACCACCGGAGTCACCGCCACCCCATTGTGCGACCACGGAGTTGCGGCCGTGACGGACCGACAGCTTCGCCTCGGGCGAGGGGTTCGTCGTGTCGACGAACACGAAGGCGTCCGCGAAGTGACAGACCTGCTCGTTCGAGTTGAACGCGACGAGTGTCAGGTCGTGCACACCGTCTGCGAGGCCCTTGAACCCGAAGTCGTCGATCTTCACCGACGTCGGCTTGGTCGCGGTGGCGTTGGCGACGGTGCAAACGTGATCCGAGTCGACGTCGACGCGGAAGCGGTCGAAGTTCTGCCAGTCAGCCGTGTGCACGGTGACCGGTACGCGAGTGGCGGAGTTGTAGGCCTTGCCGACCGACAGGTGCGGGTCGCCGCCGAGCTGGGCGGACACGAGAGTCGACCACTTGGGAGTGCCGAGACCCGTGACCAGGTCGTAGCCCGTCCGCGCGACGTCGATGCCGTTCCACCCTGGGCACTTCTGCGCCGGGCCCTTGCATGCATCGTCGACGTCGGTGAAGCCGGCGGGCTGGGCATAGAGGCCCGGCAAGATGTTGCCGACCCCCCATGAATAGTTGTGCTGCGCTACCTGCAGAGCGAACGTCGTAGCGGTCACGGGCGACGACACGCTGGTGCCGCCCACCGGGAAGGTCCCCGGCCCGGACGGACTGGTCGTCACGACGTCGAAGCCGGGGTCGCCGGCCAGCGCCGAGATGTCCGGCACCGATCGTCCGGTCCCCGTGACGCCCGCGCCGGCCTGGTAGCTCGGCAGCGGGAAGACCTCGGACACGCCGCCGGTGGAGGCGCCGAGCCCCTTGGTGTTGCCCGCGGTCCAGCCGGGATCGACCCAACCCGTCGGGGCATCAGTCGCGACCGAAGTGGCGTAGGAGGTGCCACCGACGGCGACCACCTGCGGTGAGCTCGCCGGATAGCTGACGCCGGGTGTTGTGCCGTCGCAGAAACCACCGGTGTCACCGGTCGCTGCGAACACCGTGACGCCCGTGGCGAGGTCGTAGGAGAGCACGTCCTCGAACGACGCGAAGAGCTCGTTGGCAGAGGGATCGCTGTCGAGGTCGCTCTCGCAGAACCCCCACGAGATGCTCGCTGCCACGATGTGCCGGTCGGCGGTGGGGTCCGACGCGTCGTCGCCGATCGTGGCGAGCGAGTCGTACAGGCCGAAGAAGTCGTTGCCGGACGTGTAGGCGCGCTGGTGCGCATAAGGCGCGGTCGCGTAGATCGCCTCTTGGTCGAGGTCGACCTCGACGTCGTCGCCTGGCAAGTTGCTGCACGTCTGCGCGTTGCGGTTCGTGCCGATGCACGACGGCAGCAACGGGTCGTCGATCGTCGTGTACTTCGGTGCCGGCCAGTTCGTGTTACCGGTCTGCTGCCGCAAGTAGGCGGCGTACTTCGTCAGGTCGGACGAGTGCCAACCGGACAGCTGCACGGTCGCGATCGCCTCGTCCTTCTCCGCGGCCGACGGCGGGTTCAGCGGGCTGGTGACAGTGTCCTGATAGGCGGTGCGGAAGTCGGTGCCGTCAGCGCTGCCGTCGGTCAGCGCGAAGTGACGGAGCGCCGGGCGGTGGTCGTCGCCGCCGAGCGCCAGGGTGACGCGGTCGCGCAGCGCCGCGGGCACGAATGGCAGCGGGTGCTGCATCGGCGAGCGCGGTGCGATCGAGCGGGCGCTCCCGAACAGTGCGTCGATGCGCGCAGCAGGCGCACTCACCATGACCGCCAACCGGCTCACCCGGTCGACGTGCAGTCCGAGGCCGCGTGCGGCGCTGACGACCTCGGCGCGATCGGCGCTGCTGGGCAGTGCGGCCGCCAGGGCCGCGGCGTGGCTCGCGCTCCGGTGGGATCCCGTCTGGGCCAGCGCCCGTAGTGCGCCGCGGTTGTGCGGCGTGAGCGTCAGCAGGACACGCTCGGTAGGTCCGCTGGAGGATGTGGCGGCGGTCGAGGCAGTGGCGGTCGTCGGTAGGGCCAGTGCGACGACGAGGCATGCGGTCAAGGGCGCGGCAATGCGCGTCGTGAGCACGGGATCTCCTTGGAACGGGCAGGCGTGACGGACGCCCTCTACCGAGCCTTACATACGAACCGCCGAAGAGTGGGCGATTTGCGAAGTTCCACCGAACGGGTCAAGCAAGAATGGGTGGCGTGCCGTTGTACCGCGACGAAGCCGTCGTCCTTCGTACCCAGAAGCTGGGCGAGGCGGACCGCATCGTCACCCTGCTGACCCGTCGTCATGGCCGGGTCCGAGCGGTCGCGAAGGGCGTACGACGCACCGCGTCCCGGTTCGGCGCACGGGTCGAGCCGTTCACTCATGTCGACCTGCAGCTGCACGAGGGTCGAGAGCTCGACATCGTCACGCAGGCCGAGACGATCGAGCCCTACGGCGAGCGCATTGCCAACGACTACGCGCGGTACACGTCCGGCACGGCCGTCCTCGAGACAGCCGAGCGGCTCACCGCGGAGGAGCGCGAACCCAGCCTCAGACTCTTTCTGCTTGTCGTCGGTGCGCTGCGTGCACTCGCCGACGGTGCGCATGCCCCGACCCTCGTGCTCGACGCCTTCATCCTGCGGGCAATGGCGATCGCGGGATATGAGCCCGCTCTCGAAGCGTGCGCACGGTGCGGTACGCCGGGCCCGCACCGATTCTTCGCCGTCGCCAGCGGCGGGTTCGTCTGCACCGAGCATCGTCCGAGCGGCGCCGCCACCGTCTCCACGCCCGCCGGTGCGGTGCTGGTCGCGCTCCTCGAGGGCGACTGGGCGGTGCCGGACGCTGCTGAGGCCAAGGTCCAGCGCGAGGTCAGCGGTCTGGTCTCCGCCTACCTGCAGTGGCAGATCGAGCGCGGACTGCGTTCACTTCGGCTGGTCGAGCGCCCATGAGCCGTCGTCGAGCGGTGCGGGCGCCAGATCCGCATCCGACAGGCGCGCGGCCGCCCGCGGTTCCGCGGGACCTGGTGCCTCGGCACGTGGCGATCGTCATGGACGGCAACGGCCGCTGGGCAAAGCAACGCGGGCTGCCGCGAACCGCCGGTCACGAGCGCGGCGAAGCGTCGTTGTTCGACGTGGTCGAGGGCGCGATCGAGATCGGCGTGCAGTGGCTGTCCGCCTATGCGTTCTCGACCGAGAACTGGAAGCGCTCGCCGGACGAGGTGCGCTTTCTCATGGGCTTCAACCGCGATGTCATCCGCCGCCGCCGCGACGAGATGCACGCGATGGGTGTCCGGGTCCGCTGGGCCGGCCGGCGGCCGCGACTCTGGAAGTCGGTCATCGAGGAGCTCGAGACCGCAGAACAGCTCACCCGAGACAACAAGGTCCTGACGCTGACGATGTGCGTCAACTACGGCGGCCGGTCCGAGATCGCCGACGCGGCTGCGGCCTTGTCCCGTGACGTCGTCGCCGGTCGTGTCGATCCGGCAAAGGTCAACGACCGCATGTTCGCGCGCTATCTCGACGAGCCCGGCATGCCCGACGTCGATCTGTTTGTGCGCTCGAGCGGCGAGCAGCGGATCTCCAACTTCCTGCTGTGGCAGTCGGCCTACGCCGAGATGGTGTTTCAGGACACGCTGTGGCCGGACTACGACCGGCGCACCTTGTGGGCAGCCATCGAGGAGTACGCGCGTCGCGATCGCAGGTACGGCGGAGCCGAGGAGCTCACCCCGTGAGGATTCATCACGTCAACGTCGTCGTACCGCCGGGTGAGACCGAGGCGGTGGTCTCGTTCTATGTCGACGTCCTCGGTTTGCGCCGGGTTGCCAAGCCGACTGAAGGCGTCGCGCAGACCGGGGCGTGGTTCGACATCAACGACGGCAGCCAGGTGCACGTGTCGGAGCGGGAAGGCGTCGTACACCCGCAGTCGCATTTCGGACTTGTGGTGGACGACTTCGACGCGACGTTCGCGCGGCTCGTCGGCGCGGGTGCGCCGTGGCAGGAGCAGCCGGCGATTTTCGGTGGTCGGCGCGGCTTCACCCACGACCCCGCGGGCAACCGCATCGAAATCCTCGAACTGCCTGCGCAATAAGGGCTTGGCGCGGCAAGGTCGAGCCATGACTGACTCGAGCACGATGCCGCTGGCGAACACCGAGGACATGGTCCAGGTGCACCGGGTCTTTCGCGAGGCCTTTCGGTCCGCCCCTGCTCTGATCGGCTCCGTCGCCGCGGGTGAGGCCGCCCGCG
>JAICMI010000046.1 GCA_025929315.1 Frankiaceae bacterium
AGATTGCCCGGCTGGTCGACTTGTTCGCTCGTCGACCACAGGTGCAGGAGCGGCTGACCACGCAGGTTGCCGACGCCCTCGAGGAATGTCTCGAACCGCGCGGCGTCATCGTCGTCGTCAAGGCGGAGCACATGTGCATGTCGATCCGCGGCGTGCGCAAGCCCGGCGCCAAGACCGTGACCTCAGCCGTGCGCGGGCTGTTCCGAGACAGCGTGTCGACGCGCTCGGAAGCCATGAGCCTCTTCCTGGGTACGTGACCCGCTCGACCTCACCGGCCGTTCGCGGGTTTTCCGAGATCGGCAGATGCCGGGTCATGGGCGTCATCAACGTCACCCCCGACTCGTTCAGCGATGGCGGTGAGTTCGCCGACGTCGACCGCGCCGTTGAACATGGGCTCGCGTTGTTGCGTGAAGGCGCCGACCTGCTCGACGTCGGTGGCGAGTCCACCCGGCCGGGGGCCGAACGGGTCTCGCCGGACGAGGAACGCCGCCGGGTAGAGCCGGTCGTCGCCGCGTTGGCCGCCGCCGGCGCGACCGTGAGCATTGACACCATGCGCGCCTCGACAGCAGCAGCAGCGATTGCCGCGGGCGCATCCGTCGTCAACGACGTCTCCGGCGGGCAGGCAGACCCTGATCTCCCGTCGCTCGTCGCTGATGCCGGTGTGTCTTACGTCGTCATGCATTGGCGCGGCCACAGCGACCGGATGCAGCAGCACGCCGACTACGACGATGTGGTGTCCGAGGTCTGCGATGAGCTGGCCAAGCGACTGAACGCCGTTGTCGCGGCCGGCGTCGCGGCCGAGCAGACGATCCTGGATCCCGGGCTCGGTTTCGCCAAGCGCGCCGAGCACAACTGGACGTTGCTCGCCAACCTCGACCGGCTGCGGTCGCTCGGCCGCCCGCTGCTGATCGGAGCGAGCCGCAAGTCGTTTCTCGGGACCTTGCTCAGTGAAGGTGATCCGCGACCGGCGGTGGATCGTGATGACGCCAGCGCCGCTCTGACCGTCTTCGCGGCAACGGCCGGAGCCTGGGCCGTGCGTGTGCACGCCGTTCGCGCCAGCGCCGATGCTGTGCGCGTGGTCCAGAGGATGACCGCAGAGGAACAGCGGTCGTGACGACGGATGTGGACGCCGTCATCGCGGCGAACGCTGAGCTTTATGCAGCGTTCGAGGAAGGCGACGTCGACCGGATGGAGGCGATCTGGGACGAAGTCGATGACGTCTGCTGCATCCATCCCGGCTGGCCACTGCTGCGCGGTCGGGCGCGTGTGCTGCGTTCGTGGTCGGTCATCATGGCCAACACCAACTACATCCAGTTCTTCCTCACCGGCGTGCAGGCTGTGATCGACGCCGACGTAGCGGTAGTCACCTGCGAGGAGAACATCCTGACCGCTGTCGCCGATCCGGACGGCGGGCTCAGCCAGAGCGCAAAGGTAGTGTCAACCAACGTGTTTCGACGCCGCGCAAATGGCTGGCGGCTCTGGCTGCATCACGGCTCTCCCGTGCTCGCACCTTCGGAGGATCCGTGACCGACCGCATCAGTCTGCGCGGCCTGCGTGTGCGTGGTCGACATGGCGTGCTTGCCACCGAGCGCGAACACGGCCAGGAGTTCCGCGTCGACGTGGAGCTCGAGATCGACACGCGCGCCGCAGCTGCCGGGGACGACCTCTCCCAGACTGTCGACTATGCCGACCTCGCCGATCGACTCGCTGAAGTCATCGCCGGCGAACCGGTCGACCTGATCGAGACCTTGGCGGCAAGGCTCGCGGACGTGTGCCTCGCCGACCCGCGGGTGCGGGCAACGACAGTCGAGGTGCACAAACCACACGCACCCGTGAGCTTGCGGTTCGACGACATCAGCGTCCGCGTCCATCGAGAGCAGTCGTGAAGGCCGTGCTCTCGCTCGGCTCCAACATCGGTGACCGGGAAGGCCACCTTGCGGTCGCCCGCGAGATGCTCGGCGCGGTCTTCCCCGTCATGGCTGTCTCGCCGATCTACGAGACCGCGCCGGTCGGCTTCGCGGACCAGGCGGCGTTCCTCAACCAGATCTTGATCGTCAAGGCGGACGACGCCGAGGCCCTGCTCACCGCCGGTCATCGTGCCGAGGAAGCGCGCGGGCGGACGCGGAGCCGACGATGGGGACCGCGAACCCTCGACGTCGACGTGGTCAGCGTCGATGGCATGCGTTCGGAGTCGCCGCGGCTCACCCTTCCGCACCCGCGCGCACATGAGCGCGCCTTCGTACTCATGCCGTGGCATGACATCGATCCCGACGCCGAGCTGCCTGGACAAGGCTCGGTGGGCGCGTTGCTTCGTAGCCTCGACTCGTCCGGCGTGCGGCGGTGGGCCGGATGAAGCCGACCAGCATCTGGATGCTCGTGGCCCTAGCGCTGGTCGCCGGCGGTGTCGCCTACGTCCTGACTGTGCACTTCTATGCGGACGTGCCGTCGCCGCCGACCTTGGCGCCGCTCACGTTGCTTCTCATCGCATTGGCTGAGGCCTACGTCGCTTCGAGCACGCGAGCACGCATGGCCGGCCGACCTGGCACCCGACCGATCGACCCCATCTTCGTCGCGAAGCTGGCCGCGTTGGCGAAGGCGAGCTCCCCTGTCGGCGCTCTAGCGCTCGGTGCCTACACGGGGTTCCTGGTCGACGTGACGCAGCGCAGCGGCAGCACCGCCGCGAGCAACGACACTCGAACCGCTGCCCTCGGGATGGGTTGCAGCCTCGGCCTCGTCCTCGGAGCGCTGCTCCTCGAGCGCGTCTGTCGGGCGAAACCGCCCGACGACGAGACCAACTAGGCTGCGGCCGGTGAGCGACGAGCAGCGGCCTTCAGTCGAGGAGCTTGACCGGCTGTCCACCGAAGACTTGCGTCAGCGCGCGTTCGAACGTGCCGAGCACCAACACGACGTCGGCTTCTTCTGGGACCTCATCAAGCATCTGCCCTCCAGCGATGACATCGCGGCTGAGGACGCATCGTCAGGCAACATCACGGGCGGCATCGCCGACGCCATCGAGATGGTCCGCGAGCTGATGGGCAGGGGGCTGGGGGAGACCGAGCCGCTGGTCCGCGCCCGCTTCATCGACTACCTGCGCAAGTGACGGACGAACGCACCCGGTAGCGCAGCCGCCACGGCCTGCCGTTCCGCCGCGCGCCACTCGTCGGGGGAGGCGAATGTCGCTCGGCTGTCCGTTGCCGAGGCATGGGCATCGCGGCCGCTGCTCACCATGAGCAGGATCGGGACGACGAACGCGACGGCCGCATACGGCCCGAGCAGCACCACCAGAGCAGTAGCGATGACGAGCGTCCACAACGCGTCCGCGCTCCGGCCCACCGACGTCCAGAACCGCGGATCGTCGCGAAACGGCGACTGCACCCGAGACGTCCATTCGCTCACGGCCGAATCTTGTCGCGAAAACCTCGATGTTGCAGGACATTTGGTGTGGGAGGCGATGGGGACATGACTGGCAAGGTTGTCGTGAACAGGTGCATGTCGCTCGACGGCTTCATCGCCGGCCCGGGCGATTCGATGGACTGGGGCGGCGGGCGCGCTCTCGCGGACTTCGTCGCATCGGCTGATTTCGCCGAAGTGGCTGCGGCCACCGGCTCCATGCTTGTCGGCCGGCGGACCTGGGACGTGGGCGATCGGATGAAGGCCGAGGAGCCCGGCAGTGTCGACTACCCGTTCTCCGGACCGATGTTCCTTCTCACCCATCGGCCACTGGACCCGCCGAACCCGGACGTCACGATCCTGTCCGGAGACATCGACGACGCGGTTGCTACGGCGCTCGAGGCCGCGGGCGGCAAGAACCTGGAGATCCTCGGCGCCGATGTGGCTGCCCAGTGCCTGCAGGGCAACCTCGTCGACGAGATCCTGGTCTATGTCCTGCCGTTGCTGCTCGGCGACGGCATTCCCTTCTCACCGCCGGGCGCGGCGAGGGTCGATCTGGAGCCGTTGAGCAGCGTGCGATCGGGCGACGCCACCATCCTCCGATTCCGAGTCCGCAAAGACACAGACGACGGCTAGTGCCTACTTGTCGATGTCGCCGACGACGAAGAACATCGAGCCGAGGATGGCGACCATGTCGGCGACCAAGCAGCCGGGCAGCAGATCGGCGAGCACGGAGATGTTGTTGAACGACGCCGTACGAAGCTTCATCCGCCACGGGGTGCGCTCGCCGCGGGAGACGAGGAAGTAGCCGTTGAGCCCGAGCGGGTTCTCGGTCCAGGCATAGGTCTCGCCTTCCGGTGCCTTGACGACCTTCGGAAGGCGAACGTTGACCGGCCCGGGCGGCAGGTCTTCGAGCACGCCGACACAGTGCTCTGCGATGTCCAGCGACACGTAGACCTGGTCGAGCAGACACTCGAACCGCGCGAGGCTGTCGCCGTCGGTACGGGTGACCACGCGCAGGACATCAGCGGGGATCTCGCCGTAGGCGAGGTAGGGCTCGTCGCGGCGCAGGTCGAAGTCGAGACCGCTGGCACGTGCGATCGGCCCGGACACGCCATGCGCCTCAGCGAGCGCGGGCGCCAGATAGCCGACCCCTTTGGTCCGAGCTCGAAAGATCTCGTTGCCCCGCACGAGCGTGTCGATGTCGGCACGCACCCGCCGACGGACAAGTGCGATCGCTTCGCGGGTGCGCTCGGTCCAGCCGACGGGCAAGTCCTCCTTGATGCCGCCGACGCGGTTGAACATGTAGTGCATGCGTCCGCCGGAGACCTCCTCCATCACGGACTGGAGAACTTCACGCTCTCGGAATGCATAGAAGATCGGCGTGATCGCGCCCAACTCGATCGGATAGCTGCCCAGGAACATCAAGTGGTTGAGCACGCGGTTGAGCTCGGCGAGGAGTGTGCGGGCCCAGACTGCACGAACCGGCACGTCCATGCCGAGCATGCGTTCGACCGCTAGTACGACGCCGAGCTCGTTGCTGAATGCGGACAACCAGTCGTGCCGGTTGGCGAGCACGATGATCTGGCGGTAGTCGCGCGCCTCGAACAGCTTCTCCGCGCCGCGGTGCATGTAGCCGATGATCGGATCGGCACGGATGATCCGCTCACCGTCGAGGGTGAGCGCCAGCCGGAGTACGCCGTGTGTAGCCGGATGCTGCGGACCGATGTTGAGCACCATGTCGGCCGCGTGGATGCCGCTGCCGGTGGCAACCGTCAGCTGCGTTCCCTCCACGGGAGACGCGGCGTTGCTCACGGCCGCGATCCTCGCACGGTCCCGGTCGTCGCCAACGGGTTGCGGGTCCCCTTCGACTGCACCAGCCAGCCGAACCCGCCGAGCCCGCCTGGGTCGAGAAGCTCGGCTTCGTCGCCAGCGTGTGACAACGCCGAAAGGTAGTCAGCGGTTTCTCCGTCGTACGCCGGACGAGCACCGGACACCCCGAGCTCACGCAGAGCGTCGCGCTGCGTCAACACCGCTGTTGCTGTGAGGGACTCGAAGAGCACGTGCGCGGTGATGTCCATCGACCCATCCGGGACCGGCATGACCTGTCGCCCGTCCTTGTAACCGGTCAGCGTTCCCGCGACGTCGCGCGCCGGAACGGCTGCGTAGTCGACCGCGACGGCGACGCCTGTCTGCAGCCGCGACACTGCGTCGCCCCACGCTTCGTCGCGCGGCCGGCCCACCTCTGCGCGGTCACCGACCTCCGCGACTGGCCACCATCGATCGAGCCATGCGCGATCGCGGTCCGAGACGGCTGCACCGATCCGTTCCGCGCCATCGGTGTGCACCTCGACCAGGCGCGGGCCATCGTCAGTGAGCTCGACGACGTCAACCGGTACGACGTCCAACCACTCCACAGCAAGCAGCACGCCGACGAAGCTGCCAGGCAGCCCCGGCCGCCACTCGATCGTCGAGGGCAAGTGGTCGGGTCGGGGCGCGACGTCGACACCGACCAGGTTCCAACGGCTCGAACCCAAGCCGGCGAGACCCGCGAGCAGCTCTCCGTGGCCCGCGCCGACCTCCACCACGGTGAACTCATCCGGCCGACCGAGGTCGTCATGGACGCGCCTCACCAGGGCGTCGATCGCCGTAGCCCACACGTGTCCGGTGTGAGCAGCGGTACGGAAGTGACGCGCGGGAGCACCGGCTGACCGGTAGAAGCCATTCGGGCCGTAGAGTGCCGTCGCCATGGCCTCGCGCCACGTTCGCCACTCCGCGTTGTCCACCTGGGTAGCCTCGCAGTTGTCCGGTACCCCACGAGGACTGGAACGTTGATGAGCTCGCTCGCCCCGGCCGACCGTCCGGCGCGCCTCGACGTCGGCACGATCGGCGCCGGCCGCGTCGGCGCGGTGCTCACCGCCGCGCTCGCCCGGGCCGGGCATCGCCCGAGGGCTGTCGCCGCCGTGTCCCAGGCCAGCCGGCGCCGGGCCGAGACGCTCCTGCCCGAGGCAGCTGTCCTGCCGCCCGACCAGGTCGGCGCCCGGGCCGACCTGCTGCTGCTCTGCGTCCCTGACGACGTCTTGGCCGAGCTCGTCACCGGCCTCGCCGCCGCCGAAGCGGTGCGACCCGGCACGCTGGTGGCGCACACGAGCGGAGCGCACGGGTTTCGGGTGCTCGACCCGTTGCTGGCGATCGGGGCGCTGCCGCTGGCGTTGCATCCGGTCATGACGTTCACCGGCACCGAAGTGGATCTGCAGCGGCTCGCCGGCGCTTGCTTCGGCGTCACGGCACCGGCCGAGCTGCGACTCGCTGCCGAGGCGCTCGTGATCGAGATGGGCGCCGAACCTGTCTGGATCGACGAGGAGCTGCGGCCGCTCTACCACGCCGCGCTTGCCACTGGCGCCAACCACATGGTCACCCTCGTCAACCAGGCAGCCGACCTGCTGCGTACCGCCGGAGTCGAGCACCCGAGTCGCATGCTCGGCCCGCTCCTCGGTGCGGCTCTCGACAACGCGCTGCGGTTCGGAGACGCGGCGATGACCGGGCCGATCGCCCGCGGCGACTCCGGGACGGTGCGCGCGCACCTCGACGTGCTCGTCGACCCGTCGACCCGCTCCGCCTATGTCGCGTTGTCGCGACTCGCCGCCGTGCGGGCGCTGGCTGCTGGAGTGCTGCCCGCCGACCGCGCCGAGGCTCTCCTCGACGTGCTTGCCGACGAGGGTCAGCGATGACGGCCACCGTTGTCGCGCGCAGCCGAGACGAGCTCGCGGCGGCTCGGACGCAGCTGCGCGGTCGGCTGGCGGTCGTCATGACGATGGGTGCGCTGCACGAAGGCCATGCGCAGCTCGTCCGGGCCGCCCGCGCGCAAGCGGACGCGGTCGTCGTCACGATCTTCCTCAACCCGTTGCAGTTCGCGGCCGGCGAGGACCTCGATCGCTATCCCAAGACGTTCGAAACCGACCTCGCGATCTGTACCCGTGAAGGTGTCGACCTCGTGTTCGCCCCGACTCCGGACGTGATCTATCCGAACGGCGAGCCCGACGTCCGCGTCGCGGCCGGTCGGCTTGGCGACCGACTCGAGGGCGAGCACCGGCCGGGGCACTTTGACGGCGTGCTCACGGTCGTGGCCAAGCTGCTGCACCTCACCGCGCCCGATCTGGCCTACTTCGGCGAGAAGGACGCGCAGCAGCTTGCGCTTATCAGCCAGATGGTGCGCGACCTGGACTTTCCGGTGGACGTCGTCGCCGTACCCACCGTGCGTGAAGAGGGCGGACTGGCCCTCTCCAGCCGCAACACCTACCTGACGGACAGTGACCGGAGCGCCGCTCGCTCGTTGAACCGGGCGTTGCAAGCAGGAGTCGGCGCCGCGGCCGAGGGGGCCGCGGGGACGCTCGCTGCTGCGGCCGCGGTGCTCGAGGCCGAGCCCGCGCTCAGCGTCGACTACCTGGCCCTGGTCGACGACGACACCTGGGAGGACGCCGGAGCCGGTACGGCGAAAGGCCGGCTTTTGGTGGCCGCCCGCGTGGGGACTACCCGCTTGATTGACAATGTTTCAGTGACGTTCGCCGAAACCGGCGGACGGTCGACCTCGGCACCCGACGTGGGCTGAAGGCTGAAGGGATAGCGACCGCATGTTCCGCACAATGCTGAAGAGCAAGATCCACCGCGCCACCGTGACCCAGGCCGATCTCAACTACGTCGGCTCCGTCACCATCGACGCCGACCTCATGGAGGCCGCCGACCTGCTGCCCGGCGAGCAGGTGGCGATCGTCGACTGCAACAACGGTGCCCGGCTGGAGACCTACGTCATCGAGGGCCCGCGCGGCACCGGCGTCATCGGCATCAACGGCGCTGCTGCCCGGCTCGTGCACGAGGGCGACGTCGTCATCGTCATCAGCTACTGCACGCTGACCGACGCCGAGGCGCGAGAGCTGACGCCCAAGGTCGTGTTCGTCGACGCCGACAATACGATCGTCGGCACCGGTGGCGACCCGGCCGAGGTGCTGCCCGACATGGGCCTGATCCGCGGGGACCGGCTGACCACGTGATTCCACGGCGGCTGACGGCAGCGCCGCCCGGCTGGACCACGGCCGCGGATGTCGTGGTGGTCGGCAGCGGCGTCGCGGGCCTGACCGCTGCCCTGCGCTGCCGCGACTCGCTCGCCGCCGCCGGCCGACCGGATGCCACGGTGCTGCTGGTCACCAAGGCGCTGCTCGACGCCGGGTCGACCCGGTGGGCACAGGGCGGGATCGCGGCCGCTCTTGCTGCCGACGACTCGCCTGACGATCACTATGCCGACACGATCACCGCGGGCGCTGGTCTTTGTGACTCGGCTGCAGTGCGAACGCTCGTCGACGAAGGACCCGCGCAGGTCCGCGCGCTTGCCGCCCTGGGTGCCGCTTTCGACCAGGACGCGAGTGGTGCGCTGGAGCTCACTCGTGAGGGCGGGCATCTGCGTCGCCGCATCGTCCATGCCGGCGGGGATGCCACCGGGCTCGAGGTCGAGCGCGCGCTGATCTCCGCGCTGCACGACTCCGGGGTCGAGGTCATCGAGCACGCGCTGGTCCTTGACCTGCTGACGGACGCGGCGGGACGGGCCTGCGGGCTCACCTTGCACGTGCTCGGCGAAGGGACGCGTGATGGGGTCGGCGCCGTGTCCGCGCGAGCGGTCGTGCTGGCGACGGGGGGCATGGGCCAGGTCTATGCCTCGACGACCAACCCGGACGTTTCGACCGGCGACGGTGTTGCGCTCGCACTACGCGCGGGTGCCGAAGTTGCGGACCTGGAGTTCGTGCAGTTCCACCCGACCGCGCTGTTCCGCGGCAGCGACGCGACCGGCCGGCAGCCGCTCGTCACCGAAGCGTTGCGCGGCGAAGGCGCCGTGCTCGTCGACGCCTTGCAGGCCCGTGTCATGGCGGGAGTGCATGAGCTCGCGGACCTGGCCCCACGCGACGTGGTTGCCAAGCAGATGGCGCGGGTGATGGCCGCGCAAGGTGTGGACCATCTCTTCCTCGACGCGCGCGGTCTCGGCCCAGATCTGCTGCACCGACGCTTTCCCACTCTCGTGACCAACTGCGCCGACATGGGCATCGATCCGGTGCGTGACCTGGTGCCCGTTGCACCAGCCGCTCACTACGCGTCGGGTGGTGTCCGTACCGACCTCGACGGTCGCACTGACGTGCCCGGGCTGTTCGCGTGTGGCGAGGTCGCGTGCACGGGAGTGCACGGCGCCAACCGTCTGGCGTCCAACTCGTTGCTCGAAGGCTTGGTGTTCGCCAACCGCATCGCAAGCGCGATCGCCGCTGAGCTGCCCTGCCCCGGTGAGCCCGTCGCCCACGACGCTGCGACCGGTCTGGTCGAGGCGGCTGCTCGACCGGAGCTCCAGCGAGCCATGACCGAGGGCGCCGGTGTGTTGCGCGACGCGGTCAGTCTTGCGACCACCGCCAAGCTCATTGCCGACCTCGCCGATCGCACGAGCGAGGCACCCGGCCCGGACACTTGGGAGACAACCAATCTCGTCACCATTGCCACGGCGCTCGTCGACGCCGCCGACCGCCGGATCGAGACACGAGGTTGCCACTGGCGGGTGGACCATCCCGACCGCGACGACCAACACTGGCGTGCTCGTTGGGTGACACGTCTCGACAACGATCGGCTCACCGGCCATACCGAGTTGGTCACGTGAGCTTGACTGCTGGTTTGCACACCGAGCTGTGCAAGGCCGGTCTCGATCCGGTCGAAGTGGAAGCGCTGGTACGACGTGCGCTCGACGAGGACCTCGGCGACGGCCTCGACGTCACGAGTCTGGCCACTGTTCCGTTCGACATGGAGGGCGTGGCCGACTTCGTCGCACGCGACTCAGGGATCGTGGCCGGCCTCGTCGTCGTACGCGCGGTGCTCGAGGTCACCAGCGATGACTCGGTCGTCATCGACGAGCATCTGCATGACGGTGACGAAGTTCATTCGGGGGATCGCTTGTTGACCGCACGGACGCTGGTTCGCGCGTTGCTGACGGCCGAGCGAACGGCTCTCAACGTGCTGTGTCATTTGTCGGGTATCGCGACGGTCACCCGGCGGTGGGTCGACGCAGTCGAAGGCACGAAGGCGCGCGTCCTCGACACGCGCAAGACCAACCCGGGGCTGCGGTCGCTCGAGAAGTACGCCGTGCGCTGCGGCGGTGGCGTCAACAAACGCATGGGCCTTTACGATGCGGCGCTCATCAAGGACAACCACGTCATCGCCGCTGGTGGTGTCGCGCAGGCATTCCACGCTGTCCGCCAGCTCTTCCCGGATGTCGACGTCCAAGTGGAGTGCGACACCACCGACCAGGTGGTCGAAGCGCTCGACGCGGGTGCCACGTTCCTACTGCTCGACAACATGGACCTCGACGCGCTTAGTGAGTGTGTTCGTCTCAACGCCGGCCGGGCGCAGCTGGAGGCGACCGGCGGTCTGACTCTCGACCGCGCCCGCGCTGTTGCGGAGACGGGCGTGGACTTTCTCTCGGTCGGCGCGCTGACGCACTCTGCGCCTGTGCTCGACATCGGCGTCGACCTGAGGGGCGTGTGACGTGCTCCTCACGATCGACGTCGGCAACACCAACACCGTCATCGGCTGCTTCGAGGGAGAGCATCTCGCCGAGTCGTGGCGGATCAAGACCGATGCTCGCGCCACCGCTGACGAGATCGCGCTCTTGCTGCGCGGCCTGCTCGCGGACCAGCCGAAGCCGGATGGCATCGCCGCGTGCTCAACGGTGCCCGCCGTCCTCCACGAGCTCCGCTGGGTGTTCGAGCGCTACTACTCCGACGTCGCTGTCGTGATCGTCGAGCCAGGTGTCAAGACCGGCGTACCCATCCTTTATGACAACCCGCGTGAGGTCGGCGCGGACCGCATCGTCAACGCCTTGGCCGCTTTTCACCTCTTCGGCGGACCGGCGATCGTGGTCGACTTCGGCACCTCGACCAACTTCGACGTCGTCAGCGACCGTGGCGAGTTTCTCGGCGGCGCGCTGGCACCCGGCATCGAGATCTCCGTCGACGCTCTTGCCGCTCGCGCGGCCCGGTTGCTCAAGGTGGAGCTGGTGCGACCACGATCGGTGATCGGCAAGTCGACCGTCGAAGCCCTGCAGTCCGGCATCATCTTCGGCTTCGCGGGACAGATCGACGGGCTCGTACGCCGTATCGCCGCAGAGCTTGATGCTGACCCCGTCGTGGTCGCGACCGGAGGACTGGCCACGCTGGTGATGGACGAGGCCGAGACCATCACCGAGCACGAGCCGGACCTCACCCTGATCGGCCTGCGGCTGGTCTTCGAGCGCAACCGGGACTAAATTGCCGTCTGTGAAGACGCGCGCTGCAGTCATGTGGGAAGCCGGCAAGCCCTGGGACATCGTCGAGCTCGACCTCGACGAGCCCAAAGCCGGTGAGGTCCTGATCAAGTTCACAGCGTCCGGTCTGTGCCACTCCGACGACCACGTGCGCTCCGGTGACATGCCCTCGCGTTACCCGATCGTCGGTGGCCACGAGGGTGCCGGCGTCATCGAGGCGGTGGGCGACGGGGTCTACGACATCGCACCCGGCGATCACGTCGTCTGTTCGTTCCTGCCGACCTGCGGCAAGTGCCGTTGGTGCTCCACCGGTCACCAGAACCTCTGCGACCTCGGCGCCATGCTTCTCGACGGCTGCCTGCCCGACGGCACCTTCCGTTTCCACTCCGGCGAGCAGGACCTCGGCGGCATGTGCATGCTCGGCACGTTCAGCGAGCGGTCGGTAGTGTCGCGCAACTCGGTGGTCAAGATCGACGACGACATCCCGTTGCAGAAGGCCGCGCTCGTCGGCTGCGGCGTGCCGACCGGCTGGGGCTCGATCGTCTACTCCGCGGAGACACGGCCGGGCGACACGGTTGTGATCTTCGGAATCGGCGGCATCGGCATCAACGCCGTTCAGGGCGCCAGGCACGCCGGCGCCCGTGCCGTCATCGCCGTGGACCCGGTGGAGTTCAAGCGGGACAAGGCGCTCGAGTTCGGTGCCACCCACGCTTTTGCGACAGCAGACGAGGCGATCCAGGCGGCTTATGAGCTGACGCTCGGTGTCGGCGCCGACGCCGCCATCGTCACGGTCGGCGTCGTCGGGACAGAGGTCGTGCAGAAGGCGTTCGACGCGACTCGCAAGGCGGGCACCATCGTCCTGGTGGGGCTCGGCAACATGATGGAGAACACCATCCAGCTCAACGGTGACATCCTCACGCTCTATCAAAAGACCGTTAAGGGCTCGTTGTTCGGGGCGAGCAACCCGATGCACGACATCAAGAACATCCTGTCGCTCTACAAGGCCGGGCAGTACAAGCTCGATGAGCTTGTGACGAGGACTTATTCGCTCGACGACATCAATGCCGGCTACGAGGACATGCTCGCGGGCGTCAACCTGCGCGGCGTCATCGTCTACGACTGAGTCACTAGCCTGTCCATGTGACCGAGGGCACCGATCTGCCGGAGCAAATGCGCGTCCGGCGGGACAAGCTCGACCGCATTCGGGATCGCGGCGGCGAGCCCTATCCGGTCAACGTGCCACGTTCGGTCTCGATCGGCGACCTGCGTAGCAAGTACGGCGATCTCGTTGCGGACTCGACCACGGGCGATCAGGTGTCCGTTGCCGGTCGCATCGTCCTCAAGCGCGACAGCGGCAAGCTCTGTTTCGCGACGCTACGTGACGGCACCGGCGACTTACAGGCGATGTTGTCGCTGGACAAGGTCGGCGAGGAGTCCCTCGAAGCCTGGAAGCGCGAGATCGACCTCGGTGACCACGTGTCTGTGACCGGAGAGGTGATCAGCAGCCGGCGCGGCGAGCTCTCTGTCCTGGCGGACGAGTGGACGTTGGCGAGCAAGGCGTTACGGCCCCTGCCGGAAAAGTGGAAGGGCCTCGCAGATCCGGAAGCCAGAGTGCGACAGCGCTATGTCGACCTGGTGATGAACCCGGACGCGCGGCGACAAGTGCACGCGCGATCGGCAGTGCTGCGGAGCATGCGTGAGACGTTCGACCAGCGCGGCTACGCCGAGGTCGAAACCGGCGTGCTGCAGTTCACGAACGGCGGCGCCGCCGCGCGTCCGTTCACGACACATCTCAACGCGTTCGACCAGGAGATGTATCTGCGCATTGCGTTGGAGCTCCCGCTCAAGCGCCTCGTCGTCGGAGGCATCGACCGCGTCTACGAGATGGGACGCACGTTCCGCAACGAGGGCATCGACACGACCCACAACCCGGAGTTCACGATGCTGGAGGCCTACGAGGCTTACGGCGACTACGACACGATGGCCGACCTCACGCGCGCGCTCATCGTTCGTGCTGCCGAAGCCATCGGCTCCTCCGTCATCCCGGACGGACGCGGTGGCGAGATCGACCTGTCAAAGCCCTGGCAGTCGGTGACCATCCACGATGCGGTGGCCGAGGCCGTCGGTCGCGCAGTCACCCCGGACACAGGTGCGGAAGAACTGCGCGAGCTGGCCGCTGGTCATGACGTTGCCCTGCAGCCGGGCTGGTCGCCGGGAGAGATCGTGCTCGAGCTGTTCGAGAAGCTGGTGGAGCACACGCTGCTCGAGCCGACCTTCGTCCGCGACTATCCGGTGGAGGTGCGTCCCCTGACGCGCGCCCACCGCGCCGAGCCGCGCCTCACCGAGGCCTGGGACCTCATCGTGGCCGGCGTGGAGCTGGCGACGGCATATTCGGAACTGGTCGACCCCGTCGAACAACGGCGTCGGCTCACGGAGCAGTCCATGAAGGCGGCTGGTGGCGATCCCGAGGCCATGCAGCTCGACGAGGACTTCCTGCGCGCGCTCGAGTACGGCGCGCCGCCGATGGGCGGCATGGGGATGGGCGTGGACCGGCTCGTCATGCTGCTGACCGGCGTCAACATCCGAGAAGCGATCACGTTCCCGCTGGTTCGACCTGAGTGATTTCGGCGCCTGCGAGCCGCGCGGCGCGTTGGACCCATGCAGCGGCTCGCAGTCCGTTGAGCAGTCCCAGCGCCTCCGCGGCCAGCGGCATCGCGGCGGCGACTCGGTCCTGTTCGTCGAGCCAGTCGGCATGGTCGAGCAGCGCGCGGGCCAGGTAGTACGGCGCACCGAACTGTCGCAGCTTCGCGATCGCGGATCGGAAGTCCTCGTCGACCTCGTCGAGCTCTCGTGCAGCGACATTTATGCGCGCACGCAACCACGGCAGTAGCGCCGCCTGCAGGGCCGGGACGCGGCCACGTGGCGCGTCCCCGACTGCAGCGAGCGTTTCGCGCGCCGCTGCGACATTGTCCGCAGCGAGCTGGTCATCGATGGCTTGGAACCAGAAGATCGGAAAGTCATCGTCGATCCCGCTCGCCCGGTGACAGCTGTCAAAGGCCTGCAGTGACCGCTGCGCGGCTTTCGTGATGTCGCCGGAGCGCCGCGCTGCCGTCGCTTCGGCCAGCAGGAAGCCGGCATCCAGCATCAGGTCGGCGTGCTGACCGGTGATGCTCGCCTCGAGCTCTCGTAACGGAGTCGGAGTGCCGCGAGCGTCCTCGATCGCCGTTCTGTAGGCGACGTTCACCGCCATGGTTGTGCTCGTCTCCGACGCGGGCCCTTGCGCGGCTTCGTCGAGCACTTGGAGGGCCTCGTCCCAGGCACCGAGGTTCCAGTAGACGTGCGCGGAGCTGGCGAACATGTACTGGCCCCAGTCACGGTCGCCGATACGACGGCAGAGGGCGAGACCCGTCTCGACGTAGCCGCGGGCGAGAGCGGGATCGCGGGCAGCGAGGAAGCTCACGAGGTTGTTGAGTGGACGCAGTGCCAGCTTCGGGTCGTCGGAGCGGTGGGCGAGGTCCAACGCCACCTGCAAGAGTCCGAGGCCCATGTGCGATCGCCCGTCGAGGATCAAAGCGCCGGCGTAGGAAGCAAGCGTCGACACCAACAGCGGCAGGTCGTCGAGCGCCTCGGCCAGGACGACTGCCCGGTCGAACCACTCGAGGGCGAGGGCGTTTTGACCGGCGGCGATGTAGTAGGCGCGCGCGACCACGAGGGCGAGTGCGGCGGCAACTTCGGCCGCCTCGGGCTGCTCGCGAAGCTGCTCGTAGGCGGCGGAAAGGGGTTCGAGCACGGCAGCGCTCTGTCCGGCGTAGATGAGTGACTCGCCCCACAGGGCCAAGGCTCGGGCCGCGTCGACGGGCTGTCCGGCCGCCGCATAGGCGTCCTGAGCTTGGAGGGCCATGGCCGCGCTGTCGGTGGAGGAGCCCGACGCAAGAGCTGCGCGCGCGGCGAGCTCGGTCAGCCGCCCCACGGCCGGTGGGTCCGCGACAAGTTCGAGTGCTGCCTGCAGATGTCGGCGGGCCTCGAGCGGTGCTCCGAGCGCCCGGGCCTGTTTCGCCGCGAGCTCCAACAGCTCGACCGCCCGCTCCGCCAGCTCGACCGCGTCGTCATCCGAGCCGGCTGCCGCCCGAGCGTCGAGATAGTGACTGGCCCGGACGGCGGCGATCGCATCCGCGTCGGGCTCGTGAGCGAGGAACTCCGCGACCGCCAGGTGCCGAGCCTTGCGATCGCGCCGGGACAAGGTCTCGTAGGCGACCGTCCGCACCATCGCTTGTACGAAGCGATGCTGACCGTGTTCCGACGACCGCGGATCCGAGTCGATCGAGAAGATCTCCTTGCGGACCAGAGCGGGCAGCGCGGCTTCGATGTCGGCCTGGTCACCGACGGCTGACATCAGCGCGGCCAGTCCATCGGCGGTGAACGACAAGCCGAGGACCGCGGCGTCCTGGACGACGCTGCGTTCCTGCGCCGGCAGCCCGTCGAGCCGGCTGGCGATGAGGGTGTGCAGGCTGGTGGGCAGCGACCGGTCGGTCAGGTCGATCCGGTCGGTCGCATCGGCGGCGAGGACGTAGCGACCATCACGTGGGATGACGGCGTCCCGGTCGATCAGCCCGCGAACCGTCTCGACGGCATAGAGCGGGATCCCCTCGGATCGTTCGACCAGGGCATCCCTGAGCGCGTCGGGTAGCCCGTCGACGAGGCCGCCCACGAGCGAGGACATCTGAGTCTCCGAGAGCGGCTCCAGATGCAGGGCGGTCGTCCGGCGGCCGTTGGAGAACTGCGGTGCCTTCTCCGCGAGCTCGGAACGCGCCAGCGCGAGGATGAAGATCGGCGCCTGCGCGTGATCGAGCACGTGGGTGATGAAGTCGAGCAGCGCCGGGTCCGCCCACTGCAGGTCGTCGAGGAGCACGACTGCGCCGGCCGACTCGTTGTAGCGCGCGACCCGTTCGAGGAAGGTGCGCCAGGCGCTGAACAGGTCTTCGCGGGCGAACTCTGTGCCGGGTCCGACGAGATCCGAGACGCCGAGCAGGGTGGCGAGCCGCGGCAACAGCCAGGTCCGGTCTTCCTCGTCGGGCACATAGGTGATCAGCCCCTCGCGCAGCCGCTCCACGACCGTCTCGTTGGGGTCTCCCTCGAGGATGCGCAGCCGGCCTCGAACCACCTCCGCCAGCGCCCAGAATGCGACGCCGTCGCCGTAGGACAGGCAGCGGCCCCGGTGCACGGTGACGAGCGTGTTGATGCCGTCGGTGTACTTGTCGAACTCCCAGCCCAGCCGCGACTTTCCGACGCCCGGGGCGCCATAGACGGTGACGAGGCGCGGGCGCCCTTCTTCCAGCGTCGCGTGGAAGAGTTCCTTGACCAGCCGCAGTTCGCGGTCGCGGCCGCAGAACGGTGCCTCGAGCCCATCGACACGGCGCGCACCGCCGACGGCCGCGACAACTTGCCGGGCTTCGAAGAGCCGCTGCTGCTCGCCCTTGCCCTTGAGGCTGTGCCAGCCACGGTCGTAGTACAAGACAGCCGCCGCAGTCAGCTCGCGCGTCTGGTCATCGACCCAGACGCGGCCGGGTTCGGCACTCGACTGCACCCGGGACGCGGTGTTGACAGCGTCGCCGGCAACCATGCCCTCGCCGGTCGCCCCGACGGTGACCGCGACCTCGCCGGTGACGACGCCGACTCGCATCGACAGACCGGGCAGACCGGATTCGTCACCGACCGCCGTGACCGAGTCGATCAGGTCGAGGCCGGCACGGACTGCTCGCTCGGCGTCATCCTCGTGTGCGGTCGGCACACCCCACACCGCCATGACCGCATCGCCGATGAACTTTTCGACGGTGCCGCCGTAACGCTCGATGATTGTCCGCGCAGTCGCGAAGTAGCGGGAAAGCAGCTCGCGCACATCCTCCGCGTCGCGGGACTCCGACAGCGTCGTGAAACCCACGAGGTCGGCGAACAAGACCGACGTGATGCGGCGCTCGGAGAGGCGCTGAGGTGTGCTGGCTGGCGCGGTGGCATCGGCGGCGGGCGCGGAGATCGAGGTGCCACACTCCGCGCAGAACCGACCGACGGCCGGCGCTCCACACGCGGGACAGGCGGCGTCGCGGGGAGTGCCACAGGACGGGCAGAAGCGGGCGGTCGTCGGCACGGGATCGCCGCACGCCGAACATGTCGGCACTCGATGCACCTCCCTCGTCGAATCGGACTGTAACGGCGTACGCATGCGCCCGGCAGGCGTACGCGATAAACGCATTTAGCCGTCGGCATTTGGTCACCCGAGCTTTTCGGCGTAGATTTGCCGCCGATATTTTGCCGAGCATTAATGAATTGGTGAGGTGCGTTGTGGCTCAGCGAGTGCAGGTAATTCTCGTCTGCGATATGCACGAGGCAGAGACACCGGGAACCGAGACGATTTCGTTCGCGCTCGACGGCTCTGGTTACGAAATCGATGTGTGCGACGCCCATGGTCGGGAGCTGCGTGACGCGTTCGCACCGTTCGTCGGTGCCGCCCGGCGCGGGAACGGGCGGACCGGGCGATCGACGAGCCCTCGCCGCCGAGGTCGTCGCAGCGGCTCGGGGGAGGCGGCGCAGATCCGGGAGTGGGCCCGCGGCCAGGGACTGGCGGTGCCGGAGCGCGGCCGGGTGCCGGCCGAGCTGGCTGAGAAGTACGCCGCCGCCCATCGTTAGCCCGTGTGTTCGCTACCAGCGGACGTGGAATCCCCAGGGGACGATTCACGTTGCAGATTTGAGCGTCTCAATCCGATAACCCTCACGTGAACCCGGTCTGCACCGGGAACGTCAGAGTGGTGAGACGAGCGAGCGCAGTGGTCTAGCATGCGGTCAAGGGAGCCGGCCGGCTCCCCGCACCGCTTCCGCGAGGAGCGAGCAATGTTTGAGAGATTTACCGACCGCGCGAGGCGCGTTGTCGTCCTGGCTCAAGAAGAAGCCAGGATGCTTAACCACAATTACATCGGCACCGAGCACATCCTGCTCGGCCTGATTCATGAAGGCGAAGGCGTCGCAGCCAAGGCGCTCGAGTCGCTTGGAATCTCGCTCGAAGGCGTGCGCCAGCAGGTCGAGGAGATCATCGGCCAGGGGCAGCAGGCACCGAGTGGACACATTCCCTTTACGCCCCGCGCAAAGAAGGTTCTCGAGCTGTCACTGCGCGAGGCGCTGCAGCTCGGTCACAACTACATCGGCACCGAACACATCCTGCTCGGCCTGATCCGCGAAGGCGAAGGTGTCGCGGCCCAGGTGCTGGTCAAGCTCGGAGCCGACCTCAACCGGGTTCGTCAGCAGGTTATCCAGCTGCTGTCCGGCTACCAGGGCAAGGAGCCCGCGGCCGCGGGTGCAGGTGGCGAGGGCACGCCGTCGACGTCCTTGGTGCTCGACCAGTTCGGCCGCAACCTGACGCAGGCCGCGCGCGAGAACAAGCTCGACCCGGTCATCGGGCGCGAGAAAGAGATCGAGCGCGTCATGCAGGTGCTTTCTCGTCGTACGAAGAACAACCCCGTCCTCATCGGCGAGCCCGGCGTCGGCAAGACCGCCGTCGTCGAGGGCCTGGCCCAGGCGATTGTGCGCGGCGACGTGCCGACCACACTCAAGGACAAGCACCTCTACACGCTGGATCTCGGCTCGCTGGTCGCCGGCTCCCGGTACCGCGGCGATTTCG
>JAICMI010000005.1 GCA_025929315.1 Frankiaceae bacterium
GCCACCTGCGGCCAATGACATCAGGAACGTGAAGATCTCGTCGATGACCTGCGGCGCGAGCCCCGTCGAGACCTCGTCGAGAAGTACGACGTCGGGGCGGCGTACCCGAGCAGCAGACAGCGCAAGCATCTGCTGCTCACCGCCCGACAGCGTGCCGGCCTGCTGCGTCAGCCGCGAACCCAGCGCCGGAAAGGCATCGACGGCCCGGGCTACCGCGTCAGCTGCGTCGCCGTCTGCGGCGTGCAGCTGGATGTTCTGCCGAACCGTGAGATTGGGAAAGATGCCACGGCCTTCTGGCACGTGACACAGTCCGCGGCCGGCACGCCGGTGCGATGGTTCCGACGTCACATCGACACCGTTCAACCACACGGAGCCCGCATCCGGGGTGAGCACGCCGGACGCCACGTTGAGGAGTGTCGTCTTGCCGGCGCCGTTGGGGCCGAGCAGGGCGACGACCGAACCGCTCGGCACGACGAGGCTGACGTCACGCAGGACCGGAGTGCCGGCGTAACCCGCGTGCACGCTGCGCAGCTCGATGCCGCTCATGCGGCTGTCCCGAGATAGGCGGCACGCACCACTTCACTTCGTACGGCGTCTTGCGGCGTGCCCTCGAAAAGCAGCTTGCCGAAGTCGAGGACATACAGGTAGTGGCAGACACTGAGAACGAGTTCCATGTGGTGCTCGACGAGCAGGATCCCGATCTCCCGCTCCCGAACGACATGAGTGAGGATCGCTCCGAACCGTTCGGACTCGCGGTCGTCAAGGCCGCTCGACGGCTCGTCCAGCAACAGCATGTGGAAGCCGCCGGCCAGGATGCGCGCAAGTTCGACCAGACGGCGGTTGCCGGTGGACAGTGCCCCTGCCGGTCGATCGGCAAAGGTCTCCAGCCCGCACACGACCAAGGCCTCATCAGCCGCTGCAGCGACCGTGCGCTGCTCCGAACGACGACTGAACAGCTGCCGCCAAGGCATCGAGCCCGCGAGCACACCCTCGCGACCCAGCTCCACGTTCTGCCGCACGCTGAGTGAGTTGAACAGCTCGATTCGCTGGAACGACCGACCCAGACCCAGCTGCGCGCGGCGGGCGAGCGGCAGGCGCGTGATGTCCCGACCATCGAGCCGGACCCGGCCACTGGCCGGACGGACCAGACCGTTGCTTGCGTTGAACAGCGTGGTCTTGCCCGCGCCGTTGGGCCCGATGAGACCGGTGATCCGGCCGGTCGGTGCCTCCAGGCTGACGTCGTCCACGGCGACCAGACCGCCGTAGCGGACCGTCAGCGACTCGACGGCGAGACCGCTGGTCATGTGGCCCGCTCCAGCCGCGCAGCAGCGGGGCCACGGGCGATGCGGGCGCGGCCCCGCTCGGCACCACGTCGTACCAGGGCCGAGAGCTCGCCGCGGCTGCCTTCGGCTAGCGCGATCGCGACAGCGCTCAGACCGAACACCACAGGTTCATAGGTGGCAAGCGTGTCACTGCCGGCGATGTATGCCGGGACGACCGCGAGCAGCGCCGCGGCGACGACCGGTGCACGCAGCTGCCCGCTCCCCGCGACCGCGAGGACGACGAGATAGAGCAGCGACTGGAACGGGTCGAACGGCGCGACGTCGACGGAGCCGGACAGCGCCGCGAGCAGCGCACCCGCGATCGCGGCGAAGAACGCCGAAATGCAGAAGACCAGCACGCGCGTGACGTTGACGTCGACGCCCTGGGCGCCGAGCGCCAGCGGGGAGTCGGCGAGCGCGTGCAGCAGCCGGCCGAGACGTTGCCGCGTCAGCACAGCGATGACCAAACAGGTCAGAACCGCGATGGTCAGGATCACGTAGTAGAACGCGACGTCCCCGTCCAGGCCGGCGGGTCGCGGCACGGGCAGCGGCCCGCTGCGGCCGAACATGAAGTGCGTCCGATAGACCAGCTGTTGCAGCAGCACCCCGAAACCGAACGTGCCCAGGGCGAGATAGATGCCGGACAGCCGGATGGCGGGAATCGCGACAAGTGCACCGACGGGTACGGCGACGAGCCCGGCGAGGATCAGGCCGAGCGCCCAGGGCAGTCCCGCACCGTGAGTGAAGTGGCTGAACGACGACGCGCCGACGGCGGCGAAACCGGCGTGGCACAGCGATGCCTGGCCAGAGGTCCGGACCAGCAGCGCGAGCGAGGCGAAGAGGACGACGTAGGCGGCGCCACCGGCGTAGATCGGCAGCTTGGTGCCGACCACTGCCGGGACAGCGGCGGCCAGACCCACGACCACGACGGGACCGAACCGGCGTACGACCGGCGGCAACGGCCGAGCCGGCGGCGGCGGCACCCTGCCGCCCGTCGTACGACGAGCCAGCCGTCCGGGCGCGATCAGCATCATCGCGAGCAGGAACGCAAAGGGCAGGCTGCTCGGCACCCCTTCGAGGAACTGGTGGCCGGGCACGTATTTCTGGGCGATCGCCGCCGCCACACCGAGCAGCAGACCGCCGACGTAGACGAGCGGCAGACTCGCGAATCCACCGACGGCTGCGGCGCCGAACGCCTGCACGACGAGCAGGGTGAGGAACGGCGCGTTGAGACCGACGCTCGGTCCGAGCAGGACACCGCTGAGTGCCGCCGTCGCGAGACCGACCATCCACGCGACCGTGCGCACCCGGACCGCGCTCGTACCGCGCAGCCCGACGAGGTCCGGGTTGTCGACGACGGCCTGCATGGACAGACCGGTTCGCGACGAGCGGAAGAACACGAACAACCCGACGGCAAGCACGGCGGCGACGCCGAACACGACGATCTGGTCAATGCCGACGAAGACGCCGGGGAGCCGCACCGTCCGGCTGGACAGGAACGCGGGGAACGGCATCGCGACCGCGCCGAAGATGGCGACGACGATGCCCTGGATCGCGAGGAGCAACCCGATGGTTGCCACGACCTGGGTCGCGACGGGCACCCGGCGCAGGCGGCTGCCGATGGCTTCCATCAGCGGGCCACCGAGGAGAGCGATGAGAGCGACAGCCAGTGCCAGCGCAATCGGCCAGGGCAGGCCACGCTTCGCGTCGAGCTCATAGAAGAGGTAGGCCGCACCGGTCGCGACGGCTCCGTGCGCGAAGTTGAAGACGCCGGTCGTCTTGTAGGTGAGGACGAGGCCCATCGCAGTGAGGCCGTAGATAGATCCGCTGACGAGCCCGAGAACGAGATAGGGGAGCAGCGCCCTCACCCGCCGCCGCAGAGTCCGCATGGGCGCCGGCCGGCGCGTTCGTGCTTGGCCACCGACGCTTCCTCGACGCGCTTGCCGGCGACCGCCGCGCAGTCCGGGCGATGGTGCCGGGACGCGCCGGGCACCGCGACCCGCTTCTCGCGCGGGGAGGACGCCACCGGTGCCACTGCGACGGTCGTCCGCGCAGGCAGCCGGGCGAGCAGCTCACGGCGCCGCAGTGCGACGGCGCGTCGACCCTGCAACAGCCACGTCATGTTGCCCAGGCCGCCGACAACCACGGCCGCGACGCCGATGTTGATCCAGGTGATCTGCGTGCCGGTACGGGCGGTGCCGCTGACGCCCCACCACGCGACGACGAGACCGACGATCGACAGCCCGAGCAGGAAGAACCACCGGAACAGGTCCGGCACGACCCAGGGGTAGGGCTGCCGGGCCGGTTGCGCCGGCACGCCAGGCCGGGTCATGCGTTGTCGCGCAGCAGCTCTGCCACCTCGTCGAGCTTGCGCCACTCGTCGCGCAGGTCGGCGGACAGCCAGGTGGTCGCGCCGAGCCCGAGCAGGAACAGACCGAACATGCCGGCGGAGACCAGGTAGGGCATCTGCTCGGCGAGGTAGGCGGTGTGGCTGACTCCCCACCACCCGACCAGAAGGGAGATCAAGCCGCCGGCGATCATCAGCCAGGCCGCGACCCGATCCCATTGCGCGCGAAGCCACGTGGTCACGTCCATGCGAGTTTCACCGCCAGGATCCGGAACAGCTGGGCTGCCGCAACGGCGACAACGGCGCCGGCGGCTACGACGAGGTAGAGGCTCTCCGACGACGGTCCGGTGTTGGCCGCGAGCTGGTACGGCGCACCAGCGCTGGTAGGCGCCGGCGCCGTCTGCGGCGCCGGCGCGTTGTTCACGGCCGAGCCGGTGACGTCGGGAGTCGGGGCACTTGCGCCGGTCGACGCCGGGTTGGTCGACGTGCCGCCTGCAGGCGGCGCGGCGGCTGCTCGGCCGGCCCCGGCGCCGATCGGTCCCGACAACCCGGTGATCGGCGCCGGTGTCTGCGCGCTCACCGACGCTTGCCCGAGCACATAGCTGACCGTCGTCTCACCGACGGTCGGCACGTCCTGCACAACAGACACCGACAGCCCCGGCGCGACGACCGACGTCGGTGACGTCGAGCCGGACAGGTAGTGCACGGTGACACCGGCTGAGGACAGCAGTGCGTTCGCGGTGCTGTCCGGCGGCAGTGGCACGTCCGTGCCGGGCAGCACCAGGCCCCTGTCGGTGACACCGACCTCTTGACCACCGATGCGCACGTCGCCGAACTCCGTGTCGCTGCTGGGCTTGTGGGCGGCAGCCGGGGACGACATCTGCGCGTAGGAGTGCATCCGGCCGATGGAGAACACGCCGGCGACGGAGAAACCCTCGACCGTCGACTCAGCGGTCGACGTCACCGAGCCGGTCTTGGGGTCGTGCACCACCCGGGCCTGCGCGCGCGTCGTCCCCGCCGTCGCCGACCCGCCGTCGCCGCTCGCCGACGCCAGGGCCGCCGACGTGTCGTCGGTGCTGTCCGCTCGGACGTCGTACGGGCCTTGATGCGTCTCGCTGTGCGACGGGCCGCCGTTGTTGGACTGGGCCACGAGCGGGTAGTCGGGCGCGGCACCGCTGGTCTGGCCGTGCGCGGTCATCACGATCTCGCCGGGATAGGGATAGGCCGCGAGCGCCCGTGAGCCGGTGAACGATCCAGCTGACGCCTGAGCCGTCGGCCCGCCGGCGTCGACAATGTTGTCGACGAACAAGAAACCGTTGACGACCACACCGGTGCGGACACCGTCCGCCGCGGCGGAGCCGCTCCACTGCGAGTTCACCGGCGTCGAGCCCGCCGCCGCAGCGATTGGAATCGGCGCGATGAGTGCGACCGCGCCGACAACGACGGCAGCCTGTGACCAGCCGATGTTCATCGGCAGATGTTCTTCAAGCCGTACGGCGACTGCATGACGCCGTTCTGGACCTTCATGACGAACGCGCACCGCGAGTCAGGCGCCGGCTTGCTCCTGGCGAAGGTCAGCGGCGGCGCGAGACCGCCAAGCGAGTCGTTGTGCAGCGACCACAGCCCGGCGAGGATCTGCGCGCTCGTCGGGCTCGCGCTGACATGTGCGGCCGCCTGCTGGAACAGGATCGCGCTCGCCCAGCCTTGGCTGGCGTTGGGTGTGAGCGGTTGGTCCGGCGCATAGGTCTTGTAGGCCGACAGGAACTCGTTGACGCCCTTGTTGCCCGACACCGTCCACGGGAAGTCGTTGAGCGAGACCAGCGCGTTGGCCATGCCCGGCAGCTTGGCCAGGTTGGCGTCCATCGTGCCGGACGCCTGGATGTACTGCGGGTGGAAGCCCTGGCGGTCGCACGAGTTGACGACACGGCCGACGGTCCCGACGTCGGCGACGATGGACATGATCTGCACGTTCTTGCGCTGCGCCTGCAGACACTCGGCGGTGAAGTCGGGTTGGCCGATCGACACGTCCGCTTCGAACACCGGGTCCAGGCCCGCCGCCTTGGCGATGCCATGGTCGAACCATTCGTGCTTGGTGCTGGTGCACGCGGCTGCCTCGGAGCAGATGATGGCGCCGAACCGTTTGCCGACGCCGTAGACGGCGGCGGTGTGCGCGATGTCCCACATGCCACTGACGTAGGAGGGGCACTGCGGGAACAGCATCGAGCTCTGGTTCCAGATGTACTCCGCGCAGTCGCCACCGATGACCGGCACGTGCTTCTGCTCGAGGTACTTCACGCCTGCCTGGATCGTGAACGGCGCGAAGTTGTCGACGAACGCGATGACGTGCTTGTTCTCGACCAGGTCCTTGACGGCGGCCTGGTATCGCTGCGGATCCATGCCGTCGTCGACGACGTAGACCTTCACCGGGTGACCGGCGACGCCACCGTGGTCGTTGACCCATGCCGCCCAGATCTGAAGCGCCTTCGGGCCGTCCTTCTCCGACGCGCCGGCGATGCCGGAGTAGTTGCCGACGCTGCCGATGAGGAGCGGTGCGCCCGTGGGCGCCGCCGCGCTGCCGCCGCCACTCGCGGTGCCGCCAGTCGTGGCCGTAGTCCCGCTGGCGCCGGATGCCACCGAACCCGCGGTTGCGGAGCCAGCCGAGCCGCCGGAGACCGCGCCCGGGCCGGACAGCGGAGCCGTGCCGCCGGTCGTCCCCGTCTCACCTGGGACTCCGGTGGTCGTGCCGGGCCGCTGCCCGAGCGCGGTGGAGCCCCCCGCGCCGCCGTTGGCCGCCACGACCGCCTGGTGGCTCATCCTCGTGCCGCAGGCGGCGCACAGAAGCATCGCCGTCATTGCCAGCGCGACCAATGCCGGCCGTCGACGCGACCGGCGGACTCTGGCGCCGGGTCTCATCGGTCTCCTCAGTGTCCGCATTGGGCGGAATTTTTATCTTTTAGAGGATAGGCGGCGCTGTCAACGCAGGTAGCCGCCCAGCGGACCCGCCAGCTCAGCTGTGCTGGGCGGCGAGCCAGCCCGAGTCCGCCGCTTCGGCGGGGCCGGCGGCCGCGCGGGCGCGGGCGCCGAGCAGGAACGAGACGTTGTCCCGGAACAGCGCGGGCGCCGCCTCCACACTCAGCTGCCCGGCGGCGTAGTCGGCGAGCGGCTGGTCAGTGCCCTCGGCGTGCGGGTAGTCGCTGCACGCCATGAACAGCTCGCCCGCCTGCGCGGCGAGCCGGGACGGGTCCTCGTAGGAGAATGCCGCGACCCGCACATGGCGCCTGATGTAGTCGCTCGGCATGGCCTCGAGCTCGACGGGCGGACGACCGTTGAGACGCCGGGTGAACTCCCATCCCCCGTCGAGCATCATCAGATAGTGCGGCACCCACGTGGCGCCGAGCTCGACCACACCGACCCGCAGCGCGGGGTGGCGGGCGAAGACTCCGTTGATGACCAGGTCGGTCAGCGCGAGCGCAGGCGGCACCGACAGCATGATCGAGTCGAACGGCGAGACGAACTCCTCGCGCTCGTCGGTGTACCAGCCGTCGGCGAATGCTCTCGGTGGGTCGGCCACGTGGAAGGTCGGAGCGATGCCGTGCTCCACGAAGGCGGACCACACCGGGTCGAGGTCGGCGTGCGAGAGCGGTCGCCCGTTGACGGGTGACGGCGCGATCATTGCCATCTGCACCCCGGCTGCCGACAGCATGCGCAGCTGCTCGTCGACCCAACGGATGTCGCAGAGGTTGAGGTGAGCAACGGGGTGCAACCGGCCGCGCCCGTCTGCGGCCACCGAGGCGCACCACCTGTTCCAGGCCGCCATGTTGGCGAGCATCGCCGGTGGGTCGACGGACAGCAGTCGTTCCCAGAGCAGTCCGAAGTTGGGAAACAGCACTGCTTCGTCGAGTCCCATGCGGTCGAGGGCGCCGAGCCGTGCGGCCGGCACCCAGTAGTCGGGCGGCAGCGCCTCGTCGTAGGAGTAGTCAGCCGGCTTGCCTTCCCGCTGCCGCATCCTGTGGGCGCCGAGTCGTTCGGTCGCACGCGGCACCTGCACGTCGGCGAGATGCAGACGACGGCCTTGCCACGTGAGCCAGGCGTAGCCCAGCTGGTCGTCGACGATCTCGAGGGCAGCGTCACGGTGCGCAGGCTCGATGTGGTCCCGCCACATCGTGCGTGACTCGTAGAGGTGCTGGTCGCAGTCGATGATGGTCATCGGAACGCTATCTTTCGGCTGCCTGAACAGACCGTCAATGAACGTCGCCATCGTGGAGGACCGGCGTGACCGTGACCGAGCCGATGCTCGCCGGTGGGGTGGCCGTGGTCACGGGCGGCGGCTCCGGGATCGGCAGGGCGACCTGCTTGCGGTTCGCTGCCCACGGCGCCTCGGTGGCGGTGCTGGACGTCGATGGGGCGGCGGCCTCGTCGGTGGCGACCGAGGCCGGCGGTCGGGCCTACCAGGTTGACGTGACGGACTTTGACGCGCTGACAGCGGTCGTCGACTCGGTGAGCGCTGACCTCGGGACGCCGACGATCCTGTTCAACAACGCCGGCGGCAGCGGCATCGCCCGACTCGGTGATCTGGACGTCGCGGAGTGGAACCGGTTGGTCGCGCTCAACCTCTCGTCCGTCTTTCACGGCATCAAGCTGCTGGCGCCGCGAATGGCCGCGGCCGGTCGCGGCTGCATCGTCAACACCGCCTCGATCAGCGGGGTCCGGCCGGCGACCGGCGAGGGGCCTTATGCGGCGTCGAAAGCCGGTGTCGCCGCACTCACGGCAACAGCAGCTCTGGAATACGCGCCGTTCGTCCGGGTCAACGCCGTCTCGCCCGGCGCCGTACACACGAAGATGACCGACCCTCTGCTGTCCGGGGTCGCGGGTGCGAAGGAGTGGTGGACGGCGAAGACTCCCCTGGACCGCATCGGTACACCCGAGGACATCGCCGACGTCGTTGTCTTCCTCTGCTCGCCGATGGCACGGTTCGTGACCGGGCAGAACATCGTGGTGGACGGCGGCATGACGCTGCACGGCTCCGGCGTCGACGGCCTGCTCGAACGGCTGGAGCGCGGGGTCACCGACGGCTAGCGTTGCTCCCCTGTCGGGCAAGGGGATGCCCAGCCCAGGCATCGGTGCGACATTGCTGCCCATCCGTTGCGCAGCGCAGGCGCACCCATGCCGGGTCGGTGGGCAGCGGGGGCCCACCGATGCACGGCTTACTTGTAGCCGACGTCGCGGGGGAGGCCGAGGAGCTGTTCGGCGATGACGTTGCGCTGGACTTCGCTCGTGCCGCCGGCGATGGTCAGGCAGCGGCCGCCGAGGAACCCGCTCACCCAGGTCTTGGCGTCGTCGCCGGTCTGATGCGTGCCGTCGACACCGAGCAGGTCCATGCCGAGCTCGAGGACCCGCTGCTCGTTCTCGGCACCGAGCAGCTTGCGCACCGCCGCCTCTGCACCAAGAGCGCCGGACAGCGCCCGCGTCGTACTGCGTAGTCCGAGCAGCACGACCGTCTGCGCCTCGGCGAGCACCGCGCCCAGCCGCTCGTCGACAAGGTCGTCGGGTGGCATCTTGGCGGTACGACGCAACAGGTCATCGAGGCCGCCACCGAACGACGTCCCCTCACTGATCGACAGTCGCTCGTAGGCGAGGGTCGACCGGGTGACCGTCCAGCCGCCGTGCAGCTCACCGATCAGGTGGTCAGCCGGCACGAAGACGTCGGTGAGGAACACCTCGTTGAACATCGCGTCGCCGGTCAGCTCGCGCAGTGGCCGTACGTCGACGCCGGGGGCGCGCATGTCGAGGATGAAGTAGGAGATGCCGCGATGCCGCGGCTGGTCGGGATCGGTTCGCGCGAGCAGGATGCCGAGGCCGGCGTCAGCCGCCATCGACGTCCAGACCTTCTGGCCCGTGACGATGAAGCCGCCATCCGTCGGGCGCGCAGTTGTCGTCAGCGCCGCGAGGTCGGAGCCCGCACCCGGCTCCGAGAACAGCTGGCACCACTTGAGCTCGCCCAGGAGTGTCGGCTCAACCCACTGCTTGCGCTGTTGCTCGGTGCCGTGTTCGAGCAACGTCGGCAGTGCCCACGCGCCGACCTCGAGGTGCGGGCGCTCGATGCCGGCGGCCTTGAGCTCTTCGCTGATCAGCACTTGCTCGAGCGGGCCCGCGGAGCGCCCGGCAGGCGGCGGCAGGTGCGGCATCAGCCAACCGCCAAGACCGAGTTCACGCCGACGCTGTTTCGGTGCCAGCTTCGCCAACCGCTCCACCGCCGAGCGCACCTCACGACGCATCGGCTCCGCCTCCGGGGGCAAGGCCAGCGAGTAGCGGCGGCGTACGCCGTCCTTGGCATGGCGCGCAAGACGCGACCGCCACGTCGACGCTCCGCCGAGCAACGCACGCGTCGTCTGTGCGCGTCGTAGATAGAGGTGAGCGTCGTGCTCCCAGGTGAAGCCGATGCCGCCGAGGATCTGGATGCAACGCTTGGCGTTGTCGAACGCCGCCTGTGGCGCGATCGCGGCCGCAGTCTCAGCCGCCACCAGCGCCTCCGCCTGGGAGACCCCGGCATCGGCGGCGACGGCGGCATCCCACGCCGCCGCCCGCGCCTGCTCAGCGGTGACGAGCATGTCGGCGCAGCCGTGCTTCACCGCTTGGAAGTGTCCGATCGGGTAGCCGAACTGCTCGCGGACCAAGGCATGCCCGACCGCGGTCTCCATGCACCAGCCGGCGATGCCGGCCGCTTCCGCCGCGAACAACAAGGCCCCGACGGCGTCCACCCGCGCGTCGTCGACACCGATGCGACGATCCGACCGCAGCCGCACCGCCTCGACCGACACCGCCGCCACCCGACGGGTGAGGTCGAGACTGTCGAGCCGCTCTACCTGTACGTCGTCCTTCGACAGGAGCCACCACTGGCGGGTGTCCTTGATCACGACCGGCGCCAGCAACCACTCGGCGCCCTCGGCGGAGATGACCGGACTCAGCTCGCCCCGGACGACGGCGCCAGAGCCGTCCGCGTCGCCGGTCAGCTCACCGGACCGCCAAGCCACCGTGCCGGCCTCCGTCCGGCCGAGCAGCACGCTCAGAAAGGCGGACGGCAGGAAGTTGCCGGGCAGCATCGCCCGTCCCGCCTGCTCGACGACGACCGCCAGCTCCAGCAGCCCGAAGCCCTCGGCGAGCTCGGCGAGCTCGCGCGTGCCCGGACCCTGCGGCTCCTCAGCACCATCCACTGCGGCGCGCACGACCGCCGGCGGGCAGTGGCTGGTCAGCCAGCGGGCAGCGACGTCGCGGAGCGCTTCGTGCTCGGCGGTCAGACCGATCGACACGCTGTAACCGCCATTCGCGCTACCGGCATCAGAAGGAGCATCCCTTGCGCCGTGGGCCTATCAGAACAATGATTGAAAGTATGCCCGAGATGCTGGCAGATGTCCCCCCGGTCATCAGCGTCGACGACCACGTCGTGGAGCCCCCCGACCTGTTCGTGCGCTGGCTCCCGGCCAAGCACCGCGAGGCCGCGCCGCACATCGAGCAGATGCCGTGGGAGTTCTCACCCGTTGGACGGCACTGGCCGTTCCGGCCGGCGGCGGACGGCCCGATCACCGACTTCTGGGCCTACGAAGACCTGCGCGTGGTGATCTGCGGCGCCACGGCCTGTGCCGGCGTACCCATCCCCGAGCGGTCACGCGACCCGGTCACGTTCGCCCAGATGCGGCCGGGTTACTACTCGGTGCCGGAGCGGCTCGCGGACATGGACATCAACAACGTCGAGCGATCGCTGTGCTTCCCGACGTTCCCGCGATTCTGCGGGCAGACGTTCCTCGAGGCGCACGACAAGGACCTCGCAGCCGCATGTGTCGTCGCCTACAACGACTGGATGGTCGACGAGTGGTGCGGTCCGAGCGGCGGCCGGCTGATCCCGCTCTGCCTGATCCCGCTCTGGGACCCGCAGGCAGCCGCTGCAGAGATCAGGCGCAACGCCGCGCGTGGCGTCAGAGCGGTGAGCTTCTCAGAGATGCCGTCCAACCTCGGCTTGCCGAGCATTCACGACGCAAACCGCTACTGGGACCCGGTCTTCCAGGCGTGCGATGAGACCGGCACGGTCATCTGCATGCACATCGGATCCTCGTCAGGCTTCAACACGACGTCAGCTGATGCGCCGGCCAGTGTGATGATCGCGCTCACCAACATGAACAGCCAGATGTCGATGGCCGACTGGTTGCTGTCCGGCGTGCTCGCGCGCTTCCCGCAGCTGAAGATTGCGTTCTCGGAGAGCCAGATCGGCTGGATGCCCTTCATGTTCGAACGGGTCGACAACATCTTCAACAAGGGATCAGGCACGGCGATGCTCGACCCGGTCATCACGAAGCCCCCGAGTGATTACGTTCCCGGGCGCGTCTACGGCTGCTTCTTCGAGGACGACTTCGGCCTCAAGGCGCGCGACAGCATCGGCATCGATCAGATCACGTTCGAAACCGACTATCCGCACCAGGACACGACCTGGCCGGACACGATGGCCTACGCGCAGCGCGCGATGGCCGGCCTGACCGAAGAAGAGATCTACAAGATCGCCCGCGGCAACGCCATCACGATGCTCGACCTGCCGGAGAACATCCCCGGGCAGATGAACGTCCCGCTCCCCCAGACGGTTGGAGCCTCCGCATGAATCCGGTCGCACCCGCGCTGCCCGAGCTCACACCGGCCCAAGAGCTCGCGCTGCTCGCGCGCATGCTGCACCGAGAGGGCTACGACGACCATCTCGCCGGTCACATCACCTACAAGCAGCCCGACGGCACCTTCCTGGTCAACCCCTTCGGCCTGACCTGGGACGAGCTCCGCGCGAGCGATGTCATGCACATGGATGCCGAGGGCAAGCAGCTCGACGGTCCGTGGACCATCACGCCGGCCATCACCTTGCACGTCGAGCTGCATCGCGCGCGGCATGATGTCGGCGTCGCCGTGCACAACCACCCGCGTTGGGCGACGATCTACGCCGACCTGCAGCGCTCGCCCGAGGTCTACGACCAGACGAGCGCGCAGTATCCGGGCAAGGTTGCGGTGTTCGACGACTACTCCGGCTCGGTTGACCAGGTCGAGAACGCCCGCGCCGCTGTCGAGTCGATCGGCGACGCCAACGTCGCGCTCCTCGCCAACCACGGCATCCTCGTGATGGCGCCGACACCGGCGATCGCGTTGCTGTGGTCCTCGTCGTTCGAGTGGCGCTGCCGGCAGGCTTGGCACGTCGAGGCGGTCGGCAAGGGCGTGCCACTGCGGCCCGAGGTGCAGGAGTCCTTCGGGGCCTACTTCGTCGACAGCCCGTTCCCCGGATTGTTCGAGGCGATGGCGAGGCGCGAGATCCGCGCCGATGCGACGGTCCTCGACTGAGCCTTGCTAGAGACCCCACCCGGCGAGTGCGTCGGGCGCCCCGGCCGCGGGCGGCAGCTCGGCCGGAGTGCGCGAGAACCGCGGCGCGACGTTAGGGCGCATGACGCCCTCGTGCTCGGTCATGGCGTCCCTTGCCCGGACGTGCGGATGATGCGGCGCTTCGGACATGCGCAGCACTGGCGTGACGCAAGCCGGCCGGTCGGCGAACAGCGCCGCCCATTCGTCGCGCGCCTTGGTGATGAACACCTCCTGCATCCGCTTGCGCAGCTCACCCCACCGGGACGCGTCGCTGCGGGGCGGGGCGTCCTGGATGCCGAGACCGTCGACAACCTGCTGCCAGAACTGCTCCTCGATCGCACCGACCGCGACGTACTCACCGTCGGCGCACTCGTAGGTGTCGTAGTAGGGCGCCCCGCCGTCAAGCAGGTTGCTGCCCCGGTCGTCCGACCAGCCGCCGTTGGCCCGCATGCTCCAGAACATCGTCATCAGCGACGCGACGCCGTCGACCATCGCGACATCGACGACCTGCCCCTTGCCACTCGTCGTGCGCTCCAGCAACGCAGCAAGGATGCCGGTCAGGCAGAACATCGCGCCGCCGCCGAAATCGGCGACGAGGTTGAGCGGCGGCACCGGCTTGCGGCCCGGCTCACCGATGGCAGCGATCGCACCAACGATGCCGGCGTAGTTGATGTCGTGCCCGACCTTGTCGGCGAGCGGGCCGTCCTGGCCCCAGCCGGTCATGCGTGCGTAGACGAGGCGCGGGTTCTTCGCCAGGCAGTCGTCGGGTCCGATGCCCAACCGCTCGGCGACGCCGGGACGAAAGCCTTCGATGAGGACGTCCGCCCGCTCGACGAGCTGCAGCACCTGCGCCACGTCGTCGGCGTTCTTGAGGTCGAGCGTCAGCGTCGGACGGCCGTCCGCGAGCAGGTCGGGGTTGCCGACGCGCGAGCCGCCGGGTCGGTCGACGCGCAACACATCGGCGCCGAGCTGCGACAGGAGCATGCACGTGTACGGCGCCGGCCCGATGCCGGCCAGTTCGAGAACGCGCACACCATCAAGCGGTCCAGGCATGGCCGCGACATTAGTCGACGGGGGTCCGATGGAACCGGGTGAGTTCCGCGGCACGCGCGGTCGCTACCACCACGAGTCGACGCCGTGGTGGCCCGAGCCTGTGCGCCCGCCTGCCGGGGCACCCAACATCGTGCTCGTCGTCCTCGACGACGTCGGCTTTGCGCAGCTCGGCTGCTTCGGCTCCGACATCGAGACCCCGACCATCAACGCGCTGGCGGCCGGCGGCCTGCGCTACACCAACTTCCACACCACTGCGCTGTGCTCCCCCACTCGTGCTGCGCTGCTGACGGGTCGCAACCACCACGCCAACGGGATGGGCCGGGTGTCGGAGCTCGCGACCGGCTTTCCGGGCTACGACGGCCGCATCCCACGCGCCAACGCGATGCTTCCCGCTGTGCTCGTGCCCGCCGGCTATGCCGCTTGGGCCGTCGGCAAGTGGCACCTGACACCCGAAGACGAGACACATCTGGGCGCGTCGCGAGCACGATGGCCGCTCGGTAGCGGCTTCGAGCGGTTCTACGGATTCTTCGAAGGTGAGACGCACCAGCTCGCCCCGTCCCTGGTGCATGACAACCATCGGGTCAACCCGCCGGCGTCGTACGACAGCGGCTATCACCTCACCGACGATCTGGTGGACCATTCGATCGAGTTCGTCCGGGACCTCCGCGCCGTCGACCCGGACAAGCCGTTCTTCCTTTACCTGGCTACCGGCGCGTGCCATTCGCCGCACCAGCCACCACCTCATCACCTCGCGCGCTACCGCGGGAAGTTCGACGAGGGCTGGGACGTCTGGCGGGAGCGCACCTTCGCGCGGCAGCTGGCCGCGGGGCTGTTGCCGCCTACGACAGAGCTTTCACGGCGACCGGACTGGGTGCCCGCCTGGGCCGATCTCGATGACGACGACAAGCGTGTCTACGCGCGTTACATGGAGGCCTTCGCCGGGTTCCTGACGCACACCGACGAGCAGCTCGGGCGCCTGGTCGACTCATTGCGGCAGAGCGGGGACCTCGACAACACGTTGCTGACGGTGCTGTCCGACAACGGCGCCAGCAGCGAGGGAGGACCGACCGGTTCGCTCAACGACGTTCGCATCTGGAACGGCGCCCGCACCACACGTGAGGAGCAGCTCGCGCGGATCGACGAGATCGGCGGACCGTGGTGCCACAACAACTACCCGTGGGGTTGGACGGTCGCCGGCAACACACCGTTCCGACGGTGGAAGCGGGAGGTGCACGAAGGCGGTGTCGCCGACCCACTCGTGGTGCACTGGCCGGCGGGCATCGCCGGGCGCGACGAGCTGCGCCATCAGTACGTGCACGCTGTTGACATCGCCCCGACGTTCCTCGACGTCGCCGGCACGCCGATGCCCGAGGTGGTCGACGGCGTCGCGCAGCGGCCGGTGGACGGCGCGAGCATCGCAGCCACCTTCGCCGACGAGTCGGCGCCCGCGGCGCGCACGACGCAGTACTACGAGATGTTCGGCTGCCGTGCTCTGTACGACGACGGCTGGAAGGCCGTCACCTATCACCCGATCCAGTCGGACTCGCCCGGTCTTGATGCCGCCGAGTGGGAGCTCTACGACGTCCGCGTCGACCCGAGCGAGTGTCACGACCTCGCCGCGTCCGAGCCGGAGCGGCTCGCGGCGATGGTCCGGAAGTGGTGGACCGAGGCCGAACGCAACGAGGTGCTGCCGATCGACAACCGGCCGTTCTCCGCGTTCGTCTTCGAACGGCCGACGTCGCTGCCACAGCGCTCCTCCTACACCTACTATCCGGGCGCGCTCGCGATCCCCGAGCCGGCAGCGGTCAACGTGCGCAACCGGTCGCACCGCATCGCGGCTCACGTCCTCGTCGGCGAGGAGCCGCCCCAAGGTGTCCTGATCGCGCTCGGCAACCGCCTCGGCGGCTGGACGTTCTTCGTACAGAGCGGGCGTCTGCACTACGCGCACAACTACGTCGGACTGACAGAGACACGTATCTCCGCGGACCTCGACCTGACCCCCGGCTGGCACACGCTGGGCTTCGCTTTTACGAAGACGGGCGAGCATCACGGGATCGGGGCATTGCTCGTGGACGGCGCAGAGATCGGTCGCGGCGACCTGCCGCACTTCACGCCGGTGCGGTTCTCGCTGCACGGTGCAGGGCTGAGCTGCGGCCGCGATGTGGGACTTCCGGTGTCCAATGCCTACGACGACGAGTTCCCGTTCACCGCCACGTTGAAGCGCGTCGTCGTCGAGGTCGACGGCCCGGAGATCGTTGACGCGGAGGAAGAAGCAGCCGGTGCGATCGCTCAGCAATAGGAACCGAGCAACGAGAGAGGACATGCCGTGAAGATCGGCGTGACGTTTGCCCGGCTCCGACCAGCGCTGTGGGTCGAGACGGCCGAGCTGTGCGACGCGCTCGGCTACGAGTCGGTCTGGCTGCCCGAGCATCTTGTGCTGCCGGTGCATCAGTCCGGCAGTCCCTATGCCGGCGTCGACCATCCGCCGGTGCGCGCCGACGCACCCGTGTTCGACGTGTTCACGATGCTCGCGTTCTTCGCCGCGCGGACCGAGCGCATCAGACTAGGCACCAACGTCTACAACATCGGGTTGCGGCACCCGTTCGTCACGGCCCGCGCAGTCGCGACGCTCGACATGCTGTCCGGCGGCCGGGTCGAGCTCGGCGTCGGCGCGAGCTGGCTCGCGGAAGAGTGGGACGCGACCGGGCTCGACTTCGCGACCCGCGGCGGCCGGGTGGACGAGGCACTCGACGTTTGCAAACGACTCTGGACCGAGCCGGAGATCGAGCACAAGGGCGAGCACTTCGCATTCGCCCCCGTCGCGTTCGAGCCGAAGCCGGTCCAGGCCGGCGGCCCACCGATCTCAGTCGGGGGCGACGCGCAGCCGGCGCTGCGTCGAGCGGCGTTGCGAGGCGACGGCTGGATCCCGATGAACACACCCGTCGGTGGTCTCGCGGCCGCCCGCGCCGAGATCGCGGCGATGCGCTCCGAGGCCGGCCGCGACGGCGAGTTCACCGTGACCGTCATGGGTGCACTGAGCTCACCCGAAGACGTCGAGGCATACGAGCGCGCCGGCGTCGATCGGCTGGTCGTGTTCCCGTGGCGCCGATCGGACGAAGCCGCTGACGGCCTGAAGCAGTTCGCCGAAACGTTCCTGCCTTGACCGTGAGAGAGGTGCGCGACATGGTCGCTGACATGGCAACAGTGTCCGGGGTGGAACGTCCACGGGCGCGGCTGCTGCCTGATCCCGAACCCCGCGAGGCGTCGTACCTCGTCATCTCCGTCGACGACCATCTCATCGAGCCGCCGGACCTGTTCGAGGGAAGGATGCCGGCACAGCTCGCCGACGAGGCGCCGCAGCTCATCGAGGACGAGAACGGGTCGCAAGCGTGGGAGTTCGACGGCAACCGCTATCCCAACATCGGACTCAACGCGGTTGTCGGCCGTGCAAAGGAAGACTGGTCGATGGACCCGGCGCGCTTCGACGAGATGCGGCCGGGTTGCTACGACATCCACGCGCGGGTCAAGGACATGGACATCGCCGGGATCTGGGCCTCGCTCTGCTTCCCGTCGCTCATCGCCGGGTTCGCCGGTGCGGTGTTCTCGCGGTGTTCCGACCCTGATGTGGGGCTCGCGTGCCTGCGCGCTTGGAACGACTGGCATCACGAAGTGTGGGCCGGCACTTATCCCGAGCGGATCATCCCGCTGCAGATCGGCTGGCTGAGCGATCCCAAGGTCGCGGCAGATGAGGTACGACGCAACGCCGAACGCGGCTTCAAAGCGTTGAGCTTCTCGGAGATGCCGGTGCAGCTCGGGCTGCCGAGTCTGCACACGGGTCACTGGGATCCGTTGTTGCAGGCATGTGCGGAGACAGAGACCGTCGTCTGTCTGCACACGGGTTCGTCGTCCTGGGCACCCTTGCCGTCGCACGATCCGCCGTTCGAGCTCTATCCGACCATCTTTCCGGTCAACGCCTACCTCGCGGCAGCCGACTGGTTGTGGTCCGGCGCCTGCCTGCGCTACCCCGACCTGCGTATCGCGCTGTCCGAAGGCGGCATGGGCTGGGTTGCGATGCTCGGCGACCGCGCCGACTACGTGCTGGCGCACTCCGGTTCCGGCGCGGAGTCCGGGCACTGGCAAGGCGACCTGCTGCCGAGCGAGGTGCTGCGGCGCAACTTCTACTTCTGCTCGATCGATGACCCGTCGGCGATGGAGCAACGGCATCGCATCGGCGTCGATCGCATCATGGTCGAGTCGGACTACCCGCACGCCGACTCGACCTGGCCGGACACGCAAGCCGTGCTCAGCAAGACGCTCACCGGTCTGCCGGACGACGAGGTTCACGCCATGACTCATGGCAACGCTGCCAAGCTGTTTCGCCACCCACTACCGGAGGGCCACACGTGCTCGACCTCCTGATCCGCGCCGGCGCCGTCGTCGACGGCACCGGCGCACCGTCGCGACACGCTGATGTCGGCGTGCGCCACGGACGCATCGTCACCGATGTCGACGGCGAGAGCGCCACCCGCACGATCGACGCTGACGGCCTCGTCGTCGCACCGGGCTTCGTCGACGTGCACACACACTACGACGCGCAGCTGACGTGGGACCCGACCGCGAGCCCGTCGATCTACCACGGCGTGACCACGGTTATCGGCGGCAACTGCGGATTCACGCTGGCTCCTGCCGGACCCGATCACGCCGACTACTTGATGCGCATGATGGCGCGCGTCGAGGGGATCCCGGTCGATGCGCTGTCGAGCGGGCTGTCCTGGGACTGGACGTCGTACGAAGACTGGCTCGGCCGCTTCGAGGGCGACATCGCAGTCAACGCCGGCTTTCTCGTAGGTCACTGTGCCCTTCGTCGCTCGGTGATGGGCGCGGAAGCCACCGAGCGCGAGGCCAAGGACGACGAGGTTGCGGCGATGCAGCGGCTGCTCGCCGATGCGCTGCGGGCCGGCGGCCTCGGTTTCTCCTCCACGCAGTCCAACACGCACAACGACGCCGAGGGTCGACCGGTGCCATCGCGCGTGGCGACAGGGGCGGAGCTGATCGCGCTCGCCGGCACGGTGCGCGACCAGCCGGGTACCACGCTGGAGTTCATCACCGCCGGCTGTCTCAGCAGCTTCAGCGACGACGAAGTCGAGCTGATGACCGGCATGTCACTCGCCGCCGACCGCCCGTTGAACTGGAACCTGCTCGGCGTCAGCGCGGCAAACCCCGACTTTCACAACCATCAGCTGGCGGCGTCGGACACCGCGGCGGCGCGCGGCGGTCGCATCGTCGCGCTCACGCTGCCGCACGTCATGCGGATTCGCCTGTCGTTCCTCACCGGCTTCGTGCTGGACGGGCTGCCGGGTTGGCGCGAGACGCTGCACCTGCCGGTTGCCGAGCGAGTTCGTGCGCTGTCGGATCCCGAGGTGCGCGCGCGCCTCGCGGCAGGGGCTGACTCTCCCGAGGCAGGCATGCTGCGCGGGCTCGCCAAGTGGGAGCGGCTGGATCTCGCCGAGACGTTCGCGCCGGAGACCGCGGCGTTTGCCGGCCGTTCGGTCGGCGACGTCGCGGCGGAGCGCGGCATCGATCCGTTCGACGCACTGCTCGACATCGTCGTCGCGGACGAGCTGCGTACCGGCCTGCACCCCGCGTTGCCCGAAGGCAGCGACGAGGACTGGCGGATGCGCGCTGAAGCCTGGCGCGATCCCCGCACCGTCGTCGGCGGGTCCGACGCAGGTGCGCATCTCGACATGATGTGCGGCGCGATCTACTCGACGTCGCTGCTCGGCTCCGCAGTCCGCGAACGGCAGCTCCTCTCGATCGAAGAGGCCGTGCGTCAGCTGACCGAGGTGCCGGCGCAGCTCTATGGACTGCGCAACCGTGGCCGCATCGCGGCTAACGCACATGCCGATCTGGTGCTGTTCGATCCGGAGACGGTCGGCCACGGACCGGACCGCACGCGCAACGACCTGCCGGGTGGTGCCGCGCGGCTCTACGCCGAGGCCTTCGGCATCAAGCACGTCATCGTCAACGGTGTGGAAGTCGTCGCCGATGGCAGCGCGACCGGAGCGTCCCCGGGAACCCTGTTGCGTTCCGGACGGGACACCGAGACGGTTCACGCCGCCGGATGAAAGCGTCTGTCCTGCACGAGCTCGGTGCGCCTCCGGTCGTCGAGGAGCTCGACCTGCGTTCGCTGCGACCGCACGAGGTACGTGTTCGCCTCGCGGCGAGCGGCGTGTGTCACACCGATCTGTCGATACGCGACGGCTCGATGCCCGCATTGCTGCCGACGACGCTCGGTCACGAGGGCGCCGGCGTGGTCGCCGAGATCGGCAGCGGCGTCACGCGCACAAAGCCCGGCGACCACGTCGTCCTGTCGTGGGTCGCGCCGTGTCGCGCCTGCCTGCACTGTCTGCGCGGCGCGGCACACCTGTGCGTGCACGGTCTCGACCACGGTTTCGGCGATCCTTACGCGGACGGGCCGGCCGGTCCGGTGTGGCCCGCGATGGGCTGCGGCACGCTCGCCGAGGAGACGCTGCTGCCTGAGACCGCGGTCATCCCGATCTCCGCCGAGCTGCCGCTCGAACAGGCCGCGCTGCTGGGTTGCGGTGTGCTCACCGGGGTCGGCGCCGTCGTACGCACTGCGCACGTCAGACCCGGCGAGACGGTCCTTGTCGTCGGGTGCGGTGGCGTCGGTCTGGCTGCGGTGCAGGGCGCGCGACTGTCGGGCGCGGCGCGCATCCTCGCGGCGGACCCATCGCCGAGCGCACGTGAGCGCGCCCTGGCTTCCGGCGCGACGCACGTCATCGACCCGGCCGCGGATGACGTGCCGGCGGCCGCTCGTGAGCTGACCGACGGTCACGGTGTGGATCACGGCATCGAGGTCGTGGGACTTTCGACGACGATTCGTTCGACGTACGACGCGACCCGACGCGGTGGCATCGTGACAGTCGTCGGGGCCGGGCGGTTCGACGACGATGTGAGCATCCCCGCGCTGTCGCTGATGGCCGATGCGAAGCAGATTCGAGGCAGCGTCTTCGGGTCGACCGATCCCGATCGCGATCTCCCTCCACTCGTGGACTTGGTGCTCCGCGGTGCCCTCGACGTCAATGCGCTGGTGACCCGACGTATCGGCCTGGCCGACGTCGACGGCGCCTTCGCCGCCATGACGGCAGCAGAAGTAGCCCGCAGTGTGGTCGTCTTCGGCTAAGAGGCTGCTTCTGCGGCAGCCTTGACTCTTTCCAGAGTGCGGAACATGTCTCGCTGGTTGCGACGCTCCCGGAGGAATCCGCCAAGTGGGCGCCAGACTTTGGTGAACAGGTTGTCGCCGAGGTCGAAGGAACAGCGAATTCGAACACCTCACCGGGCTTGCACTCGGTGATCTCGCACGTGGCCCAATAGAGGACCGACCACTTCTCGTTGCGCTTCACGTGCCCCCGGTGTCGCGCACCGACCGCCGGCCCGGTAGCTCAGAGCCCCGTACGCGGGCGGCCAGAACCGCCAGCTGAAAATGATGCGGGTGTGCTGTTGTTAGCCATCTCCATTTTGAGGGACGCACTAGTTGAGAGGCATTCCAATGACGCAGGTGGCAGTGGTCGCCAAGCTGACGGCGGTCGATGGCAAGAGCGAGGACCTCGCGGCGGTGATCGCTGATCTCGTGGCCCAGGTGCAAGCCGACGAGCCAGGCACTCTCGTCTACGCCGCGGCGCAGGACTCGGCCGACGTGAACGTGTTCTGGTTCTACGAGTTCTACGGGTCACCCGACGCCGCTACTGAGCACTCCACGGGTCCGGCACTCACCAAGGCCCGGGAGCGGATGCGTGGGTTGCTTGCCGGGCGACCCGAGGTGCACCGGCTGACCCCCATCGCCGGCAAGGGCGTGCCCGTGTGAGCAGGGTCATTGCGGCGGTCGTGTGGCGTCGAGGATGAACCAGCCGTGCTCGATGGGCGTGACACTCGCCTGCCATTCGAGGGTTGCCAGACGACTCGCGAGATCGTCAGGTTCCCAGAACACCTTGACGACCTCGTGCGTCGTCCCGTCCTGAAGGGTACGGATCGCGACCTCGCCCTGGATCTGACCCTCGTGAAAGCTACGGCTCGGCAGCTCGTCGAGCGCGAGGGCGCGTCCGCCAGGACGCAGTGCTGCCTCGACGCTGGACCAGAAGCCGGCGAAACGGTCGGCGGGCACATGTGAGAGCCAAGCCGAGAAGAAGACCACATCCCACGACTCGGTGGGTGTCCAGTTGAAGAGATCAACCCGTTCGAAGCGGACGCCCGTGGGCACTCGCTGGCGGGCGAGCTCGAGCATCTCCGGCGCGCCGTCGAGAGCGGTCAGCGTCGCCGCGTGGCGGACAAGCTCTGCGGTCCAGATGCCTGTGCCACATGCAAGCTCGATGACGTCACCCGAAATGCCGAGTCGGTCGACGATCGCCGGTACCGAAGCGCGTTCACCGGAAACGGCGCCGTAGCTCGTAGCGTCGTACTCAGCCGCTCGGGCCCGGTAGTAGCGCAACTGCCCGGCAACCAGATCGTTCACTTGCTCGACCACAGAAGCATCCTGCACTAGCGGTGTGCCCTTCTTGGAACAACTCCGACAGTAAGAAACGCGTGCTGTTCCGGTGGTAGACGTTCTCAGCGACGGTGACCGTGGTCGGACCGTTTCACGAGGCATCCAGTCGCAGGGCGCCAATGACGATCAGCGCGATCCCGACGGGCGCGGCGATCAACCCGATTGGCGTGAACGCGGCCAGGACGAGGAGCGAGCAGAGCAGAACGCCAACCATGAGCATCGTGATTCCGATGATCTTGGTTCGGCGAACGCTGGTCACGTTTCCAGCGTATGTACGAGCTGCGATCCAGCTCGAGGCGTAGGTTCCGCGCGTGGATGACTGGCGACGAGCACCTGGCGAAGGTCGATACGCGCAGCGCGAGCTAGAAAGGCGATTCCTGGTCACGGGCAAGCCGCCAGTCGCAGAATCGCGGCGGCTCGTCGAGGATCGCTACCTGGACGGGACTACGTTGCGCCTGCGCCGGGTCACGGTCTCGGACGAGCGCGTTTGGAAGCTGACCCAGAAGGTCCGGGCCGATGCCAAGGATCCCGCCAGCGTTGCGATAACCAACATCTACTTGACCGGCGACGAGTACGCGCTCCTTGCCCAATTGCCCGCATCCGTCCTCACAAAAAGGCGAAGCATCTGCGTTGTCGATGGCGCACGCTTTGCAATCGACGAATTCGACGGCCACTTGGCGGGGCTTCGACTTGCTGAAGTGGAGATCGACGATCTCGAGCACGAGCTGCCGCAGTCGCCGTGGTTGGGGCGGGACGTCACGCATGACGATTGCTTCTCCGGAGGTCGGCTGGCACGGCTCCCATCAGGTCATCTCGATCAATTGCTGGCAGGCACGACGTAGGGCCTAATCAGCACCATGGCGTTCAAGGCGTACGACGGAGGAACCGATGCAATTGACATGGCCGTACGCGGCTCCCGGCGGGAGAAGTCCGTCTACACGTTCGGCTTGGTTGGACGTGTCCTATGGACCATAGGAAGTCTCGCAGTCCTCTACTTCCTGCTGTCGCCAATAGTGAGACTCGTGCGGGGAGGTCTCATCAATGCGGGCATCGGCGCCATGGTGCCGCTGTTTCTCGGCGTCGCTGGAACGATCCTGCTCGTGTGGGTGTGGCCACGTTTTCTTCGCGACACCTGGCAGCCCGCGTCGATCTCAGGCGACGAGCTGATCGAGTTACGTGCGCAGGTCCGACGGGAGGCGGAATTTCAAAAGTGGGTGCCGGCGGAGAGCGACGAGGTGCCAATCTTGGCGCGAACCGGCCCAACGCGCTGGTAGTCGCCGAACGTTGGAGCGTCACCTGGTCTGGCTTCGCCGCGCAGACCAGGCAGGGCTTCAAGAATCGGCCGTAGCGAGCCGCGAACGGCGGTCGAATCGCGAACTAGCCGAACACCACGGGTAGCGCGGCCGGAGAGCGGAACGCGACGCCGGTGATCTTCGGCGGCTCCGCGTCCGGATCGAGACGCAGTCCGGGCAGTCGGTCGAACAGCGCGTTCAGCGCCACGCGCGACTCCATCCGCGCCAAGTGCATGCCCAGACACGTATGTGGGCCATGGCCGAACGTGAAATGGCTGATGTTCTTGCGATCCAGATCGAACTCATCCGGATTCGAATAGCGAGCCGGGTCACGGTTGGCCGAAGCGACGCTGATGTTGACGGTCATCCCCGCGTCGACCTCGACTCCGCCGAGCGTCGTATCCCGGACGCAGCTGCGCACGATCGACGTGATCGGTGGCTCCCAGCGCAGCGCCTCCTCGATCGCGCGCGGCAGCTGGGCACGATTCGCGAGGACTTGTTCGAGGTTCTCCGGCTTGGTCAACAACGCGACGAGCAAGTTGCCGGACGAGCGGTAGGTCGTCTCGACACCCGCCGGCAGCATCAGCCGGACGAACGCGAAGATCTCCTCGTCGGTCAGCGTCGAACCGTCGACCTCGACCGTGGCCAGCTCGGAGATCAGGTCGTCGGACGGCTCGCGGCGTCGTTCGGCGAGGACGCCGGCGAGGTATTCGCCCATCTCCTTGGCCGCGGCGATGCCGCGGTCCCAGTCATAGACCACGTTCAGCAGCTCGATCGACAACCGCTGGAACCGCGGATAGTCGCTGCGCGGCAGCCCGAGCAGCCGCGCGATGACCTGCACCGGAAAAGCAAAGGTGAACTCGCGGACGAGGTCCGCCTTGCCCCGTTCGACCATCGAGTCGATCAGCTCGTCGACGACGACCTGGACAAGCTCGGTTTCCCACCGCTGCATCAGCTTGGTGCGGAAAGCCGGCGAGACCAACGCGCGGTTGGCGCGGTGCTCGGCGCCGTCCATCTGCAACAGCGTCCGGCCCATGACCGGACCCATGATCATCTCGTAGATCCCAGCCGAGTAGGTGTCGGGATCGCTGAGCACTTCCTGCGCTGCGTCGAAGCCCAACACCGTCACATCGGCCGGCTTGAGGTTGGACCCAAGCGTCTCGGCGAACGGGTTGCCCAACATCACCGGCCCGCGTTCGCGAGCCTCCCGCAGCCGCTCGTGCACGTTGGTGACATGCAGCAGCAGACCGTCCTGCAACGCGTTGGGGTCGAACGACTCGATCTCACCGACCGCGGGTGCGTCCGTCATGCTCAGCCCAGCAGCTTTTCGATCGCCTCGACGAGCTCGTCGGACTCCGGCTCCGTCAACGGGCTGAAACGCTGCACCGGCTCACCGTTGCGGTCCACAAGGAACTTCTCGAAGTTCCAACGGATATCACCGGTGTTGCCCTCACTGTCGGCGAGTGGCGTGAGCACGTCGTACAACGGCTGACGATCGGGACCGTTGACGTCGTTCTTCTCGAACAACGGGAACGTCACGCCGTAGGACGAGCTGCAGAACGTCGCGATCTCGTCGGCCGAGCCGGGCTCCTGCTCGCCGAACTGGTTGCACGGGAAACCGAGTACGACGAAGCCGCGGTCGGCGAACTTCTCGTGCAGCTTCTCGAGTCCGGTGTATTGAGGTGTCAACCCGCACTTGGATGCGACGTTGACGACGAGCAGCACCTGGTCCTTGTAGTCAGCCAATGACGCCTCGGCACCGTCAAGCGCGCGGACGGGGACGTCGTAGATGCTCATCAGCTGATCCCTGACGTCGTCACGCCGTCAGCCTCGGCGCGAAGCGCAGCAACCGTGCACTTCTCCTTGGGCCGGTGCGCGAACGGGTCGTAGCTGAACGCCTTGAGCGCGTTGAGGTGCGAGATCTTGTCGATGTCGGACTGGCTCACGGTGTCGTCGAAGTGCTTGGCAAAAGCCTCGGGCGCGTTGGGCCACGACGAGTCGGAGTGCGGGTAGTCGCACTCCCACGTGATGTTGTCGACACCGATCAGCTCGCGGTTGGCGATGCCGGCCTTGTCATCGATGAAGCAGAACGTGAAGTTCTCCCTGGCCTTCTGGCTCGGGAGCATGTCGCCGAACTGCTGGTTGGTCCAGAAGCGGTGCCGCTCGTAGACGTAGTCGATCCGCTCGAGGAAGTAGGGCAGCCACCCGATGCCTCCCTCGGACAGCGCGAACTTCAGGTCCGGGAAGCGCTTGAGCGCCGGCGACCAGATGAGGTTGGCCGCAGTCTGGAAGAGGTTCATCGGCGTCAACGTGATCATCACGTCGATCGGCGCCTCCTCGAGCGTCGGGATCGACGACGACGAGCCGATGTGCAGCGCGATGATCGTGCCCTCGTCGACGCACGCCTTGTAGAACGGGTCCCAGTGCTCCGAGTGCAGCGTCGGCCAGCCGAGCTTGGACGGGTCTTCGCTGAAGGTGATCGCGTGACAACCCTTGGCCGCCAGTCGTCGTACCTCCGCTGCCATCAGCTCGGGGTCCCAGATCGGCGGCAGGCCGAGCGGGATGAAGCGGCCGGGATATGAGCCGCACCACTCGTCGACGTGCCAGTCGTTGTAGGCCTGGAGCATCACGTGGCCGAGCTCCTTGTCCTGCGCCCGCGAGAACAGCTGGCCGCAGAACTGCGGGAACGACGGGAAGCACATCGACCCGAGCACGCCGTTGACGTTCATGTCCTTGACGCGCTCGTGGATGTCGTAGGTCCCGCGCCGGATCTGGTCGTAGGACGTGACGTCCATGTTGTAGTCCTCGGGCGGGCGCCCGGCGACGGCGTTGAGACCGATGTTGGGGATCTCGTTGCCCTCGAAGACCCAGACCTCGTGACCCTCCGGCTTGCGGACGCTCCTGGGCGCCTGGTCCCGCCACTTTTCCGGCACGTGCCGGTCGAACATGTCCGGCGGCGCGACCACCTGGTCGGCGACGCACACAAGGATCAGGTCGTCTACTCGCATGAAGGCGACGATATGCCCGCACGCGGCCGTGTGGAAAGGGCCCTCTCATTCTACGCAACTGTTGATCTCAGGCAGCAGGCGTGCAAACCTCCCTAGCAGGGAAAACACCCGAAAACGCATACTCGGGGGATCATGTTCACGCCTAGCTACCGCCTCGCCGGTCACGCAGTCGCCGCCGTTCTCCTCGCCGGCGTCGCCGTCGTGGCGACGGGCGGTGGCGCAGGTGCGGCCAGCGCGGCCGCCTCCCGCCCAGACAGCTACGGCGGTGACGCCGCCGCAGCGGCGCTGCAGTTCCAGGTCGACAAGCAGCCGTTCCCGTTCCCGGTGACGGACCCGTTCCACACGTGGGTTCCCTACGCCGACACCTCGATCGACTCCTCGGGCGGCTCCGAGGGCATCGCCTCCTCCGTCTACCCCGGCCAGGGAGTCATCGGCGTCCCCGCGCTCATCTGCGAGTTCGCCGCTCAGCTGTGCACCACGCCGGCGGGCGTGCCGTCGTACCCGGACTTTGCGCACGCGCAGTACCCAGCACATCCCGATGACTCGGCCCAGGTGTCACAGAAACCGTTCCCGGGCAGCGGCCCGTTCGAGGTGACACCCAACAAGGTCGTCGCGCACGCCGACCGGGACAGGGTCGAGGCCATCACCACGACGGGCGAGGCCGGTGTCACCGGCGTCGTCACGGTGCAGAGCTCGACCGCGCACAGCCTGCAGCAGTTCCAGGGCAGTGCACTCGTCCTCACTACCCAGGCGGTCCTCAAGGGCGTCGACATCGGCGGTCTGCTGCACATCGACCAGATCGTCTCTACGGCGACTGCCAAGATCGACGGCCGCAAGGTCGGCACATCCACCGCCAACACCACCGTCAGCGGGGCCACCGTTGCCGGTCAAGGCGTCACGATCGACTCGACCGGCATCCACCTCGCCAACCAGAGCGACAACGGCCTCGTCAAGAAGACCATCAACTCCGCGCTGGCGAAGCTCGCGAGCCAGAACATCACCGTGCGTTCACTGGCCGGGACCAAGAGCGCCCGTCCGCGGAAGGTGACTGCTCAGAGCGGTGGCCTGATGGTCGTCGCTGCCAAGACCGTCAACGGCCCGGCGTTGCCGGGGGCCGGTGGCGTCGAGAACGGCGACTACACGATCAGAGCAACCCTCGGCGGCGCCGGGGTCAACGCGTTCGCCGCGCCGGCCGTCCCGCTGCCCAACTTCCAGGTCCCGAGCGTGCCCTCCACCACCGGCAGCGGCGCCGTCCCCCCGCCGCCGTCGGTCGGCAGCGGCGGAAGCCTCCCGGCGCAGTCGACGACCACGACGCCGGCCGGCCAGCAACCCGCCGTCGCCGGCAGCGGTCAGCAGAACCCGGTGGCCCTGCCGACCGACCTCACCAACAAGAAGCTCAAGACGCTCGCGCTGGTGCTGCTGGCCTACCCGCTGCTGATGTTGGCCGCCGCGCCGTTCCGCGCGCCGTCCCGGCTGCCACGGGCCCGGTAACGCCGCTGGGAGAACGTGGTTCTTCTGTGCCGATAACCACCGTAGACAGACACGTTCGGTGATTGTTACCGTGCTGTCTCCGAGACGAGGACGGAAGTTTCCCTGATGGCTCCGGCTCCGCTCCGTAACGACGGTCAGCCCGACTCGGCCGCGCTCTGGCGCTGGCTGTGGCAGTCCATCCGGCCCTACCTCGGCTACATCCTCATCGCGATCGGCGCGCTGCTGCTCATCGCCGGCTACCTCGGCGTTTCGCGCGAGGTCATCGTCGCCCGGCAGATTCCCTACCTCGTCTCCGGCGGTCTGGTCGGCGTCGCCGCCATCACGCTCGGCGGCCGGCTGCTGCTCATCGAGGACCTGCGCCGTGACTCCGGCCGACTCGACCGGCTGGAGAAAGCCGTACAGGAGCTGCACCAGGTGCTGCTCTACCGCCCCGACGCCCCGTCCGGGTCGACGGTGCAGACGAGCGTCAACGGCGCCGGCGTCCCCAGCAAGCTCACGGTGCTGCCCGGCGGCGAGAGCTTCCACCGGCCCGACTGCCCGGTCGTCGGCGACAAGGCATCCGGGCGCAGCGTCACGCTCGAGACCGCCCAACGCAAGGGCTTGCACGCCTGCCCGCTGTGTCAGCCGACACACGCCGGCGTCTGATGACCTAGGCGTCCCGTGTTCTATTGGCAGCTGGCGCTCGCCGGCATCGCATCCGGTTCCATCGCCGCGCTGTCCGGTCTCGGCCTCGTCCTCACCTATCGCGCGACAGGCATCTTCAACTTCGCGCACGGCGCCGTGGCCGTGTTCGTCGCCTACATCCTCTGGCAGACCAGCATCGGCTGGGGCTGGCCGCTCGTCGTCTCCGCGATCGTCGCGATCCTGATCGTCGGACCCCTCACCGGTCTAGTGCTCGAGCGCGCGGTGTTCCGCCCGCTGGAGGTACGACGAGCGTCGACGTCGGAGAAGCTCGTTGCGACGCTTGGCGTCTTCGTCGTACTCGTTGGGCTCTGCACGGTGATCTGGGGCGCGCAGTCCAAGACGGACACGCCGAGCCTGTTCCCACAGACCAGCGTCAACTTCACCAGCCAGCTGTCGATGGGCGCCAACCAGCTGGCCGAATTCATCATCGTCATCGTGTCCGCAGCGGCGCTGCTGGCGATGTTCCGCTTCACCCATCTCGGCACGCGGATCCGAGCGGTCGTCGACCGACGGCAGCTCGCCGACCTCACCGGCGTCAACGCCAACCGGGTCGCACAGATCGCCTGGGGCCTCGGTTGCGGGTTCGCCGGCTTGTCGGGTGCGCTGCTGGCGCCGCAGATCCAGCTCGACCCGTACCGCCTGACGCTGCTCGTCATCGACACCTTCGGCGTCGCGGTCGTCGCTCGTCTCACCAGCCTGCCGATCGCTGTCCTGTCCGGCGTTGCGCTCGGTGTCGCCTCCAGCGAGATGACCGCCTGGAGCCCGCCGGAGCCGTGGAACTCGCTGCGGCCCAACCTGCTCGTCCTCGCCCTGCTCGTCGCGCTGCTGATCTACCGCAGCCTCAACGCGCGCGACGAAGAGCCGGGCGGGCGTGGGCTGGTCGCCGCCGGTGTCGGCGGCGAGCGCTCGCTCATGACCCGCATCCGGTTCCTCGTTCCCGCGGCGATCGTCGCCACGATCATCCCGTTTGGTCTGTCGGGAAAGGACCTGTCGAGCGCCGGCGAGATCGTCTCGCTGGCGGTCGTGCTGGTCTCGATCACGGCCGTCACCGGGTTCACCGGCAACATCTCGCTCGGCCAAGCCGGCTTCGCCGGCCTCGGTGCACTGGCGACGCTGCATCTCAACAACACCGGACTGTGGTTCCTGCCGCAGATGCCGGTCATCCCGGCGATGCTCGTCAGCTCGATCCTCGTCGGCTTCGTCGGTGCGCTCACCGGCTACTCGGCACTTCGGCGGCGGGGCCTCTTCCTCGGGCTGACGACGCTGGCGATCGGGCTGATCATCTACCGGTTCATGTTCGAGAACCCCTACTTCCTGTCCAACATCGACGTGCACCGACCGAACGTGTTCGGGCTGTCGCTCGACGGCGAACGGGCCTTCTACTGGTTCGCGCTCGTCTGCCTCGCCGTTGTGCTGGCTGGAGTCGACCGGATGCGTCGCGGCCGGCTCGGACGCAAGCTCGCGGCGATGCGCGACTCCGAGACCGGCGCCAAGTCGATCGGGCTGGACCTGCGCGCCTACAAGCTGCTCGTCTTCTCCGCGAGCGCGGCCATCGCGGCGTTCGGCGGCTCACTCCTGGCCCAGCAGACTCGCGGGTTCCTGGTGACGTCGAACAACCCACTGGGCTTCGACCCGTTCCATAGCTTGTTCTACTTCACCGCGGTGATCGTCGCGGGCGCCAGCTTCGTCTCGGGTTCGGTCGTGGCGGCTGCACTGTTCGTCCTCGCCGATCTGGCGCTCGGCAACGGCGCATCGATCCTCGTCATCGGAATCCTGGCGCTGTTCATGAGCCGGTTCCCCCGCGGCATCGTCGGCACGATCATGGAGGCGGTGCAAGGAGGCAGCGCACCGGCGTGGCTGACCCGCGCCTACGACGCGACACATCGACCGCCTGCTGACGCCTTCCCTGCCGAGCCTGCACTGCGTCCCACCGAGTTCGCCACCAAGGTGCTGCAAGAGGTAGCGAAGTGACCGCGACGCTCGAGACGCCGGTCGACACCCGCGGCGTGCTGCAGGTCGAGGGCATCTCCAAGCGGTTCGGCGGCCTGCAAGCCGTCGACAACGTCACCCTCACCGTCGTACCGGGTCAGGTGACCGCCCTGATCGGGCCCAACGGGGCCGGCAAGACAACCCTGTTCAACTGCCTCACCGGCGTGATCGAGCCAACCGAAGGTCGCGTCATCCTCGAAGGTCGCGACATCACGAACCTGTCGACCAACAGGCGCGCTCAGCTCGGCATCGGCCGCACGTTCCAACGCCTCGAGGTCTTCGCCGGCATGACCGTCGAGAACAACCTGCTCGTCGCCGCTGAGGCGGTGTCCCGCAACCGGGTAAGCACCGGGCGAACGCCGATGGACCTGGTCGACGACGTCCTCGGCATCGTAGGACTCACCAACTTGCGCGACACCGTCGCCGGGGAGCTCTCGACCGGCACGCTGCGGTTGGTCGAGCTCGGTCGGGCGCTCTGCGTCCAGCCGACTGTGCTGCTGCTTGACGAGCCGGGCAGCGGACTCGACAGCAACGAGACCGCCGCACTCGAGGGCATCCTGCGGCAGCTCGCCGAGGGCGGCATGTCGATCCTCCTCGTCGAACACGACGTCGATCTGGTGATGGCCGTCTCGTCGACCATCAACGTGCTCGACTTCGGCCGCCTCATCGCGACGGGTACGCCGAAAGAGATTGCCTCCAGCGACGCGGTCCGCGCCGCTTATCTCGGAGTCGACGCATGAGCGCGGCACTGCAGCCTCCGGCGCTCGAACTGCGTGGGGTGTCCGCCGGCTACGGCCGCATTGAGGTCGTTCACGACATCAACATCGTCGTACCTGCCGGAAGCGTCGTCGCTCTCCTCGGTCCCAACGGCGCCGGCAAGACGACCACCCTGTCAGCGATCGCGGGCACCATCCCGCTGATGGGCGGCGACGTGCTGCTCGACGGCCAGCCCATCAGCGGCCTGTCGACCTATGAGCGAACCCGTCGCGGCATCGTGCTGGTACCGGAGGGCCGCAGCGTCTTCCCGAGTCTGTCGGTCGAGGACAACCTCGAGCTGGTGGTGCGCGCCGCGACCAACAACGCCCAAACGCGTGCCGAACGTCTCGCCGAGGTCTGGGAGATCTTCCCGCGGCTTGCCGAACGTCGCGAGCAACGTGCCGGCACGCTGTCCGGCGGCGAGCAGCAAATGCTCGCGATGAGCCGGGCGTTCCTGTCCTCGGCGCGGGTGCTGCTGCTGGACGAGATCTCCATGGGCCTCGCTCCGGTGCTTGTCGAGTCACTTTTCGACGCAGTCCAGCAGTTGCGAGACCGCGGCAAGACGATCGTTCTCGTCGAGCAGTTCCTCACCTACGCACTGCGTCTCGCCGACCTTTGTTACGTGCTCGGCCGCGGTCGAGTCACCTTCGTCGGTGACACGGGCGAGATGCGCTCAGGGGGCGGCGGCGACTACCTGCAGATCCCTGACACCGCCGCCGCTCGCTGACCCTTCTTCGCGCTAGCTGGACGAGGCGCTCGGGGCCTTGTACGGAATGTACGGCGTCGTGTAGCAGGTGTTGTGGTAGTCGCCGACCGTCTGGAAGTCCTTCTTGGCTTCGTTCCAGTGCGCGATGGTGATGCACTGGTTGAGCGTCTTCTTGGTCTGGAAGTTGTACTTCTGGTTGTTACGCGGATACCAGATCCCGTGTGCGCTGTAGGGCTGCGGCCTGTTGAGGTAGTTCATCAAGCAGATGCGGGTGAGGTCGGCGCCGCAGGACTTCGCCGCGTCGGCGAACCACATCGCACTCGCCCATCCGTCGACGTTCCACTCGAACAGGTTGTTCTTTCGGCTGCGGAAGTAGCGGTCCATCGCCGCACGGAACTTGGCGATCTCCGGGTTGTTGGTCTGGTCGTATCCGAGCGTGCCGGGGATGTCGCTGCTGTAGATGTAGGTGCGGCAGGGGTAGTCGAACGTCGAGCCGACCGACTGCGCCCAGGTCGAGATCGTGGAGACCTTGGCTTTGAGCACGAGCTGGTTGGAGTCGATCGACTTGCAAAGGTTCTGGTTGCCGCCGATGTCGAGCGAGTCGAACAGGAACTGGATGCCCTTGTGCTTCATGTCGAGGACGTCACTGTCCCACTGCGGCAATGCAACGTTCTCGGGGTACTTCGTAACCTGCACGCCTTCCTTCTGCAGCGCCAGCGCGAACGAGTCACCCGCTTCTTTGGACTGGGCCGACTGGTCGTAGTAGATGACGCCGGCCTTGGTCATCCCCATCTTGGCTTTGAAGTAGTGGAACATCTGGGTGCCCTCGTAGAGGTTGCCCTTGTAGCCGATGTGCTGGCCGTCGGTGGGATACATCTGGCCGCTGTAGCGCCAGCTGTAAGGCAGCGCGTAGTCGTAGAAGTCGATCGCGAGACCGCCCACCGAAGGGATCTTGAGGTCACTGATGTATTTCAGACCGGGACAGACGAGGCAGTCGTCGGCCACGAACGCGAAGACGCCGGTCTTGCCGTCCTTGGCGAGGTTGCGGGCACAGTCGTTGTTGCCCTGCCCGGTGCCGCCGTCGTCGCAGGTCTGGAAGTTGACGGCGCGGCCGTTGATCCCGCCGTGCGCGTTGAGGTAGTCGAAGTAGGCCGCGGCGCCGTAGTAGAACGCGGTGAACTGATCCGGTCCAAACGAGCCCGACTTGGTCACGATGTTGCCGACGTTGATGGTCGTCGGGGTCACGCCGGCATCGCTGGCCGTGTTGGGCTTGCTGGCGCCCGGCGCGCGTCCCGAGCCCTGCGTCGAGGTTCCGCCGGTCGCCGTACTGCCGCCCGAGGTCGAGCCCGGCACCGTGGCACCGCCGCCCGTCGCGCCGGGCACGCTCTGGCCGGGCTGGGCCGCCCCGGCAGTGGCTCCCGGCACCGGCGCAGCGCCATTGGTCGCTCCGACAGCGGTGCCGCCGTTGGCGGTGGACCCCGCCGCGACGAAGTCCTTCATCGGGCGCCGACTGCCGCAGGCAGTCAGCACCAGGCATGCGGCGAGTGCGATCAATACAGCCAGCTGGGTCTTGCGGCGCACTAGGTGGTCCTCCTCGCGGGCATGTCCCGAATGCCCACTGTTACATGCCCACCGGGGCGGGCGAAAGGGACGTTCTCATTTCTTTAAGTGAGCCCTCTCAGCCCGTTCCGCAGGGCCGCTGCGACGGGTAGAAGGCGTGCAGCTTCTCCGTGTAGTCCCGCGGCGTGAGCGTGAGCCGGGCCCGAACGGTGCGGCGGGTGTGCGCGGGGACCGTGAGCGCTCGCGTCGCGGTGACCGCCGCCAGGTCGTGACCGGTCCGGTCCCGGGCCGCGATGCGGACCGTCACGCAGCGGTCGGTGCCGGTGGTGTTGCGGACGTTCACCGTGACGAGTGTTGTCTGGCCGGTCCGATGGGTGTCGACGACGCTGAGAGCGATCGGCGCCGTACGAGCGACCTCTCTGACCGTGAGCGCCACGCTCGCGACCACCCCCGCCACGCAGAGGGCGGCGAAGAGCAGAGTGTGCAGGCGGGCGGTCATGGCGGGTCCCGCAGCAGCGAGGCCTGCATCCGGCGACGGTCCGGCTCGACGGCGGCGCGTCCCAGCACGGCCAGTGCGATGCCGCCGACTCCCATGAGCGGCAGGATGACGAGCAGCGCGCCGCGCAGGCCGATCGAGTCGGAGATCAGCCCGATGACGAGCGGCGAGGCCGCGGCAGCACCGGCGTAGAGGACGGACTGGACGGCGGCGCCGCGCCCGCGAAGGTCGGGATGGATGACGTCGGCGCGCAGCGCGGCCAGCGGCGCGTTGGGCATGGTGAGCGTGACCGCCCCGAGGGCGAACAGCACGAGCATCGCCGCGGTGCCGTGCACGGCGAACGCCGGCACGAGCAGCAGCACGCCGACGACCTGGGCGGCGGCCGCGACTTCGACCCGCCCGGCCAGCCGCCCACGGGCCACGAGCCGGTCGCCGAGCCGGCCGCCCCAGATCATGCCGACGATCGCGCCGACCGCGAGCAGGCTCGTGGCCGCGGTGGCCTTGGTCAGCGACAGGTGGTGGTAGCGGACGAGGAACGTCGTCGCCCAGATGCCGAGGCCAGAGGTGAAGAACACCGCCAACGCGTTCGTGATCAGCGAGATCGTGAAGCTCGGGATCCGCAGCACGTAACGGAAGGCGGCCGCCGCGGGCATCACGGCGAACGGTGAGCGCGGCGCCGACGGCTCGGTTGCGGCGCGCAGGCCGTCCGCGAGGCCGCGCTGTGGCTCCCGCAGTCGCCAGACGAGGATGGCGACGACGAAGCCGGCGAGTGCGTAGAGATCGAACGCCGCGCGCCAGCCCCAATGCGTCGCGATGAGGCCGCCGAGCGGCAGACCGAGGAAACCCAGAACCGAACCGACCTGGTAGATGCCGAGCACCCGGCTGCGTTCCTCGACCGGGTAGTAGTCGGTGAGCAGCGAGAAGGACGCCGGCGTGTAGCTGGACTCGGCCACGCCGAGGCCCATGCGGGACAAGAACAAGCTGCTGTACGACGTGGCGAGTCCGGTGGCGAGCATCGCGACGCTCCAGAGCGCCGCACCCCAAGCCGCGACCCTGGTCCGAACGGTGCGGTCGACCAGGATGCCGAACGGCACCGCGCCCGCCGTCGCTACGAGCAGGAACGCCGCGGACAGCGAGCCGAGCTGACCGTCGGACAAGCCGAAGTCGTCCTTGAGGAGCGGGAAGACCGACGACAGCAGATAGCGATCGGCCTGGTCGACCGCGAGGACCGCGGTCAGCAGGATCAGCGGGATCCGAGACTGCCGCAGCGGGCCCGGCGGCCGGGCGGCTGGTTCGGCCGTGAGGTCCGCGGCGCCTAGTTGAGCTGGTCCAGAAGCCACCGGGGTCCCACCACCTCGGCGCCCAGGTGCTGCACGCGCTCGCGAAGTCCGCGATCTGCGGTGACGACGGTGACCGCGCTGTCGGCGATGGCCTGCTCAACCAGCGTCACGATCGTGTCGTCGCCGCTCCCTGGTGAATGGACGACGCGAAGAACGTCGTCACTCGCCTCGGACACTCCGCCTCGTGCGGCGCCTTCGAGCACCAGAACCGCCGGCGGCTCCACCACACGCGAGCGAAGCGCCGCCGCAAGCTGGTCGTGCAGCTTGCGGGCGGCTCCCGGGCGGTCTCGCCACCAGCCAGTGGGTCGAGACCCGACGACGTTGGCTGCGTCTACCAGCAGCATTCAGACCTTGGTGTCCCGGTAGATCGAGCGGATCGGGCTCGCCATGACTGAACGGACCAGCGCTTCGTAGTGCTCGAGTGGCGGGGTCGGATACGACGGGTCGAACGCCGGCGAGTCGAAGTCTGCGCAGAACTCGACAGTCGCGTCGTACTGCGGATGGTCGGCGTACTTGTCGCGCACGTTGCGGTCGAGCCCGATGTGGTGGAAGAAGTAGTAGCCCTGGAACTCGGCATGATGCTCGACCATCCAGTGCAGGTCCTCGCTGACGAACGGCTTCACGATCGACGCCGCGACGTCGGCGTGGTTGTAGGCGCCGAGCGTGTCGCCGATGTCGTGCATCAGCGCGCAGAACACGTAGGCGTCGTCGCGGCCGGCCTTCTCGGCCCGCGCCGCAGTCTGCAGCGAGTGGGTGAGGCGATCGACCGCGAAGCCACCGAAGTCGCCGCCGAGCAACCGGAGGTGGTCGAGCACGCGATCAGGCAGCGCGGCCATGAACTGCATGGCGTGACCGCCGATGATCGCCCAGTCCTCAGCCGTGCCCTCTTGCATCGTCGTGAAGGTCGCGCGGTCAGCAGTCGTCGTCATTCCCTCACCATCTCCCTGGTCTCAGTCGCGGCGCAAGAGGAGTGCGCCGGTGGGCATGCCGCCACCGGCGCTGACGGCGGCGATCCGCGCGTCAGCAACTTGCCTGTCACCGGCGTCGCCGCGCAGCTGCAGGACCGCCTCGTGCAGGAACCCGTAGCCGTGGGTGCGGCCGGCGGAGAGCTGCCCGCCGTGCGTGTTGAGCGGAAGCTCGCCGCCGAGCGCGATCCGCTTGCCGCCGTCGAGGAAGTCCTTGGCCTCACCGACGCCGCAGAAGCCGAGGGCTTCCAACCACGTGAGGGCGTTGAACGAGAAGCCGTCGTAGAGCTCGGCCACGTCGACCTCGTGCGGGCGCAACGTCGTACGGCTCCATAGGTGCGCGGCCGGTCCGAACGCACCCGGCATGTGCGTCAGGGTGCCCTGGTCCCACGAGTGCCGCTCGGTGGTCTGTGTGCCGACCGCCTCGACGAAGACGGGCTTGGACGCAAGGTTGGGTACGGCGTCCGCCGCGGAGATCACCACCGCGATGGCGCCGTCGCACGGCACGTCACAGTCGTAGAGACCGAACGGTGTGCTGATCATGCGGGCGTCGAGGTAGTCGTCCATCGTCAACGGCTCGGTGTAGATCGCGTCGGGGTTGAACGCGGCGTTGGCGCGAGCATTGAGCGAGATCCAGCCGAGCGTCTCGCGGGTTGCGCCGAATCGCGCGAAGTACTGCGACGCATTCATTGCGAGCCACATCGCCGCACTCGTCCCGCCGAACGGGATGCGCCACTGCATGTCACCGCCGATGCGTCCGCCGCTGGGCGGCGGAAGCTGACCGCTGCGCATCAGTTGGGTGCCGGTGGCTTCCCAGACGGTGCGGAAGCACAGCACGTGCCGACACAAGCCGCTCGCGACTGCGAGCATCGCGGTGATGACCGAGCCCAGCTGCCCCGAGGTCTCGAGGGTGCCGTTGTGCCAGGTGGGATGGATCCGCAACGCCTCTTCTACCGCGGGGATGCCGCCCTCGTGGAACCCGACCGGGCCGATCGACCCGCCCGGGTAGGTCGACAGGCCGTCGATGTCGGCCATCGTGAGACCTGCATCCTCGACAGCTGCCTTGCACGCGTCGACGGTCAACGACAGGCCCCGTCGCATCAGCCGCCGGCCGATCTGCGACATGCCGATGCCGGTGATCGCGACCTTGTCCTCGAACTTGTCGGGGCTCGCCGGCGGGCGGATGTTGACGACCGGCAGCGGTGGGTCCGGGACCGCGTGGTCAGAACCGTCGGGATCGGGCTCGAACAGCGGAATCCAGACGTCGTCCTGCTGCTCGAAAGTCACCCGCACCGGCATGCCGATCTGCACGTCGTGCGGATCGCAGCCGACGACGTTGGTCGTCAGCCGAACGTCCGGCGCGTCCGTCAGCGCGACGATCGCCAGCGAGTAGGGCGGCGGCATCGACGGCAGCCACATCTGCTCGTTGGTGGTGCAAGCGACGACGACCGCCGTGCCCGCGACCGCCGTCCACCGCAGGTCACTGCTCTGGCAGTGCGGGCACACTGCGTGCGACGGATGCAGCCGCTGGCCGCAGTTGTTGCACTCGGGCAGCCGCAGCTCGCCGTCGGCGCCACCGGTCCAGAACGGCGCCGTCCAGCCGCCGGCGACAGGCAACGGCCGTACGACGTCGCTCATCCGAAAGTGCGCAGCTAGGCCAGCGGACCAGCGATGGCTTTGGTCTCGAGGTACTGCTCGAAACCTTCGATGCCGTTCTGGCGCCCCAGACCGCTCGCCTTGTAGCCACCGAACGGCGACTCGGCGCCGTACCAGACTCCGCCGTTGACGGACATGGTGCCGGAGCGGATACGACGCGCGACGGAGAGCGCTCGCTCTTCGGAGGCGGACGTCACCGCGCCCGACAGGCCGTAGGGGCTGTCGTTGGCGATGCGCACGGCGTCGTCGTCGTCTTCGTAGGCAATGACGACGCCCACCGGGCCGAAGATCTCTTCCTGCGCGATCGTCATCGAGTTGTCGACGTCGGCGAACAGCGTCGGCTCCACGAAGAACCCCTTGTCGAACTGTCCGGGCCGATTGCCACCGAGCACGAGCCGCGCGCCCTCGTCGACGCCCTTCTTGATGTAGCCCAGCACTCGCTCGCGCTGCTTGGCGCTGATCAGCGGACCCATGAAGTTGTTGGCATCGGTCGGGTCGCCGTAGGTGACGGACTCGAAGCCGGTCTTCACGATCTCGAGGCCTTCGTCGTAGCGCGAGCGCGGCAGCAGCAGCCGGGTCTGCATCGCGCAGCCCTGGCCGGCGTGGGTGCAGACGCCTGCCCATGCCATCGCGAGCGCAGCCGTGAAGTCGGCGTCGTCGAGGACGATGTTGGCGCTCTTGCCCCCGAGCTCGAGGAACAGCCGTTTGAGGGTCGGCGCACCGTGCTCCATGATCCGGCGACCGGTCGCGGTCGAACCGGTGAACGAGATGACGTCGACGCGGGGGTCTTCGACGAGCTGCTCACCGAGCAGGTGGTCGGCGGACGTCACGACGTTGACGACACCCGGGGGAATGTCGGTGCGCTCAGCGATCAAGCGGCCGATGCGTGTCGCGTTCCACGGTGTGTCCGGCGCGGGCTTGAGAACGACCGTGTTGCCCGTGGCGAGCGCTTGCCCGAGCTTGTTGATGATGATCTCGAACGGGTAGTTCCACGGCGTGATCGCGCCGACGACGCCGATCGGCTCCTTGACGACGCGGCGCCACGAGTTCATGCCGAACGCGTCACCGTTGGGGAGCTGGCGTTCCCACTCGAAGGTGTCGATCTGGGCCATCGGCCACAGCAGACCGTCGGACAGCGGTGCGTCGAGCTGCGGCCCGTAGGTCATCAGGACCGGCGTGCCGACCTCGGCGACGAGCTCCTCGCGGATGAGCTCCCGCTCTTCTTCGAGTGCGGTCTGGAGCTGCTGAAGGCAGCGCTTGCGGAGCCCACCGTTGGTCGACCAGTCGGTGGTGTCGAATGCGCGCCGAGCCGCTGCAATCGCGGCGTCCATGTCGTCGCGCGTCGCGTCGGCCGTCGAGCCGAGCACCTCTTCGGTGGCCGGGTTGATGTTGTCGAATGTCGCCCCGCTGCTCGACTCGACGAGCTTGCCGTCGATGAGGAGCCGCGCCTCCCCCTGCATCAGTCGAGCACCGTGACAGGAACGTGCGCGTAACCCGCGACGTTGGTCATGTTGACCCGCTGCAGACCGCTGCGGTCGACCTCGAACTTGGGCATCCGCTCGCGCATGAGCTCGAGCGCGATCCTGCTCTCCATGCGGGCGAGCGCGGCGCCGAGACAGCTGTGTACGCCGTAGCCGAAGCCGATGTTCTGGCCCTGCTCGCGCTCGATGTCGAACCGGTCCGGGTCCTTGTAGACCCGCTCGTCGCGACTGGCGGATCCGTTGATCAGCAGCACCGGCTTGCCGGCGGGGATGGTCACGCCGTGCATCTCGCTGTCCTTGAGCGTGTAACGGCAGACGTACTGCGCCGGCGGGTGGTAGCGCAGCAGCTCCTCGACCGCGCCCGGGATCTTGCTCGAGTCGTCGAGGATCTTCTGCCACTGGTCCGGGTTGTCCGCGAAACAGACCGGCGCGTTGCCGACCAGCTTGGTGACCGTCTCCGCACCTGCACCGCCGAGCAGACTGACGAACCCGACGATCTCGACGTCATCGAGCGATGTCGTCGTACCGTCCTCGCGCGCGATCTCGGTCTGGATCAGCCGGCTCATCATGTCGTCGCCGGGGTTCTCCCGCTTCTTGACGACGAGGTCGTAATAGAACATGCCGGCCTCGATGCCGGCGTTCATGCCGTCCTCGGAGACACCGATCTCGCCGGGCGCGCGCGTGAGGCTGCGGTCGAGCCACTTCTTGATCTGCTGCCGGCTCTCCTCGGGGACGCCGAGCATCGTGCAGATGATCTCGACCGGGAACTTCTCCGACCAGTCGGCGACGACGTCGAACTTCTTGGCGTCAACCTTGTCGAGAAAGCCGGTGATGATGTCGCGCACCGTCGGCTCCATGGCGCCGATCGCGCGCGGGGTGAACACGCGGCTCACGAGGACACGCATCCGGTTGTGGTCCGGCGGGTCCATCATGATGATCAGCTGCGGCGGCGGCATGTCAGGCCGGTTCAGGAAACCGTTCCTGATGGTGTTGAGGTCGACACCACGCGATGACGAGAAGACCTCGAAGTTCTTGTAGGCCGCGGTCACATCCGCATGGCGGCTGATCGCGTAGAAGTCGTACCTCTCGCTGTAGTAGACCGGCGCCTCGTCCCGCAACCGCTTGTAGGTCGGATAGGGGTCGTTGAAGAAGACGTCGGAGAACGGGTCGAAGTCCAGCGCACCGCCGGAGGCCGACCCGCGGTCGATGTCGATGGTGGTCACAAGATTTCTCCTTGCTGCTTGTGCCGCTCGATGTCCTCCCAGGACAGGCCAAGTTCGAGGAGAACCATCTCGGTGTGCTGACCGTGCTCGGGTGCGCCGCTCGGTGTCGACGGCGTCTCGTTGAACTGCACCGGGTTGGCCGGCATGGCGAACGGCGCGCCTTCTGATGAGGTCACCGTCGGGATGTAGCCGTTGGCAACGACATCAGGGTCGTCGTGCAGCTCGACGGCAGTCTGCATCGGCGCCCACGCGCCGGTGAGGGGCGCGAGCGCTGTTTTCCACTCGTCGAGGGTCTGCGAACCGAAGCGATCGTCGAGCATCTTGATGAGCTCGACCCGGTTGGTGAACCGGGCACCAGCGTCGGAGAACCGGTCGTCGTCAGCCAGCTCGCCAAGGCCCATCAGCTGCGCGAACTCGGGCCAGAACTTGTCTGACGTCAACATCATGACCGTGATGTAGCGGCCGTCCTTGGTACGGTAGTTGCCGACCAGCGGGTTGGGCGCAGAGTTGCGGTCGAACTTGGGGATCGGCGCCTTGTCGTAGAGCTTGGCCGACGTGACGTCGGGTCCGAGGTTCCACGCGGCGAGTCCGAGCAGCGACACGTCGACCACCGACGGTTCGCCGGTGCGCTCGCGCTTGAACAGCGCCGCCGCCACACCGCCGGCGATCGTCATGCCGCCCATCACGTCGCCGAACGCCGGTCGAGGGCCAACCGGATGTGCAGCGTCCTCGGTCGTCAGAGCGGCGGCGATGCCGCCGCGCGACCAGTAGGAGACCCCGTCGTACCCGGGCTTGTCGGCGTCCGGTCCTTTGGTGCCGTGACCGGTGCCGCGGACGTAGATGATGTCGGGGTTGACCTTGCGGATGTCCTCGACGTCGATGCCGAACTTCTTGCGGACACTCGGCAGGAACGACGTCAGGAACACGTCGCTCTGGGCGGCGATCTTGAGCAGGATCTCGCGGCCGCCCTCGGTCGAGAGGTCGATGCCGATCGAGCGCTTGCCGCGGTTGGGCACCTCGATCATGTAGTTGACGCCACCCGCGCCGGCCGGCACCAGACCGGACGTGATCAGCCCGCGCTGCGGGTCACCACCGACCGGGTGCTCGACCTTGATGACGTCGGCGCCCCACTCGGCCAGGACCGCGCCCGCGGCGGGTACGAAGGTCCATGCTGCGACCTCGAGAACCTTGACGCCGCTGAGAATGTCTGAGGTCACGCTGGAACCGGGGCCTTGACCTTCATCAGCTCCATGAGGTTGCCGCCCATGATCTTGGCGACATCGTCGGCCGGCAGACCCTTGAGGTCGTCCACGTAGGTGATCGGGTCCGAGAGCCCCTCGGGGTGCGGCCAGTCGGAGCCGAACGCGCACCGGTCAGCGCCCATGATCTCGACGATCTCGGCGAAGTTCTCCTCCCAGAACGGCGTGATGTAGACGCCGCGCTTGAAGGCCGCGACCGGGTCGTCGACGAAGCCGGCCGGCATCTTGGCGTAGGTGTCGCCGAGGGACTTGATCAGGCCCTTGACCCAACCGGCGCCGTTCTCGACGGAGATGACGCGGAGCTTGGGGTGGCGCGACAGCGCGCCGTGGCAGACCAGCGCGGTCATCGCGTCCTCGATCGGGCGCTTGCCCATCGCGATCATGCGGAACGGCGTCGGCTTGAACGGCGTGAACTCCTTGGAGGGCTCCCACGCGTTGAGGAAGTCGTTGTAGCCGCTGTCCGAGGCGTGCATCGCGACCGGGATGCCGGCGTCCTCGCATGCCTTCCAGAACGGGTCGAACTCCGGCAGGCCGAACGAGCGGGTGCCGCGGAAGCCGGGCACGGGGGCCGGGCGGACGAGCACCGTGCGGGCGCCGCGCTCGAGACACCACTCGAGCTCTTCGAGCGCCTTGTCGACGATCGGCAGCGTGATGACCGGCGTCGCGAAGATGCGGTCCTTGTAGTTGAACGACCAGGTCTCGTGCATCCACTCGTTGAGGGCGTGGATGACGACGTGGATCGTCTCCGGGTCGTCCTTCATCCGCTCCTCGACCAGGCTGGCGAGGGTCGGGAACATGAGCGAGTAGTCGAGGCCGAGCTCGTCCATGACCTCGAGGCGCGGGCCGGGCTCCCGGAACGCCGGGATCGACTTCATGGGCTCACCCATGATCTCGCGGTAGCTCTTCCCCTCCGGGTTGCCGTGGCGGTAGTAGTCCTCCTGCGCGCCCGGACGAGCCACGACCTCGAAGGTCGGGTTGGGGATGTAGTCGCTGATCTGCCCGCGCACCACGATCTTGGTGCGGCCGCGAACGTCGACGTAGTCGATGACGTTCTTGTAGGCGTCGGGCAGGAACTTGGTCAGGGCCTCGCGCGGTTCGTAGAAGTGGTTGTCTGCGTCGAAGACCGGAAAATTCAGTTCGCGAGACGGCATGAGGACCTCTTGAAGTCGCCTGGTGACGGTGAAGAGTGAGCGTCACTCCGTATGAGAAGGACGTTACCACTTGGTGCAAGGGGCGTGTAAATAATGGTGTCGCCCCTTTCCGACCGCTTCGGGAGTACCCATGGCCGGCGTCTCGTTCGACAACCTTCGTGCCTGTCTCGAGATGAAAGAGACGGCTCCTGGCACTTTCGTCGGGGACAACCTCGCGCTGGACTACCACCGGGTCTTCGGCGGCCAGATCCTGGCGCAGGGCATCCTCACCGCCACCGCGGCTTCGGACGGCAAAGAGGTCAAGTCGCTGACGCAGCTGTTCCCGCGCGAGGGCAA
>JAICMI010000124.1 GCA_025929315.1 Frankiaceae bacterium
ACCGGGAGCCCGGCGATCATTTGGGTGCCGGGCTTACTTGCCGAGCAGCTTCTTGATCTTCGTTTCGTCGTTCTTGGACAGCACCACGGGCCCGTCCAGCCGGCGCGTACGCTTGGTCGGCTGGTGCTCGAGCAGGTGGTTGCGGTTGGCGCGGCGGCGCATGACCTTGCCGGTGCCGGTGACCCTGAATCGTTTCTTGGCACCACTGTGCGTCTTCATCTTGGGCATTGCTGCCCTCCTATATCTGCGCGGAGCACGACGTCTCCTATTCGGTCGGCGCGGCGGGTGCGGCTGCTGCCGGTGTCCGTGCCTGCTGCTGCTTCCTATGTGGGGCCATCACCATGATCATGTTGCGGCCGTCCTGCTTGGGCTCGAACTCGACGTAGCCGAGCTCCTGGACGTCTTCCGCGAGCCGCTTGAGCAACCGGAACCCGAGTTCGGGACGGGACTGCTCACGACCGCGGAACATGATCGTGATCTTGACCTTGTCCCCCGCCTTGAGGAACCGCACCACGTGACCCTTCTTGGTCTCGTAGTCGTGCGGGTCGATCTTCGGCCGGAGCTTCATCTCTTTGATGACCGTGTGCACTTGGTTGCGCCGCGCTTCGCGGGCCTTCTGTGCGTTCTCGTATTTCCACTTGCCGTAGTCCATGAGCTTGCAGACCGGCGGGCGAGCGGTCGGCGCCACCTCGACGAGGTCGAGGTCGGCCTCCTGGGCCAGCCGCAGCGCGTCGCCGATGGCGACGATGCCGACCTGCTCACCGTTGGGACCGACGAGACGTACTTCGGGGACACGGATCCGGTCGTTGATGCGGGGTTCGACGCTGATGGGGCCTCCTTGTATCGGTGCTAGAAGCACGGAGACCCGACACGACGACGCCCAAGTCTCTGGGCGAAGACCCGTCGTTCCGGGGAACGATGCGGGTGGGAGTCGAGCGCTCCGCTTGCTCGTTGGGTCTCCCAAACAGCACGGGAGGCCCACCGGTCGCAGCGTCCAGATTACCCGATCGTGAACGTGTGCGGGTGCGGCCCCGCGATGTCAAGCACGACGCCGTCGTAGCCCTCCGCCCGGGCACCGGCCATGACCCTCGCTCCTGACATCGGGACCGGGCGGGCGTCGGCCCGCCAGGCCCGCAGGGCGTCGTACGACGAGAACACCGGCAAGGCCCGCTTTCCGGCTTCGTTGACCAGCGCCGGAACCGCCATGTCCGCATCTGCGTTCTCCGACGGCATCGCGACCACGGGGACGATCAGACGGGCGCCGAGCAGAGCCGCGCCGATCTCCTCCGTGGTCCCGGTCTCGAGCAGCGGGGCCAGCGCCGGGTCCACGTCACCGTGGTCGTCCGGCGAAGCCGGGGTCGTACCGGGGATCACTCCACGATCTTGGAGATCGGCAGCTCGAGGATGTCCATCGCGCCGGCTCCCTTGAGCGCCGGGATCAGCGTGTTGACGCCGCGGCGCGGCACCACCGTCTCAACCGCGCTCATGTCGGCGTGCGCGAGCTTGGTCACGGTCGGCGAGGCCATCGCCGGGAGCAGGTCGAGCACTGCTTCGAGGTCTGTCTCGGCGACGTTGAGCTTCAACAGCACCTGGCCGCGCGCTCGGATCGCCCCCTGGAGCAGCAACGCGATGTCCTGCATCGCCGCGCGCTTGTCGGCATCGGCGTAGGCGTCCGGGTTGGCGACGAGCTCGGTCCGCGACACCAGCAAGGTGTCGAGGATCCGCAAACCATGTGCGCGCAGCGACGAACCGGTCTCGGTGACGTCGACGATCGCGTCGACGATGTCGGGAACCTTGGCCTCGGTGGCGCCGTAGGACGGCACGATCGTGGCGTTCACCCCGGCATCGGCGAAGAACCGGCGGGTCAGCTCCGGGTACTCGGTTGACACGCGCACGCCGTCGTCGAGCTCGGCGGCGGACTTGGCTGGGTGCTCGTTCGGTACGGCGAGGATGACGCGCACCGGGTTGGCGGTGGCCTTCGAGTACTCGAGCTCACAGACGGACTCGACCGCGCTCGCGGTCTCGCTGATCCAGTCGCGGCCGGTGATGCCGAGGTCGAACAGTCCTTGTTCGACATAACGCGGGATCTCCTGTGGGCGCAGGAACATGACCCGGTCGATGCGGGGGTCGTCGACGGATGCCCGGTAGTCGCGGTCGGAGCCGCGACGGACGGCGAGGTCGGCGGCGTCAAAGAGCTCGAGCGTCGCCTTCTCGAGCGAACCCTTGGGCAGGACAAGCGAAAGCACGGTGAACCTTCCGGAGAAAGATGGACGTGGTCGGTGAGGCGGCGAGCGTCAGCGCTCGTCCGCCTGCTCATGGCCCTCGCCGCGGCGCACCTTGCGCAGGAGCAGTGCCGTGTCGACCGCCGCCATCACGGCCTCCCGTCCCTTGTCTTCGCTGGATCCGTCAAGTCCACACCGGTCCAGCGCCTGCTTCTCGTCGTCGCAGGTCAGCACCCCGAACCCTACTGGGATGCCGGCGTCGAGGGCGACACGGGTGAGCCCGTCGGTCGCCGCTCGACAGACGTAGTCGAAGTGCGGCGTGCCGCCGCGGATGACGACGCCCAGGGCGACCACCGCGTCATAGCGCTGCTGCGCCAGAGCCTTCGCCGCGAGAGGGAGCTCGAACGCGCCCGGAACGCGCACGACGGCGCTGTCCTCGACACCGCACTCGGCGAGAGCCCGCTGCGCACCGGCGACAAGAGCGTCGGAAACCTGCCGGTGCCAGCGCGTCGCGATGACAGCGACGCGCAACCCGTGCCCGTCCGGTGCGTGCTCCTCGGTCGGCGCACCGTTGCCGCTCACTGGGCGGTCCCATCGCCGTTGACCGTCGCGAGCTCGTCGTGCATCGCACGCTCGATGTCGTCGCCGTCCACGGCGGGAACCGCGAACGGCGACAGTGCACGGGCCAGCCGGAGCGCGCTGCGGATCGCCGCCGGTTCGAGCCGGCCCGCTCGCTCGCGCACCTGTGCAGGCAGCGCATCGGCGCTCGCCTCGGTGACTTCGTCGTCGAGGCGCGGCAGTCCGGGCAGGTCGTGACCCATCCGATCGCGCTTGGTCGTGAGATAGCGCAGGTTGTCTGCCGTGACCCGTACCGGCAGCGGGATGCGCGCGACGACCGACAACCCGTAGCCCTCGAGCCCGGCCTGCTTCGCCGGGTTGTTGGTGAGCAGGCGCATCGATCGGACACCGAGATCGGCGAGGATCTGCGCGCCCGTCCCGTAGTCACGCGCGTCGGCGGGAAGTCCGAGGTGCAAGTTGGCGTCGACGGTGTCGGCACCGAGATCCTGCAGTTCGTAGGCCTGCAGCTTGTGCATCAAGCCGATGCCGCGGCCTTCGTGACCGCGCACATAGAGGACGACCCCCCGGCCTTCGGCGGCTACTGCCGCGAGTGCCGCGTCGAGCTGCGGGCCGCAGTCACAGCGAAGCGAGTCGAAGACATCGCCCGTCAAGCACTCGGAGTGCACTCGCACCAGGAGGTCGGTGCCGTCTCCCACGTCACCCTTCACCAGCGCGATGTGCTCACTCCCATCGATGACACTCGTGTAGCCAACGGCCCGGAAGTCGCCGTGTGGCGTCGGCACGCGCGCCTCGGCGATGCGGGTGATCTGGCTCTCGGTGTGACGTCGATGGGCGATGAGGTCGGCGATGGAGATGAGCGCGAGGTCGTGTTCGGCCGCGAACACCTCGAGCTCGTCGAGCCGGGCCATGTCCTCGACGTCCTTCTGGCTGACGATCTCGCACAGCACGCCCGCAGGTCGCAGCCCGGCGAGCCGGCAGAGGTCGATGGCAGCTTCTGTGTGTCCGGGACGGCGGAGGACGCCGCCCGCCTTCGCACGGAGCGGTACGACGTGCCCCGGCCGGGTGAAGTCGGCAGCGGTGGACTCCTCAGAGGCCAGCAGGCGCATCGTCGTCGCGCGGTCATGTGCGGAGATGCCGGTAGTGACACCCTCGCGCGCATCGACAGAGACCGTGTAAGCGGTGCCGCGCTTGTCCTGGTTGGTGTGGTACATCGGCGGCAGCTCGAGCCGGTCGCAGTCGTCATCTGTCAGCGGCACGCAGATGTAGCCGGACGTGTAGCGAACCATGAAGGCGACGAGCTCGGGTGTGGCCATCTCTGCGGCGAAGATGAGGTCGCCCTCGTTCTCCCGGTCCGCATCATCGACCACGATGACTGCCTTGCCGGCCGCCATGTCGGCGACCGCACGCTCAACGCTGGCGAAGGTGCTCACGAGAGCCGGGCCTCCAAAAGACGTTCGACGTATTTGGCGATCACGTCCACCTCAATGTTGACCGCGTCCCCCGCTGCGCGCCGCCCCAGCGTCGTGCGTTGAAGGGTCTCGGGAATGAGCCCGATGGTGATTTGGCTCTCGTCGAGACGAGCGACGGTGAGGCTGATGCCGTCGACGGCGATCGAACCCTTCTCGACCACATAGGCGAGCAGGTCCTCGGGCAGCGCGATGGTCACTTCATCGAAGGCGCCGGCGGGTTCGCGCTTGGTGAGTCGACCCACGCCGTCGACGTGTCCCTGGACGAGATGACCGCCCAACCGTGTCGTCGCCGTGGCTGCGCGTTCGAGGTTGACCACGTCGCCGGGACGAAGGTCACCGAGTGTCGAGCGCCGCAACGTCTCGGTCATGACATCCGCGGTGAACGCCTCGCCATCGACCGTCGTAGCGGTGAGACAGACTCCGTTGACCGCGATCGAGTCTCCGACGACAGTGCCGTCGGTCACCGCACCCTTGATGGTCAACCCGCTGCTGGCATCCGCCGCGTCGACGGTCTCGACCGTGCCGAGAGTCTCGATGATGCCGGTGAACATGTCAGCGACCCCCTCGGTCGACATCCGCGGTGATGCGCACGTCTGCGCCAAGGGCGCGCACATCGGTGACAGTGAGCCTCGACGCAGCCGAGATCGTCGGAATGCCCGCGTCGCCGAGCACCGGCGGGCCTGAACCGAGCAGAGCCGGCGCGTGGAAACCGACGACGCGATCAACGAGGCGTTGTTTCACGAACGACCCGGCGAGCGTGGCGCCCCCTTCGAGCAGCACGATGTGCTGCTCGCGCTCGAACAGGGTCGCCATCAAGGCGCTCAGGTCGATCCGTCCTTCGCGACGTGGCAGCTCGATCACCTCGGCGCCCGTGTCGCGCAGCGGCTTGACCCGCTCCGGGTCGGCATCGTTGCCGACGGCAAGCAGCGTCCGCGCGGCACCGTCGAGGATGTGCGCGGAGACAGGGGTGCGAGCTTTGCCGTCAACGACGACGCGAAGCGGTTGGCGGGTCGTCGGCCAGTCGCGCACGGTCAGATGTGTGTCATCGGCCAGCACCGTGCCGATCCCGACCACGACCGCATCGGACAGCGCACGCAACCGATGAACGTCGCGACGTGACTCCTCGCCCGTGATCCAGCGACTCGTGCCGTCGGCGGCTGCGGTCCGGCCGTCGAGTGTCGCGGCGTACTTCCACGTGACATGCGGGCGCTGGCGACGTACGGCGGTCAGCCATGGCAGCAGGTCGGCGGCCGCCGTGTCCGCGAGCACGCCGTCCTCGACATCGATGCCGGCGGCGCGCAGCGTCTCGGAGCCGCCCGCCGCCGCAGTGTGCGGGTCAGCCACGGCATAGACGACTCGGGCAATGCCGGCGGTGATGATGGCGTCGGTGCACGGTCCGGTGCGTCCGACATGCCGGCACGGCTCCAGCGTCACCACCAGCGTGCCACCGGCGGCCCGCACCCCCGCCTCGCCGAGCGCCACGATCTCGGCGTGCGCCTCGCCCGCGGGCCGGGTGGCACCAGACGCGACCGGCTGGCCTTCGCGGTCGAGCACGACCGCGCCGACGGCGGGGTTGGGGTTGGTGGTCCCGAGAACGCTGGTGGCGAGCTCGATGGCGCGCGTCATCGCGGCGGTCTCGGCCGGACTGGCCACGTCGCCTCCCTCGCGTCATCAACCTGGTCCGCGTGACCGGGAGCACGACGAGAGCACGGCGTCCGCTGCCGACGTCACCGCACAAATGCGGCAACACGGCACCGTTCGCGCACGTCCTCCCATCCGGACTTTCACCGTCGGTCCTGGAGTTGCACCAGGTCCACCGGCCAGTGGCTCTGGCCGGGTCGCGGACTTACAGCTTCGCCCTGCAAAAACGTCTTCCAGGGTGAAGCTGCTCACCGCCGGTTCGGAATTACACCGATCCCGGAGCGCGCGGGGCGTTCCCCTTGATTGTGCACCTTCGATGCAAGAACGTCGACGAGAGGCCCTCAGGCTGGTGTGGCCTCGCTTGCGGACGTGTCTTCGAGGTCCGCATCCGTACGACGGTCGATGGCGACCGCTGAACCGGTCTGCCGCTTGGCCACGACCTTCATCTCCGTGGCCACGGCGACGATCGCGCGGTGGTCGGCGTAGTGCCTCTTGCCCGTCATGGCCACGCCGATCGAGACCGACACGATCGGATAGCGGCGCTCGTTGCCCTGCCGGTCGACGATCGAGATGTAGCCGGCCGCGACGTCGTCCGGATCGTGCAAGTCCCGGACGCCTTCGTCGAACATGCGCATGCAGTGCTCGGTCAGCACCTCGACCTGCTCCGGGGCGCAGATCACGACGAAGTCGTCGCCGCCGACGTGACCGATGAACGGCTGCGGCAGGCCGGCCTCGGCCCCCGCTGCTTTGAGCGCCGCGGCAAGCAACGTGATGACGTCGTCTCCGCGCAACCAGCCATAACGGTCGTTAAACGCTTTGAAGTTGTCGAGGTCGACATGGCACACGGCGAAGTGCTGGATGTCCGATGCCCGCGAGGCAATCTCCTCGTTGATCCGGTGGTTGCCGGGCAAGCCGGTAAGCGGCGAGACCGCACGCATCTCGGCATTTCGACGCAAGGTCGACCGGACGCGTGCGATCAGCTCGAGGGTGTCGAAGGGTTTGATGATGTAGTCGTCCGCACCCGCCGTGAGCCCGACGACCTTGTCGACCGACAGGCTCTTGGCGGTCAGCATGATGACCGGCAAGCTCGCCGTCAGCGGATCAGAACGCAGCCGACGGCACAGCTCGACGCCGTCGAGGCGCGGCATCATCACGTCGAGCAGCGCAAGGTCGGGCAAGTCCTTGCCGATGACTTCCAGCGCTTCGATCCCGTCGTGCGCAACGAGCACGTCGAAGCCTTCGAGGCGCAGGTTGACCTCGATGAAACGCGCGATGTCGACGTCGTCATCAACGACGAGAACCGTGCTCACGTCCTCCTCCCCGCCCACCACCCAAAGATGGACCCGCTTCGCCGGGTCATCTTGATGCCCACCACGAAGACTCAGTGGACTGGGTCGCGCGCGTGCGCAGTCGTCGTACGACGTCGGCCGGATCATCAGCGTTGTAGACGGCGGAGCCTGCGACGAAAACGTCAGCCCCCGCCTCTGCGCAGCGGCCGATCGTCTGTTCATCCACGCCGCCGTCGACCTGGACCCAGACGGCGTGCTGACCGTCCCGCACGAGCTCGCGCGCGCGGCGCACCTTGGGCAGGACGACGTCGAGGAAGGGTTGGCCGCCGAAGCCCGGTTCGACCGTCATGACGAGGAGCATGTCGATCTCGGGCAACAGGTCGGCGTAAGGCTCGACCGGCGTAGCCGGCTTCAACGCGAGCCCGGCGCGGGCGCCGGCGGCGCGCAGGTTGCGGGCGAGACGGATCGGCGCGTGCGCGGCCTCGGCGTGGAACGTGACGTTGCGCGCCCCGGCCTCGGCGAATCCGGGCGCCCACTGGTCCGGGTCGTCGATCATCAAGTGGCAGTCGACAGGTAGGGACGTGTGCTTCAGCAGGGACTTCACCACGGGCAGACCGAGAGTGAGGTTGGGGACGAA
>JAICMI010000167.1 GCA_025929315.1 Frankiaceae bacterium
CGGTGTCGACGATCTCGTCGACACCGGTGCAGGCGAGCGCGATCGGGACGGAGTCGACGCCGCCGAACTGCTTGAACAGCAGCGCCTTGCCTTCCATGACCGGCATCGAGGCGGCGGGGCCGATGTCCCCGAGGCCGAGAACCGCGGTCCCGTCGGTGACGATCGCCACCGTCGAGCTCTTCCACGTGTAGTCGTGGACCAGCTCCGGCTCTTCGGCGATGGCGAGGCAGACCTCAGCCACACCTGGCGTGTAGGCAAGTGAAAGGTCGTCGCGGTCCCGCAGCGGGACTGTCGACGTGACCTCGATCTTTCCGCCCTTGTGCAGGGCGAAGACCGGGGTGTCGAAGCGGTCAACGGACATCGGCAGGCTCTCCACGGCCATGGTGACTCCACGGACTTGGCGTGCGGCGGAGCCGGTCTGGCCCTCGAAGTGACGGCGGGGGTCTCCCGATCTGTCCGAATCTTGTCACAGCGCGAGCACGATGATCGTGCCGGCTCCTGGCAGGATGTCCCGAGCACAACGACTCGGAGGGGTTTCTGTGAAGTTCAGCGCAGCTCGTGCCACGGCAATTCTGTCGACCATCCTCATCACGGGCATCGCAACGGGCTGCGGGGGCAGCTCGTCCGGCGGGGGTGACAACGCCACCGTTGCACCACAGTCGTCGACGGACTCGGCGGCAGCGGCCAAGCTGCCCGCCGGCATCAAGTCCGCAGGAGTTGTCAAGGTCGCCACCGACGCCTCCTACGCGCCCAACGAGTTCTTCGCCAGCGACAACAAGACGATCCAGGGCATGGACGTCGACCTCGGCAAGGCCATCGGTGCTGTGCTCGGCGTCAAGTTCGAGTTCACCAACGTGACCTTCGACAGCATCATCCCCAACCTCGGCAGTCGCTACGACCTCGGCATGTCGTCGTTCACGGACAACAAGGACCGCGAGAAGACGGTCGACATGGTCGACTACTTCAGCGCCGGCACGTCCTTCTTCGCACCGAGCAACTCGTCGCTGAACCCGACAAGCACCGCCGACCTCTGCGGCAAGACGGTCGCGGTCGAGAAAGGTACGACGCAGCTCGACGACCTCAACGCGCAGAAGAAGAAGTGCAAGTTGACGATCCTCGCGTTCCCCGACCAGAACGGCGCCAACCTCGCGCTGACCTCCGGCCGGGCGCAGGCGAGCATGTCCGACTCGCCCGTAGCGGCCTACATCGTGAAGCAGTCGAACGGTCAGCTGAAGCTGGTCGGCAAGCCCTACGGCACCGCCCCCTACGGCATCGCCGTACCCAAGGACGCAGCGCACGCCGGGCTCGCGGAGGCGATCTCGATGGCGCTGAAGGACCTCTCCGATGACGGGACCTACCTCACGATCCTGAAGAAGTGGGGCGTCGAAGCAGGAGCCGTCAACGACTTCGGACTCAACGGCGCCATCAGCTAGGTCGCAGGGCTAGGAGGCGGCGATGGCGGCTTCGGAGCACGACGATCTGCCGGTCATCCCCGTCCGCCATCCGGGCCGGTGGGTCTCGGCCGCGGTGGTCCTGGTGCTCGTGGCGATGTTCGTCCACTGGCTGGTCGCCACCAAGGCTCTGCACTGGGACGTCGTGGGGAACTACCTGTTCGACTCGGCGATTCTGACGGGCGTCCGCCGCACCATCCTGCTGACCCTCGTGGCGATGGTGATCGGCATCGGGGGCGGCGCCCTGCTGGCGGTGATGCGGCTGTCGCCCAACCCCATCGTCTCGGGAGTTTCCTGGGTCTACATCTGGTTCTTCCGCGGCACACCGCTCCTGGTCCAGCTGGTCTTCTGGTACTTCCTGCCGAGCGTGCTCCACTCACTGTCGCTCGGCATCCCGTTCGGTCCGTCGTGGTTCCACACGGACTCGAAGACCATCATCAGCCAGCTCGGCGCGGCGATCCTCGGCTTGGGCCTCAACGAGGCGGCCTACATGGCCGAGATCACGCGCGCAGGCATCCTGTCCGTCGACGAGGGCCAGGTCGAGGCGGCGCAAGCACTCGGGATGACCCGGCTGCTCACGATGCGGCGCATCGTGCTGCCGCAGGCGATGCGGGTCATCATCCCGCCGACGGGCAACGAGGTCATCTCGATGCTCAAGAACACCGTGTTGGTCTCCGTCATCGGTTATGCCGAGCTCTTCTACACCGCGCAGATCATCTACGCGCGCAACTTCCAGACGATTCCGCTCCTGATCACCGTGAGCCTCTGGTACCTCTTCCTGACCAGCATCCTGACGATCGGTCAGTACTACGTGGAGCGCTACTACGCGCGCGGGTTGTCACATGCCCTGCCGGCCACCCCCGTCCAGAAGCTGCGCGCACGACTCGGTTTCGGTCCGCCCGTGACCGGCGCACCTGCACCGGTCCTGCTCAGCACGGGCAAGGAGCACCAGTGACGGCGCCGATGGTCGAGGCGGTCGGCGTACGCAAGCACTTCGGCCGGTTGGAGGCACTGCGCGGAGTCGACCTCACCGTCGAGCACGGATCCGTGATGTGTGTCATCGGCCCGTCGGGCTCCGGCAAGTCGACGTTCCTGCGCTGCATCAACCATCTCGAGAAGGTCGACGCCGGCGCGCTGTCCGTCGACGGTGAGCTGGTGGGTTACGAGCGCCGCGGCGCCAAGCTCTATGAGCTGGGCGACCGTGACGTGGCACGAAAGCGCGCCGAGATCGGCATGGTGTTCCAGCGGTTCAACCTCTTCCCGCACATGACGGTTCTGCAGAACGTCACCGAAGCGCCCGTGCGGGTCAAAGGCGACGCGCGTGCGGTCGCCGCCGAGCGCGGCAAGCGACTGCTCGACCGGGTCGGCCTCCAAGGGCGCGCAGACTCCTACCCCCGCCAGCTCTCCGGCGGACAGCAGCAGCGGGTCGCGATCGCGCGCGCCTTGGCGATGGAACCGAAGCTGATGTTGTTCGACGAACCGACGAGCGCACTCGACCCGGAGCTGGTCGGCGAGGTGCTCGACGTCATGCGCGACCTCGCCACCACCGGCATCACGATGATCGTCGTCACTCACGAGATGGGTTTTGCCCGCGCCGCGGGAGACCATCTGGTGTTCATGGATCAGGGGGTCATCGTCGAAGAGGGAACGCCCGTCGAGGTGTTGAGCAACCCCAGGCACGAGCGGACGA
>JAICMI010000143.1 GCA_025929315.1 Frankiaceae bacterium
GCGTGAGCGACATTCCGCGGTGGGCGATCTCGCGAGGTGCCAAGCTCGCGAGCCTGCCGCTGGGATTCGCCGGGCGCGCCACCGTCGGCCTGGGTAAGCGCATCGGCGGTCGGCCTGCCGAGCTCGTCGCCTCCGAGCTGCAGGCGCGCACCGCGGAGCAGCTGTTCCGCGTGCTCGGTGAGCTCAAGGGCGGCGCGATGAAGTTCGGCCAGGCGCTGAGCGTGTTCGAGGCGGCGCTGCCCGAGGATCTCGCCGGCCCCTACCGCGCTGCGCTGACCAAGCTGCAGGACGCCGCGCCCCCGATGCCTCCCGGCACCATCCATCGCGTCCTCACGCAGGGGCTGGGCGAGGACTGGCGGCAGCACTTCGAGAGCTTCGAGGACAAGCCGGCCGCTGCCGCATCGATCGGTCAGGTGCATCGCGCGGTCTGGAACGACGGTCGCCACGTCGCGGTCAAGGTGCAGTATCCGGGGGCCGGGCCTGCCCTGCTCTCCGACCTGAACCAAATCGCGCGGCTGGGCCGACTGTTCGCGGTCGTCAACCCGGGGCTCGACGTCAAGCCGCTGATCGCCGAGCTCAAAGCGCGGGTAGCCGAGGAGCTCGACTACGCGCTGGAGGCGAAGTCACAGGCCACGTTCGCCGCGGCCTACGACGCAGACCCCGACATCCTCGTGCCGAAGGTCGTGCACGAGGCCGGCAACGTGCTCGTCACCGAGTGGGTCGACGGCACCCCGCTGTCGCGCATCATCAGTGGCGGCACGCAGGAGCAGCGCGACCGCGCCGGGCTGTTGTTCGTGCGTTTCCTGTTCTCCGGGCCCGCGCGTGCCGGGTTGTTGCATGCCGACCCGCACCCGGGCAACTACCGGTTGCTCGATGACGGACGGCTGGCCGTACTCGACTACGGCGCGGTCAACCGGTTGCCCGATGGACTGCCGACACCGATCGGTCCACTCGTGCGCCTGGCGTTGGAAGGCCGCGCCGACGACGTGCTGGAGGGGTTTCGGGCGGAAGGCTTCGTGCGGCCGGAGTTCGACGTCGACGCGCAGTCGGTGCTCGGCTATGTCACGCCGATGCTCGAACCGATCCGCGCAGAGACGTTCCGGTTCAGCCGGGCGTGGCTGCGGCACGAGGCAGCGCGCGTCGCTGACCCGCGCTCACCGGCCAACGCACTCGGTCGCCAGCTCAACCTGCCGCCGACCTATCTGCTCATCCACCGCGTGACGCTCGGCGGCATCGGCGTCCTCTGCCAGCTCGGTGCCGAAGCCCCCTTTCGGGGCGAGATGGAACGCTGGCTCCCCGGCTTCGCCGACTAGACCTACCAGTACTCCGTCGGGAGGCTGCCTTCGATCTTGCGGACGTTGTCGCGGGTGCACGTCTCGCAGAGATACTCGATCCCGCGTGCCCCGGACTGCACCGTCCACGTCACCGGCACCTCGTCGACGCTTGTCCCACACCACGAGCACGCGGTGCGCTGCTGGCCCTGCTTCCCCACTCGTTCAGTGTCGCAGCGGATCAAAGAACTGGCCGGGACGGGCCACGCGGGTGACACTCGTGAGGTGACAGGTTCCGTCTATGCGGACGAGGCCCACGCCCGCTGGGGCCGGACCGAGGCTTTCCGCCAGTCCCAGCGCCGCGCCGCGGCCTACGGCCCGGCCGACTGGGAGGAGATCAAGCGGCAGACGAGCGCGCTCGAAGCGCGCCTCGCCGCGGCCATGACCGAAGGGTGGCCAGCCGGCAGCGCCATCGCGATGGACCTCGCGCAGGACCATCGCGACTTGCTGTCCCGCTGGTTCTATGACTGCTCGACCGATCTGCACCGTGCGCTTGGATCGATGTACGTCGACGATCCGCGCTTCACCGAGCATTACGACGAACGCGCCCCCGGGCTGGCGTCGTACGTGTGCGCAGCCATCCATGCCAACGCCGAGCGATCGGACGACGACGTCGTCTGATAGGCAAATGCAGTGACGCAGTACGCCGCTGACACCACGCATTGGGACGCCGCCGTCTCGACCGGACTGGTTCGCGTCGGTGCCGGCGTGCTGCTGCTGACGCAGCGAGACACGGCGATTCGAATCGCGGGTGGCTCACCGAGCGATCGGCTGTTGCGCGGGTTGTTCATGTTCTGGGGAGTCCGGGACATCGCGCTCGGCGTGAGCACGCTCGCCGCGACGAGGCCTTCGGGGGACGTGCCCAAGCAGGTGGCCTACCAAGGCGCCGCCGATGCCATCGACACGGCAATCGTCGCCGGCCTGGTCACGCAGGGCCGGCTGTCACGGGTGCGGGGTTACGGCGCGACCGCGCTTGCGGCCGGGACCGCGCTCAGCGGCTTCGCCGCGGCGTGGAAGCTGCGCCGGAGCTGAGCACGGCCTACGCCGGCTCGCGCCACATCCGCCAGATCGTCGGGCCACGCCCGAGCGCCGGGTAGGACTTCGTCACGGCAAAGCCGTGTCGTTCATAGAGCGACAGGTTCTTCTCGTTGGACGACTCGAGGTATGCCGGCACGTGCGCCGCGTCGGCCTGGTCGAGCACCTCGCGCAGCATCAGGCCGCCGATGCCTTGCCCCTGGCTGTCGGCACGGACGCCGAGGTAGCCGAGGTACCAGTGCTTCGGCTCTTTCGGATGCTCTGACTCGACCTCGAGCTGGGTACGAAGCGCGCGCGGCAGGTTGCGACCGAACGCACGCAGCGCGGGAAGCGACTCACGCGCGACCTCACTCATCGGCAGAGCCCAGGACCCCGGTGCCGACCACATCGCGGCACCGACGCCGCCGCCGGCGAGATAGGCGTGCTTGTCGCGGCGCAAGTAGGAGCGCGCCATGCTCGTGAAGAACGTGACCAACCGTTTGTTGCGGTTGGTCACGCCGAACGGGATCAACCACCCGATGACGGGGTCGTCGGTGAAGGCATCGGCGAGCGCCACACCGACGCGGTCGGCATCGCCGAGCGCGGCGCGTGTGACCTGAACCTGCGCAGTCGTCATAGCGTCGATAATCCTCCATCGACGACCAGCACTTGGCCAGTGATGTAGCGCGCCTCGTCGGACAGCATGAACACGACCGCGTCGGCGACCTCCTCAGCGACACCGAAGCGGCCGAGCGGGATGAACGGCGCCGTCGCTGCTCGGCTGGGCCGGCCCTTGCTCGCTGCGCGCCCGAGGGGCGTATCGATGAGCCCGGGGACGACGGTGTTGACCCGGATGAGCCGTTTCGAACCCTCCTTGGCCGCGTGCCGGGCAAGGGCGAGCTGCCCGGCCTTGGATGCGTCGTACGCCGGGATGCCGGTACCGGGCTTCAAGCCCGCGATCGACGAGATGAGCACCACGGATGAACCGTCGTCCAGGACCGGCATCGCGGCCTGCAACGTGAGGAAGTGCGAACGCAGGTTGACCGCGAAGACCAGGTCCCAGTCCTCGGCCCTGGTGTCGGCAAGGCCGCGGCCACGACCGATGCCGACGTTGAGCACGAGCGCATCGAGACCGCCGAGGGAGCCGACCGCCTCGGTCACCATCGCACCGCAGGCGTCAGCGTCGGAGACGTCGGCGACGAGGATCTCGGCGGTGCCGCCGGCCGCGCGGACCAGGTCCGCCGTCGTTGACGCCGCGTCCTTGTCGATGTCGGCGACAGCGACCGCTGCGCCCTGTCGCGCGGCCGCGACGGAGATGGCGCGGCCGTTGCCGAGCGGCGCGTCTTCGTCATCGCACGGCTGGCTGCCACCACCGACGACCAGCAGTCGCCGACCGTCCAGCCGACCGCTCACTGCGCCTCTCCGTCCGCGGCAATGTCGCGAGGTGCGCGTCGTACGCCGTCCGTGCCCTCCGGCCATCCCGGCGTCGCCGGTTCGAGGGAGACACCCGCGCTGTTGAGCACGCCGGACACCAGCCGGTAGTAACCGGCCAGCATGAGCAGCTCGAGCAGCTGGGCTTCGGACCAGTGGCTCGACAGATCGCGCCAGGTGTCATCAGTGACGACGTTGTCAGTGCAGAGCTCGTCTGCCATGCGGACGAGCGGTGCGTCCGCGTCGCTCCAACCGTCCGTGCCGGCACGCGCCAGCCGCACGACCTCGTCGCCGGTGAGACCGGCCTGCTTGCCGATGACCGTGTGCTGGCCGAACTCGTATTCCGACTGGGACCGCCAGCCGACCCGCAGGATGACGATCTCGCGCTCGCGGGCGGGCACTTCACCTTTGAACAGCAGGTGTGACCCGAACCTCGTGAACACGTCGAACAGCGGCGGGTTCTTGGCCAGCGTCAGGAAGATGTTGAGCGGACGGCCACTGTTGCGATCGCTGCCAACTGTGGACTTCTGGACCGTTGCGTCGTCGTGTGCCAACGGTTCGATGCGGGTGCCGGTCGCGGTCATGACCGCGATTTTGTCAGCCCCCGGATGCGTAGACGTCAGCGCCGCTGGGCGGGGTCGGATCGTCGATGGTGTCGAGCCAGTGCTCAGGCAGCGTGACCGGCTTCGGACCTTGCAGATGGCCACGGGGCAGGTGCTCGCGTCCAGGAGGCAGCACCTGGGTCGGATCGAGCTCGTCAAGCAGCCGGTCGAGCTCGGCGAGTGACGACGACTGGGCCATCCGTCGACGTCGTTCGGGGCCCGCTGGATAACCCGTGAGATACCAGCCAACATGCTTGCGGAAGTCGGTGACTCCGAGCAGCTCGTCCCCGCGATGGTCGACGAGCAGTCGCACATGCCGGCGCATGACCTCGACGACCTCGCCGAGCGCAGGCGGGGCGGCGACGGGTTCACCGGCGAACACCGCGGCAAGGTCGCGGAACAACCAAGGCCGGCCGAGACATCCACGTCCGAGGACGACGCCGTCGCATCCCGTCTCGGTCATCATGCGAAGCGCGTCCGGCGCGGCCCACACGTCACCGTTGCCCAGGACGGGGATGTCAGTGGCCGACTCCTTGAGCGCAGCGATCGCCGTCCAGTCCGCTGCGCCGGAATAGAGCTGCTCGGCAGTGCGCGCGTGCAGCGCAACCGCAGCGACGCCCTCATCGGCGGCAATGTGACCGGACTCGATGAACGTCAGCGTCCGATCGTCGACACCCTTGCGCATCTTGACGGTCACGGGTACGACGCCGGCCGCGGTGACCGCGGCACGAATGATGTTGCGGAACAACGTCCGGTGCACGGGCAGCGCCGCCCCCGCACCCAGCCGGGTCACCTTGGGGACAGGACAACCCATGTTGAGGTCGACGTGGTCGGCGTCGTACTCCTCGACCGCGATGCGCACAGCGTCGCCGACGACGCGCGGGTCGACACCGGACAGCTGCACACTGTGGGTCGCCGCGTCGAGGTCGCGCTTGACCATGCCGAGTGTCTTCTGGTTGCGCTCGACCAACGCCCGTGCGGAAACCATCTCGGTGACGTAAAGGCCA
>JAICMI010000114.1 GCA_025929315.1 Frankiaceae bacterium
CTGGCCCTGCACGTAGATGACGCCCTTGTGTTTGCCCGCAAAGACCGCGACATCGGCCCCCTCGGCTTCGCCGGGGCCGTTGACGACGCATCCCATCACCGCGACGCGCAACGGCACGGTCAACCCGTCGAGACCGGCCTGGACCTTTTCCGCGAGGGTGTAGACGTCCACCTGGGCCCGGCCGCAGGACGGGCACGAGACGATCTCGAGCCGTCGCTCGCGAAGACCGAGCGACTCGAGGATCGCGATGCCGACCTTGACTTCCTCGACCGGCGGCGCGGACAGGGAGACACGGATCGTGTCACCGATGCCCTCTGCCAGGAGAGCCCCGAACGCCACCGCGGACTTGATCGTCCCCTGGAACTGCGGGCCGGCTTCGGTCACGCCCAGGTGCAGCGGGTAGTCGCACTGCTCGGCGAGCAGGCGGTAGGCCTGCACCATCACGACCGGGTCGTGATGCTTGACCGAGATCTTGATGTCGCGGAAGCCGTGCTCCTCGAACAGCGAGCACTCCCACAGGGCACTTTCGGCGAGAGCCTCGGGAGTGGCCCGGCCGTACTTCGACAGCAGCCGAGCATCCAGTGACCCGGCGTTGACCCCGATGCGGATCGGCGTGCCGGCCGCGCTCGCGGCCTCGGCGATCTCGCGCACCTTGTCGTCGAACTGTTTGATGTTGCCGGGGTTGACGCGGACGGCTGCGCACCCCGCATCGATGGCCGCGAAGACGTAGCGCGGCTGGAAGTGAATGTCCGCGATCACCGGGATCTGGGAGTGCTTCACGATCTCGGCCAATGCGTCGGCATCATCCTGGCTGGGGCACGCGACCCGCACGATCTGACAACCGGACGCGGTGAGCTCGGCGATCTGCTGCAGGGTCGCGTTGACGTCCGCGGTCACCGTCGTGGTCATCGACTGCACGCTGATCGGCGCGCCGCCGCCGACCTTGACGCCACCGACATCGATCTGTCGCGTCTGCCGACGGGTGGCCAGCGGTTGCGGCGGCATCTCGGGGATCCCGAGTGCCACCGGCGCACTGTTCTGGCTCATGGTCCTACCCGTTGAGATTGATCGGTCTGAAGATGTCGGCGTACAGAAGGATGAGCGACATCCCGACGAGAGCGACGAATACAGCGTAGGTGACCGGCATGACCTTGAGCAGGTCCACGCGGCCCGGGTCGGGACGCCGTAGCAGCCGCGCGACGCGTGAGCGCGCACTTTCGAAGGCGAGGATGCCGACGTGCCCGCCGTCGAGCGGCAGCAGCGGCAACATGTTGAAGATGCCGATGAAGAAGTTGAGCCCGGCCATCAGGAGGAAGAAGGAGCCCAGCTTCACGGACAGCGCCAGGTTGTGCGCGCCCGTGATCTGACCGCTGAAGCGAGTCGCGGCTACGACGGTGCCGACATCGTTGACGCCACGCTGCTTGCCCGACAGCACGTCACCGAGCGTCTTCGGGATGCGGCCCAAGCCCTGCACGGTCTGAGTGAAGAACTGGCCCATCGTCGTGAAGGTGTGCGGGACCGCGGCGAGGGCACCGACCGACGGCGGATCCGGGTTCTGGGTGAGGAAGACGCCGATCTTGGCGACCTTCTCCTCGACACCGTTGACCTTCTGCTGCACGGCCACCGGCGTCACGGTGAGCGGCACGTCCCGTCCGTGCCGGTCGACGACGAGGTGCACCGGGACGCCTTCCTGCAAGGCATTGCGCAGGACGCTGTCGCTGTGCACCTGCCGGCCGTTGACCTCCAGCAGGCGGTCGCCGGACTGCAGGATGCCGCGTGAGGGACTCGTGGGATCGGTCGCCTGGCACCCCTGCTGCTGAACGTCGGTCACCACGCACCTGGGCACCTGCGCGACATAGACCGCAGCCCGGCTGGAGCTCAAGTCGCCGGCGAACACGAGCACGAGATAAGTGATGAGGAACGCAAGCACGATGTGCACGGCCGAGCCGGCCGAGAGCACGACAGCGCGCTGTCGCGCGGGCTGCTTGTAGAAGACACGTTCCTCGTCGCCCGGCTCGATCTCCTCGAGCGGCGTCATTCCGACGATCTTCACGAAACCGCCGGCGGGGATCGCTTTGACGCCGTACTCCGTCTCCCCACGTCGCATCGACCACAGGGTCGGGCCGAAGCCGAGGAAGAAACGGGTGGCCTTCATGCCGTAGTGCTTCGCGGTCAGGAAGTGGCCGGCCTCGTGCAACATGATGGACAGAAGGAGTACGACGATCGCACCGATGATGCCGACGGCGGTCATCGCCATGTTCCCTTCTTGATGAGCTCGCGGGCGCGGGCCCGAGCCCAGTCCTCGACCGACCACACGTCGTCGACGGTTGTGACGTCGACGGTCGCTTGAGGCTCGTCAACCACAGCGGAGACCAGATCGACGATGCCGAGAAACGGCAGCCGGCCGTCGATGAAGGCAGCAACCGCTTCTTCGTTGGCAGCGTTGTAGACGGCGGGTGCGCCACCGCTACGGCGCCCGACGTCTTGGGCGAGCTGGACGGCGGGAAATGTGTCGTGGTCGACGGGCTCGAACGTCCACGAAGCCGGCGCGGAGTGGTCCAGCGCGGCAGCTGCTCGAGGAACGCGATCGGGCCAGGCAAGCGCAAGTGCAATCGGCAAGTGCATGTCCGGCGGGCTCGCCTGGGTCAGCGTCGAGCCGTCGATGAACTCGACCATCGAGTGCACGATGCTCTGCGGATGCACGACGACGTCGATGTCGTCGTAGTCGATCCCGAACAGCACGTGCGCCTCGATCACCTCGAGGCCCTTGTTGACCAAGGTCGCAGAGTTGAGCGTCACCACCGGACCCATGTCCCAGGTCGGATGCGCAAGCGCTGCTGCGGGAGTGACCTCGGTCAGGTGCTCACGGGTGCGACCGCGGAAAGGTCCGCCGCTTGCCGTCAGGACCAGCCGGCGCACTTCACTCCGTGTCCCACCCCGCAGGCACTGGGCGAGCGCGGAGTGCTCGGAGTCGACAGGCACGATCTGGTCCGGTCTCGCGCGTGCGGTGACAAGGCCACCACCTGCGACGAGCGACTCCTTGTTGGCGAGGGCGAGGGTGTGGCCGGCATCCAAGGCCGCCAGGGTCGGCGCGAGCCCGATCGAGCCGGTCATGGCGTTGAGGACCAGGTCGGCCGTCGGCCACCCCGCGATCTCGACGGCTGCGTCAGGGCCGGCTAGCAGCTTGGGCAGTGCGAACTCACCTCTGCTGTAGCCCCGCCTGGAGGCCTCGGCATAGAGCGCGAGCTGGACGTCCTCGACCGCTCCGGCGCGTGAGACGGCAACCGCCTCCACGCCGAACTCGATCGCCTGGGCGGCGAGAAGCTCCGGCCGGCCCCCGCCGGACGCCAGCCCCACGACCCGGAACCGGTCCGGGTGCTGCCGGACGATGTCGAGCGCCTGCGTGCCCACTGATCCGGTGGATCCGAGAATCACGAGCGCACGGGTCACCTGTCCATTGTGACCCCGCCGGCGGTCAGCCCAGTGGAAGCGACCAGCGTGCGCTCATCGGACGAGGATCGCGACCTGTGGGCCGTGATGATCGGGATTGCGCGTGGACGGCTGCTTGCAGGTGGAGTCGTCGTAGCTGACGGCGATGTTGCCGTCCGGAAGCAACGCCACGCTCTCGTAGTCGAAGCGGTCGCCGAGCGAGCCCAGGACGTTGTTGGCAGTGTTGAGGTCGCCCTTGCCGACGAGATAGGTCTGCAGGCGCACGGGTCGCGCCTTCTTAGTGTCGACGCGGAACACCATGTCCTGCCCGTGGCTGTTGGCGTCGTCGAAGCGCGCGGACACCGCGGCTTGGCCGAGTCGCCCGTTGGCGACGACGTCGTACATCGACGACGTCTCGAGGTGCTGCTTCTTGCCTGGTGGTCGGAGCGTGGTGGTGCGCCAGTGCTTTCCGCCGTCGCGCGAGGTGGCAAACGCGAGTGCGGTGTCGTCGTCCACCGGATAGACGTTGGTCAGGTATCCGCGCGAGTCCTGCCGGACGATGCCCGGCTGGAAGGAGCCGGCAACTTTGACGCACTGCCAGGTCGACGTCGCCGGGTCGAGCCGAGCGATGTCACATGGCTGCTCCCCCGTCACGTCATCCGTGTTGAAGAACCGAAGCACGCCGCCGCTGGTCAACGGCAACGTCCCGGTGCCGGGGTGCGGCTGCCACCAGTCGGCATCCGGGTTGCGGGCGACCTTGACGCGGAAGTTGGCCGTGGACGACTGCGCCTCTTCGTTGGCGAAGTAGGACGGATGGCTGTAGTCCAAGCCGTCGGGACTGAGGGTGTCGATGTCCTTGGTGATGCCGCCGCCGGTCGAGTCGAGCAGCTGCCTTGTCTTGGCGCCGTCCAGGGTGAACGGACCTTGCGCGTAGGTGAGCCACGGGCGGTCGTAGAACGGCGACTTCATGACAACGTCCGCGACCTGCCAGCTGTTCGTCTGCGCCTTGTAGCGATAGGCCTGCAGGTGGTCGCCGCTGTAGGCGTCCCACGTGACGCCGTAGACGTCACCGCCGGCACCCACCACCGTCGCGCCCTCACCGCCGGCGAGAGTCGGACCGTTGTCGTTCTGGTCGGGAATGTCGAACTTCACTTCGTACCAATGCCGGCCCTGGTCGGGTGTGTACCAGGGATAAGTGCCGCCGGACTCGACGATGCGCCCGGCCGGGGTGGCCGTGATGTAGGTCTCGCAGCAGTTGCCGCCGGCCGGCGACGTCCGCCAGGTGGATGTGCTCTTGTGACCGTGCCGGTCGAAGACCGCATACCGCGTCGTCTGCACCGGCACGGAAACTGCGGTGGGTGTTGCCCCGCTGACCGGCGTCGGAGGCACAGGTCCTGCGGCGGCGAACCCGGACACCGTGCCCAAAGCCAGCGTTGCGGCCAACCCGACGGCAGCGTGACTTCTGCGGATCATGCCGCCACATTCGACGCAAATCGCCCGAGTCCCTGCTTGCTCAGGCGGGACCGCCATACTGCCGAGATGGCCACCTGGCGCAACTGGGCGGGCAACCAGCACGCGCAGCCGCGCTCGATCGAGCTGCCCCGCGACACAGAAGAGATCGCGCTGCTGGTCAAACGCGCGGCCGGAGAAGGACGCCGGGTCAAGGCCGTCGGCGCAGGCCACTCGTTCACGCCTGCCGCCGTCACGGACGGCACCCTGCTGCGGCTCGACCGGTTGAGCGGCTTGGTGTCCTCGGACCTCTCATCCGGGCTCGTGACCGTGCGCGCGGGGACGCCTTTGCATCAGCTCAACGCGCTGCTCGCCGACCTTGGTCTGGCGATGAGCAACCTCGGCGACATCGATCGGCAGACGGTGTCAGGCGCAACGTCGACCGGCACCCACGGCACCGGCAGCCGGCTCGGCGGGCTGGCTACGCAGATTCGCGCGCTCGAGCTGGTTGTCGGTGACGGGTCGATCGTCACCTGCTCCCCCGACGAGCGACCGGAGCTGTTCGAGTGCGCGCGCGTCGGTCTCGGCGCATTGGGGATCGTCACGGCCATCACCCTGCAATGCGAACCGGCGTTCCTGCTCGAGGCGGACGAGCGACCGATGCCGCTCGACCAGGTGATGGCCGAGCTCGACGACCTCGCGGACACCAACGAGCACTTCGAGTTCTACTGGTTCCCGCACACCGACATCGCCCTGACCAAGCGCAACAACCGGCTTGCTCCCGGCCAGGAAGCCCGGCCGCTCAAGCGCTGGCGGGAATGGCTCGAGGACGAGTTCCTCGCCAACAGCGTCTTCCACGCGATCTGCGCCCTCGGCAAGGCGCGGCCGTCACTCGTTCCGCGTCTCAACAACACTGCTGCCAAGACGCTGGGAGCGCGCCGGTTCTCGGCTCCGTCCCACGAAGTCTTCACCTCGCCGCGGCGGGTCCGCTTCGTGGAGATGGAGTACGCCGTCCCGCGGGAAGCGATCAGAGATGCGATCCAGGCCGTGCAGCGCGTCATCGAACGCGACAACCTTCAAATCTCGTTCCCCATCGAGGTCCGAGTGACTGCGCCCGACGACATCCCGCTGTCTACTGCGTCAGGTCGAGACAGCGCCTACGTCGCCATCCACCGCTACCGGAGTGAACAGTTCGAGGGCTACTTCCGGGCCGTGGAGCGGGAGCTGAAAGCGATGGCAGGCCGACCGCACTGGGGCAAGATGCACTGGCGGACCAGGGAGGACCTCCAGCCGGTCTATCCCAGGTTCGATGACTTCCTCGCCGTCCGCGACCAGGTCGACCCTGAGCGGGTATTCGCCAACCACTACCTCGACACGGTGCTCGGCCGATGACGACCATCGAGGACCTCCAGACGCCGGCGCTGCTCGTCGACCAGGCCGCACTCCAACGCAACCTCGACACCATGGCTGCCGCATTGCCCGGTGCGAGGCTGCGGCCGCACGTCAAGGCGCACAAGACCACGGCGTTGGCGCGTCGCCAGTCCGACATGGGACACACGTCGTTCACGTGCGCCACGATCCGCGAGGTCGAGGGCATGGCTGCGGCAGGACTCGGCGCGGACCTGCTGCTCGCCAACGAAGTCCTGGACATGACCCGCCTCGGTCGCGTCGTCGAGGCCGGTGCGCGCGTGACGGCGGCCGTCGACTCACCTGAGACGGTCGAGGCGGCAGCCGCCGGCGGCGTGCGCGAGGTGCTGGTGGACGTCAACGTCGGGCTTCCGCGCTGCGGCTGCGCTGTCGGCGACGCCGGCCGGCTCGCCGACCTGGCGCGGTCGCGCGGTCTCGACGTGCGCGGGGTGATGGGCTACGAAGGCCATGTGATGCTGGTCCCGGACGTCGAGGACAGGCGCAAGCAGACCGAGGACTGCATGGCTCGGCTGCTGGCCGCGCATGCCGACGTCGGTGGCGACATCGTCTCTGCCGGCGGCACCGGAACCTACGCGGTGAACGCATGGGCCAACGAGATCCAGGCCGGCTCCTACGCGTTGATGGACACCGCCTACGGCGCGGTGTCGGACCTGCCCTTCGAACAGGCGCTCTTCGTCCTCGGCACCGTCATCTCCCGCACCCCGCCGGCAGACGGCATCCCCGGCTGGGCGATCGTCGACGTCGGCCTGAAATCGCTCGGCATGGACCACGGCAACCCTTCCGTTCCGAAAGGGGCGGTGTGGTTCTGCTCGGACGAGCACGTGACGTGGCAGCCGGACGACTTCGACTCCGTGCGGCTCGGCGACCGGATACGCGTCGTACCCGCGCACGTGGATCCGACGATCGCTCTGCACGAGCGGATGTGGCTTGTCGACGGGGACGAGGTCGTGGACGAGTTTGCGGTCGACCTACGCGGATGGTGAACCTGCAGCGCCGGGCGAGCGAATACTGAAGATGTGAGCCCTGACTCGGCGCGAGCCGCCGCAGGCGCGCCCGTCGGGCGACGGGTGGTCCTCGGTCTGCTCGGCCTCGGCGCGGTAGGCGTCGCGGCGGGCTCGACGCTGTCCGGCTTCTTTGGGCGACTTGCCGGGGAGCTCTCCAAGAACGCCGCAACCGGACCGCTCGCCGATCTGATCCCCGGGACGGGATGGCGCTACTACACGGTGACCGGCGGGTTCCCCTACAAACCACCCGCGACCTACCGGCTCGCCGTCACCGGCAACGTGTCGCGGGAGCTCACGCTGACTGCCGCCGACCTCAAAGCGCGGCCCCGGACGAAGCTGACCGCCGACTTCCAGTGCGTCACCGGCTGGCGGGTGCCGAACGTGCGCTGGGAAGGAGTGCGGCTGTCCCAGCTGCTGGATGAGGCGGGCGCCGACTCCGACCAGCACGCGGTGCAGTTCGTGTCCTACGACGGCGTCTACACCGAGTCGCTGACGATGGCCGAGGCTCGACGGGCGGACGTGCTGGTCGTCGACACGCTGGACGGTAACCCGATCGGACGTGACCACGGCGGGCCGGTGCGCATGCTCGTTGCCCCGATGTACGGCTACAAGTCGTGCAAGTGGCTGTCCGAGATCCGAGTGACGCCCAAGGTCGAGCGCGGCTACTGGGAGCACTACGGCTATGACCAAGAGGGCTGGGTCGGCCGGTCCAACGGCCGCGATGACACACCGACGACATGAGCACGGTCGCCACCAAACCGGTGTCGTTACCACGGTTCACCACGTCCGAGAAGTGGGTGCATCGCTCCACCGGCGTGCTCGTCGCCGCGCTGACCGTCACCGGCGCGGTTCTCTACTACGAGCCGTTCGCACTTGCCGTCGGACGACGACCGCTGGTCGAGGGCATCCACATCGTCGCCGGGCTGCTGCTGCCGCTGCCGGCACTCGCCGGGGCCATGGCATCGCCCGCATTGCGACGTGACTTCGCCACCCTCGGTCGGATGACCGCGCTCGACTGGCAGTGGTTGCGTCGCAAGGACCGCAGGCGAGCACGGCTGCCGATAGGCAAGTTCAACGGCGGCCAGAAGCTCGCGTCCGCGGTTCTGCTGGGTGGGCTGCTGGTGCTGTTCTGCACCGGCTTGTTGCTGATCGCGCCCGCCCGGATCAATCTGCCCGTAGGCACGCGGCAGGGCGCCACCATCGTGCACGACACGTTCACGTTCGGGGTCCTGTTGTTGCTGGCCGGCCACTTCTGGTTGGCGCTACGGCATCCCGAAGCGCGGCAGGCCCTCCGCACCGGACGGATGGACCGGCGCTACGCCGAGATCGAGTACGCCGGTTGGGCAGACGAGACGCAGCGGTCGGACTAGCCCGACTTCTGCCACACCGACACGTGTGCGGTGCTGTCCGCGGTGAATGGCGTACGGCGCCAGTCGGCCCATCGCTCGCGGAACGTCATGCCGGCGATGCGAGCCATGAGATCGAGCTCGGCCGGCCACACATAGCGGAACGGCGTCGACACCTGCCGATCATTGCCGAAGCGGTAATGATGCGAGACGAGTCCCTGCGTCACCACGTCGTACTCGTCGAAGCCGACGTAGTCGCTCTCGACCGCAAACGGGTGGATCGTCTGGCCCGGCGGCAGCATCCGCAGCATCGGCAGCGAGACCTCGATGACGAACAGGCCGCCCGGCTCCAGGTGCTCCGCGACGTTGACGAAACAGGCGACCTGCTCGTCCTGCGACGTGAGGTTCATGATCGTGTTGAA
>JAICMI010000157.1 GCA_025929315.1 Frankiaceae bacterium
GATCGTTCCGAAGCGGGCGAACAGCCGTCGGACGTTGCGGAAGCGTGAGACGCAGGATCACCTGCGACGGACCCGCAAGTCCACCCTTCGACGAGGCCTGGCCGCGTTCCTGTGGCAGACCGAGCAGTGGACGCGGGCGTGGAGCCCGGACGGCAAGCCGACCCTCGACGCTGGCTCGGAGACGCTGCTGACCGTATGGATGCGGGAGCATCTGCTGTTGACCTGGGTGGTGCATCCGGAGCCGTGGACAGTCGAGACGGACGTGATCGGGCGGATGCATGCGGCCGCTTGCTCGTCCCTGACAACGCAACGACGTGGCAGAGCTGGTTGAAGATGCGGTCGTAGTCGATCCCTGCGTGAGCTGGCGGGGACGCGAGGCCGCCCGAAGGGCCCGATCCGTGGTTGGTGCTGGGCAACTGCTTTACCTGCTCTCTAACGAGTACGCCCCGGCCGGTCTTGATGACCGGCCGGGGCGTCTTACCTGCTCGTGACTTACCAGGTAACGAATATCCGCGTGCGAGTTACCCGGAAAGCGGATGCGACTCGACCGTCACGTCCATGCGACTACGCAGGACCTTTCGATGCCACTTGCCATTAGCTACACCCGCTGGTGCTTCCGCAGCTTTCGCACACGTAGCAGCTGCCGGCCGGGCGCATCTTGACGCCGCAGGTCAGGCAGAGCGGCGCGTCGGCCGCCGTGCCCTGCTGGGCCTCGATGAGCTCCGTCGACGAACGTGCCTCGATCGGTGCCGGTCGCTCCCCGGGCTCGTGCGTGGGTGACTCGAGCGGCACGCTGTCCCGCAGTGTCTCCGGGTCGATGTCGTCGTCGCCCAGTGCGACCGCCGGGGCCGTGTCGTAGGACGTGGCGACGCTGGCCGCCCGCTCCTCGGCGGTGAAGATGCCGAGCTCGGCGCGCTGCTCGTAGGGCAGGTAGTCGAGCGCGAGGCGGCGGAAGATGTAGTCCATCACCGACTGCGCCATGCGGATGTCGGGGTCGTCGGTCATCCCCGCCGGCTCGAACCGCATGTTGGTGAACTTCTGGACGTAGGTCTCCAGCGGCACGCCGTACTGCAACGCGATCGAGATCGCGATCGAGAACGCGTCCATCACGCCGGCCAGGGTCGAGCCCTGCTTGCCGAGCTTGAGGAACACCTCACCGAGACCGTCGTCCGGGTAGGACCCGGCGGTCATGTAGCCCTCGGCGCCGGCGACGGAGAAGGACACGGTCTGTGACGGCCGCTTCTTCGGCAGCCGCTTGCGCACCGGCCGGTGCTCGTGCGGCTCCGCGGCCTCCGTCGCGGCGTCGTGCTTCTTCGCCTTCGCGTCGGACAGCGGCTGACCGACCTTGCAGTTGTCGCGGTAGATTGCCAGCGCCTTGAGGCCGAGCTTCCAGCCCTGGAAGTAGATGTGCTGGACCTCCTCGACGGTGGCCGACTCCGGCATGTTGACCGTCTTGGAGATGGCTCCCGAGATGAACGGCTGGACCGCCGCCATCATCCGCACGTGCCCCATGGGGATGATCGAACGCTCACCCATCGCGCAGTCGAAGACCTCGTAGTGCTCGGGGCGCAGCCCCGGTGCGTCGACGACGTGACCGTGCTCGGCGATGTATTCCACGATCGCCTCGATCTGCTCCTGCTGGTAACCGAGCTTCGTCAGCGCCCGCGGCACCGTCTGGTTGACGATCTGCATGGAGCCGCCGCCGACCAGCTTCTTGAACTTCACCAGCGCGAGGTCCGGCTCCACGCCAGTGGTGTCGCAGTCCATCATCAAGCCGATGGTGTTGTGGCTGACGAATCCGGCAGCGACATACGTGACGTTGTCGGGAACTGACAGGTCGTATGTCGGCTGCACCCCGCCGTCGGCATTAGCACGAACTTCCTCGTAGATGTAGCCCATGGCGTGAGCCAGACGGGGGTCACCCGTTGCGTCCAGCAGGCGCTGCGCCAGTTCACGACTGACGCCGCGACCGCGCGCAACAGCCGATTGAACCAGCTGACGCAGGGGGTGACCTATCGGCGCCAGCGCCAACCACACGTCGTCCGCCAAGTGGATGCGGTCGCGGTTGCCGGACTGCGTCGACGGCGCGTCCTCGACCAGACGCGACTTGCGCCCGGAGATGAATCCGATCTCCTCATTGAACGTCCGGGCGTGCTTGATGTTGCGGATGCGCACCTGGAACTGAGCGCCGCCCCAGCCGCTGACGGTCTCCCGCGTGGTCGTCGGCAGTCCCAGCGCCAGCATCAACGTGCGCAGCTCGGCCGCGAAGGACTCCGATGCGGTCGAGAAGCTCGGCACGCCACTGAGCACCGTGCCGTCTGCTTCGAACAAGCCGCGAACGAAGGCTGCGTAGATCTCGGGATCGTTGCTCTCGAGGATCGCCGACGGGACTCGGGGTGACCAGCCCTTCCCGACGTGGTCGGCGTGCGGCAACGTCTTCGCGAATCCGGCCGCCTGCCACCAGCGCGCGAGGCGCATGGACTGGAGCACTACCTCGTGGTAGCCCTCCTTGGCCGAGACGGCCGGCTCCAGGTGGAACAACGACTTAGCCAGCAGTCGCAGCCGCTCGATGACGTCGAGGTCGGTGTCCGCGACGCACAACCGGATGCCCTTGGCGTGCAGGCTGCCGTCGCCCATGAAATAACCGACGAGCTCGGCCAGCTCGGCGTCAATGCGGTCCGGCACCTCGAGATGCCGGTCACCGGCGTAGTAAGCCTGGTCAAGGACCGGTAGGGGAACCCGGCGCGGATCGCCGACGAGTGTGCCGAGCTGCATGGGCAGCAGATCGCCGGAGGCGATGTCGGCCAGCCGCTTCCAGGCCCACTCGCCGGTGTCCCCGTCGACCACCTTGACGCGGTGAGCGAGCGTGCCCTGGATCGTGTAGCCGCCCCGCGTCACGATCCGCCTGGTCGGCTCCTCCCCGTTGACGAAGAACTTGGTTGCCGCTCGGGGACCCTCGTCGGTCGAGACCTGCAGATCGATGTCCTGCCACCGGTCGCCGTAGACGTCGGCGACCTCGGCCAGCCGGACAAGCCCACGATCAGTCGTGATGAGCGTCTCACCCGTGAGGCAACCCGTCGGCGCGAGCACCGAGGCCTGGGCATTACGCCAGCCGTTCTTCTGACCGATCTGCAAGCAGTCCTGCCATGCCTTCGTCGCTGCATGCAGCACGCGGGCATCATCGGCACCGACCGGGCGGATCGCGTCGTTGGCCGCCTGATGCTTGCGCATCACCCGCGTGTGCGCCTCCGCGTTACGCTCGAAACCGTCGTAGGCCCCGACGACGCCCGCGAGCTCAGCTGACCGCTTGTACGCCGTGCCGGTCATCAAGCTGGTGATGGCTGCCGCCAGCGACCGACCGCCTTCCGAGTCGTATGCATGCCCGGCAGCCATGAGCAGCGCGCCGAGGTTGGCGTAGCCAATGCCGAGTTGCCGATAAGCCCGGGTCGTGTCGCCGATGGCGGGCGTCGGGAAATCCGCAAAACAGATGGAGATGTCCATCGCAGTGATGACGTACTCGACCACCTTCGCAAACGTCGCCGCATCGAACGTGTCGTCGTCACGCAAGAACTTCAGCAGATTGAGCGAGGCCAAGTTGCAGCTCGAGTTATCGAGATGCATGTATTCACTGCACGGGTTGGACGCGGTGATCCGGCCGGTCTCTGGTGAGGTGTGCCAGTCGTTGATCGTGTCGTCGTACTGGATGCCGGGGTCGGCGCAGCCCCAGGCTGCCTCGGCCATCGACTGGAACAGCGACTTCGCGTCGACGGTCTCGACCGTTGACCCGTCCTGGCGCGCGCGCAGGTGGAACTCCTTGCCATCCTCCACTGCCCGCATGAACTCGCTGGTGACCCGCACCGAGTTGTTCGCGTTTTGGTATTGCACGGAGACGATGTCGCGGCCACCGAGGTCCATGTCGAAGCCGGCGTCGCGCAGCGCGCGGATCTTGTCCTCCTCGCGCGCCTTCGTCTCGCTGAACTCCTCGATGTCGGGGTGGTCGACGTCGAGGATCCCCATCTTGGCGGCCCGGCGGGTGGCCCCACCGCTCTTGATGGTGCCGGCCGACGCGTCGGCGCCGCGCATGAAGCTGACCGGCCCGGAGGCGGTGCCCCC
>JAICMI010000076.1 GCA_025929315.1 Frankiaceae bacterium
CAGATCCGCATCACCGTCGTCCGCGAGTCCCGCGCAACGGAATATGCGAAATGACGGACCCCAGGTCGCCCGACACCATTGCTGACCACTACGTCGGCGCGCACGAGCGCATCGTGGACGTCGTCACCGCAATCGACGACGAGCAGGCGCAGACCGTGGTCCCCGGCACGCCTGCGTGGACGGTGCACGACCTGCTCGCGCACCTCGTCGCCGTCCCCGCGGACATTGCGGGCGGCAAGCTCACGAGCATCCCGTCGCCGGAGCAGACACAAGCGCAGGTCGACGAGCGACGCGGTCGGGGCATCCCGGCACTGCTCGAGGAGTGGGACCAGGGCTTTGCACCGATCATCGAAGCGACCCGCGCCGGCCTGATCCCTGCGCCTCTCGCGGTCGATGCGATCACGCATGAGCAGGATCTCCGCGGCGCTCTCGGAGCGCCTCCGATCCCCGACGGCGGGGCCGTCAGCTGGGCCGCTCTGGGGTTCTCGCTCGGACTCGGGGGCCGGCTCAAGGGGGCTGGTCTCGCGCCGCTGCGGCTGAGCGACCCTGACTCCGGATTCGAGGTCGTCGCTGGCAAAGGCGAACCGGCCGCCACGGTCACCGGCCCCGTGTTCGAGCTGTTCCGCGCGCTGGCGGGCCGGCGCAGCCAGGCCCAGGTCGCGGCGCTCGGCTGGGAGGGTGACAGCGCGCCCTACCTCGATGCCTTCTGCGTCTTCGGTCCGTTGCGGGAGCAAGATCTGTTCGACGCCTGACAGTCGACAGCAAAACCTCCCCAAATCGTCCGGCAGGACACCCTCGGTCCCACACCGAATCCTTCGACGACGTCCGTCTCGTAACAGGGGGGCCCTGTTCCATGTCCGCTTCCAGCCTGCGCACCCGCCTGACCGCCGGCATTGCGGTGGCGTTGCTCGCCACCACCGGCACGGGTGTGGCTGTCGCCGCTCACGGTGCGACCCATCGCGAGTCGACCGCAGCGCCGTTCGCCGCCATGGGCAACGTCGACTTCCTGCCGCCGGCCGCACCGCTCGACCAGGTCCTGCGCCAGCCGGGTGGCGCAACGTTCAGGGCGACGCTGTCGCCGGCGAGCCAGGGTGGACTGTTCGAGGTCGCGCCGGGCTACTCGGTTGCCCGTGACCACAGCCACGTCTGGCGTTACGTCACCGGCCGCGACAGCGCCGGGCGTCTGCTGCTGTCGTCCGTCGCGGTCGGCAAGGCCGGCGTCCCTGCCGGGCTGCAGCTGCACGCCGGCCGGATCGAGACCAAGGTCGATCCGCAGGTCGCCGCCGCGCGCGCATCCATCCAGAGCCAGCTGGCCCGAGCTGCTCGCATGGCCCAGCTCCAGGTGGCCGCGAGCGGTCAGGGCGTACATCGGCGCGTCTTCCATGTGCCGGCGCTGATGCTCGCGACGTGGTGGGACCCGAGCAAGGGGCAAACGTCACCGCAGTTCCAGGCCGGTCACAACGCGGCGTTCTTCCACAAGATGCTGGGCAGCTTCGGCGGAAACCCGCGTGGCAGCGTCACGCAGTTCTACTACCAGGCGTCGTTCGGTCAGTTCCTCGTCAAGATCGACGTCTACGGCCCCTACGTGTCCAACCGGTCGCGGCAGGACCGCTGCTACTACGGCGGCATCGGCAGCAGTGCCCAGAACCCCAACTATCCGCAGGGCATCGACCCGCAGGACCCGATCGGTTCGACGCTGGGCGTCGGTGGTGGCGGCGCGATCGGCATGGCGACCGAAGCGGTGCCGCAGGCCGACAAGGACATCGGCGCCAACTGGAGGAAGTACGACAACGACGGCGATGGACGCGTCGACTTCACCATCCTCATCCACTCCGGTGCCGACATGGCCGTGACCGGTGACCCGTGCAACACGTGGTCACACGCCATCCAGATGACCCTCGGTGAGACCGAGACGGTCGAGGACACGATCGGCCTCCCCGCGGGCACGTTCTCGCGCTCCGGGTTCCCGACCAGCACGCCCGGTGTGTTCATCGACCGCGTCGTGACCATCCCCGAGTTCGAGTCGGCGCAGGACCCGCTGACCATCGCCGTCGGCGCGCACGAGATGGGTCACGCCCTCGGCGAGCCCGACTACTACGACACCGCTTACACGTCCAACGGCACCGGCGACTGGGACGTCATGGCGGGCGGCAGCTACCTCGGTGACCCGATCGGATCCAACCCCGCGCTCTTCAACCCGGCGACGCGCGTGTTCCAGGGCTGGGTGACGCCGACGATCGTGCACAAGAGCCTGCGGCACTGGGTGCTCAAGCCGCGCACCGTCGTACCGTTCAAGAACTACCACGTCGGTCAGAAGGACCCCAACCTGTTGCTGGTCCCGACCTACGAGATCAAGCAGGGCCAGACCGACAAGCTCGGTCACACCTGGGGGGCCGACGATGTCTATGGTCTCGCCAAGGACCACAAGACTCACAAGTACGTCGTCGAGGGCTTCTACGTCGAGAACATCAACCGCACCGCGCACGACAAGAAACTCAACAAGAAAGACCCGATGGGCGCGATGTTCGACCGGATGCAGCACAGCTCCGGTCTCATGGTCTGGCACTTCGACTACTGGCGGCAGTCGACGACCTACTTCGCGCACGGCAACGATGCGCAGAGCGACCCCAACCGCTACCAGCTGGACGTCGAGGAGTTCGACCAGAACGACAACACGCAGGACCTTCAGCTCAACTTCGCGCGTGGCAACGCAGCCGACACCCTCAAGGGCGCCGCGACCGGCATCACCTCGGGCACGCACATGCTGCCGCCGCACCTGCCGAAGGTGACCGGCAAGCCCTCGAAGCCGGTCGAGATCTCGGGGGTCACGCCACCAGGTGGGCAAGCCTCTGCCGACTTCACCGTGCCGAAGAACCCCAACAACTACACGATGGACGTCACCATCGCCAGCGACAACCTCGGCGACTGCAAGCTGTCCCTGACCGACCCGAAGGGACACACGACGGCGGAGTCCGACTCGGGCAGCGCGGGTGACCCGGAGACCATCTCGGTCAAGAAGCCGATGGCCGGCAAGTGGAAGGCCAACGTCGGCGACTTTGCCGGCTGCGGCAACTGGTCCGGCCGCGTTCTGTTCAGCGGCCTCGCCGGCCTTACCGCCGGTGCAGCGGACACGTGGTCAAACTGGACCGGCAAGCCGACAGGTTGGGCATTCACGAACGTCTCCGGCTTCGGTGACGGGCTCAGCGACAGCGACGAAGCCGGCAAGGGCGCCAACACGATGTCGCTCGACATCCTCAACCTCAAGGGCAAGAAGGACGTCTCACCGGGCTTCGTCACGGGTGCACGTAACAGCGCGAGCGGCACTGCACCCATCAACGTCGGCACCGCCAACAAGATGACGGTGCCGGTGTTCTCCAACGGCAGCAAGCGTCCGGGCAAGGTGCAGGTCGCGGTGCACGCCGGCTCGGCGCAGGGTCCGGTCGTCGCGACGCGCACCGTGCGGCTGCACGGCTACCAGCGCAAGGACGTCCACTTCCGCTACCGTCCGGCCGCCGAAGGCGAGTTCCGTCTCGTCACCGTTGTCGACCCCAAGAACCGCATCAAGGAAGCCGACGAGCGCAACCAGGCGCAGTCGACGACCCTGTGGGCCGGACCACGCAGTGCCAAGGTCCTGATCGTCGACGACGACGAGACTTTGCACCACGAGCGGGCGATCGCGGGTGGTCTTGCCGCGCTCGGCGTTCCCTACGCGATCGCAACGGCGCACCCGAGCCTGAAGCAGCTCCGGCACTACCGCGCGGTGATCTGGGAGGCGGCCGTCGACCGTTACGAAGGCCAGCTCGACAAGTTCGACCGCAAGCACCTCAGCGCCTACCTGAACGGCGGCGGCCGGCTGCTGATGACGAGCGACCGGATCATGGACGCGGTCGGCACGGTCGGTTCACCGCAGTCCAGCAACGGCAACGTGAAGTTCGGCGCGCAGTACCTCGGCGAGCGTCAGCCTGACGCCAACTCCACCTACATCGTCGGGATGGAGCGAGTCGGCACCGTGACGGGCAAGGGCCTGCTGGCCGGGCGCAAGGTGCGCGTACAGCCGTCGGCCGGACGGAAGTTCGTCGGCGTGGCCGGTCTGGCCCAGGCAGGGAAGGGCGGTCTCGGTACGACGATCAAGCCGTTCGGCACTGCCCGCGGCATCGCCACGCTGGACAAGAAGTCGATGTCCGGAGTGCAGGCGGCCAAGGACACGCCCTACATCGGCATCGGTGTGGACGGCGACTCCGCGCACCACGGTTTCAAGACCGTGACGCTCGGCTGGAACGTCGGCGACGACACCAACGCAGGCGGCACGGTCAAGTTCCTCAAGCCGATCCTCAAGCATTTCGGCGTACCGCTGCACAGCTACACGGTCCGCACGCCGCAGCCCGTCATCTACGACGCCACGGTGCGCGACCAGATCGCCCGGGTGCGCACACCGATCACGGCAGTCGTCCTCGGCGGTCACGGTGCACCGGTGGTCAAGCTGCACTTCCGCGCCCACAACCACGGGAAGTTCCGGGTCGTCCGCATGAAGAAAGCCGGGCCACGCGGGACCTACGTCGGCTACATCCCCGCTCGTAAGGTCACCGCGCGCGGAGTGGACTACTTCATCACCGCAGGCGGCACGTCTGCGCCTTACGGAGCCAACAGGGGGCTGGTGTTCGACGGGATAGGAGTGGGTCCGCGCTAGTCCCAGGAGGTCGCGTGCCTCTCGAACATCTCCTGGACCTGAATCGTCACCACACAAAAGACGGTTCCGCTTGGGTCTTGCATGATCACCCAGGTGTGGTGGCGGCCGATCTCGGTCGCGCCCAGGGCCTTGAGACGGGCGACCTCTGCTTCGACATCGTCGGTCTCGATGTCGAAGTGCACGCGCGGCACCGCGTCACCGGTGCCTTGCACCATGAACTCGATGCCGGGAGTGACCTCACCGTAACCGCGGTACTCGGGAAGCTTGTCGTAGGTCTTGGGCTCCTTGCCGATGGCGGTGGCCCAGAACGAGGCCGTCCGGTCGAGCTCGGCCGCCGGGACGTCGACGAGCACCGCGGTCAGTCGGCTTCGATGGCTCATGACGGCACCGTAGCCTGGAGTCGTGAGCGCGCGCACGTATGAAGTTCGCACCTACGGGTGCCAGATGAACGTGCACGACTCCGAGCGACTCTCCGGCCTGCTTGAACATGCCGGTTACGAGCGCGTCGGTGACGGCGCCATACCCGACGTCGTCGTACTCAACACGTGTGCCGTCCGCGAGAACGCGGACAACCGGCTCTACGGCAACCTCGGCCACCTGCTGCCGGTGAAGCAGTCGCATCCCGGGATGCAGATCGCCGTTGGCGGATGCCTGGCGCAGAAGGACGGGCAGACGATCGTCGATCGTGCTCCCTGGGTCGACGTCGTGTTCGGGACGCACAACATCGGCTCGCTGCCGGTGCTGCTCGAACGCGCCCGAGTCGAGGATGAAGCGAAGGTCGAGCTGCTCGAAGCGCTCGAGACGTTTCCTTCGATGCTGCCCACTCGGCGCGAGTCGGCGTATCGCGCGTGGGTGTCGATCAGCGTCGGCTGCAACAACACGTGCACGTTCTGCATCGTGCCGTCGTTGCGTGGCAAGGAGCGCGACCGCCGGCCCGGTGACATCCTGCGGGAGGTCCGCGCGCTCGTGGACGACGGCGTGCTCGAGATCACGTTTCTCGGTCAGAACGTCAACTCTTACGGCGTTGAGTTCGGAGACCAGTTCGCATTCGGCAAGCTGCTGCGCGCCTGCGGTGACGTCGACGGGCTGGAGCGCGTGCGTTTCACGTCGCCCCATCCACGGGACTTCACCGATGACGTCATCGATGCGATGGCAGAGACGCACAACGTGATGCCGAGCCTGCACATGCCGTTGCAGTCGGGCTCGGACCGCGTGCTCAAGGCGATGCGGCGCTCCTACCGCGCAGAAAAATATCTCGGCATCATCGATCGCGTACGCGCTGTCATGCCCGAAGCCGCGATCACGACTGACGTCATCGTCGGCTTCCCCGGCGAGACTGACGATGACTTCGAGGAGACGCTGGACGTCGTTCGTGCTGCGCGCTTCGCCGGAGCGTTCACGTTCCAGTACTCCAAGCGTCCCGGCACTCCCGCTGCCGACATGCCGAACCAAGTCCCCCCCGATGCGGTCGCCGAGCGTTACGCGCGTCTGGTCGCGCTGGTCGAGGACATTGCGTGGACAGAGAACAAGAACTACGAGGGCAGGGTCGTCGACGTGCTCGTCGCCGAGGGCGAGGGCCGGAAGGACACCGCAACCAAGCGCTTGTCGGGTCGCGCTCTCGACAACCGACTCGTCCACATCGGGGCATGTGACGCGCGCCCCGGTGACGTCGCCGCCGCCCGCGTCACGTACGCCGCTCCGCACCATCTGGTCGCCGACGAGGTGCAGTCGGTACGTCGGACGCGCGGCGGTGATGCGTGGCAGGCGCGACACGATGCACCGACGTCGAATGCGGTGTCGCTCGGCATGCCCGCGTTCGCGCCGACCGGCTGACGTGCTCGTCGCCGCAGCGGTCTGCCCGCACCCACCGCTCCTCGTGCCAGAGATCGGCGTTGGCCTGGGCGCCGAGGTCGACGATCTTCGCCAACAGTGCGCGCAGGCTGTCCGCGGCCTGTGTGACACCGAGGTCGATCGGCTGTTCGTCGTCGGCGCCGCGGTTGGCCCGCCGGCCGGGTCCTTCACGCCCTGGGCACCCGGGTCGGGGGTGGAGCAGGTTCTGGTGGACGTGCCGGAGCCGTTGCCGTTGCCGTTGCTGGTCGGCGGCTACCTCACTCGCGGGCTGCCCCGGTCGTTCGTCGTTGTCGACGCCGACACCGAGCCCGCGGACTGCCTCGACCTCGGTCGTGATCTTGCCGGAGCGGCGGAGCGGGTCGCGCTCCTGGTGATGGGGGACGGGTCGGCCCGGCACGACGTCAAGGCCCCCGGCTACGTCGACCCACGGTCGGCCGGCTGGGACGAGGAGGTGCAGCGGGCGTTCGCCGGCGGTGACCTGGCGGGGCTGTCGGCTCTCGACCCCGCGCTCGGCGCGGATCTCATGTGCTCGGGCGGGGCGCCTTGGCAGGTCCTGGCCGGCGCGGCCGGAAAGTCACCGGTTCATACCGAATTCGCCGCATCGACGATTCTGTTCGGGGTGGGTTACTTCGTAGCCCGATGGTCGTTAGAGGCAGGAGACGGGGCGACGTCGGCGAAGTAAGCCGGGGACTGCCCCCTTGCTCCCGGAGGTTCGATGTCCCGCCTTACGGCCAGCCTTGGCCTGGCTGCGGTCGCCGTCATCTCGACCGGCACCGTTGTCGCTGCCCAGACCACCCCGACCAGCGTCGCCCACCGCACTGCCGCGAGCAGCGGGTCGGCGTTGAAGTTCTCGCACGAGGTCGTCGTCGACCAGCAGCGCTCGGGCTTCGAGCCCGACGTCGCCATCGACAACAAGGACCGCTACTACTCGAGCGTCCCCAACGGCTCCTCGACGACGCACAGCTTCGTCTGGCAGTCGCTCGACCATGGCAAGAGCTTCCAGATGATCCCCGGACAGTTCGGGCTCGGCAAACCGCTCACCTGCCCGCAGGGCGGCGGCGACACTGAGATGCAGATGGACAAGAAGGGCGACCTCTTCTTCTCCGACCTGCAGAACCTCACCAACCTCTCCAACAGCGTGAGCACCGACCACGGCAAGACCTTCACGACGAGCTGCGCGTCCGCGCCCAACTCGCCGGTCGACCGCATGTGGTACGCCGTGCACGGCAACCTCGGTGATCCCGACTTCGCCATCTACGAGGAGTACGACGCGGTTCTGTCCGGCGCCAACATCGCCGGCGACTACCCGAGCAACCAGCTCGTCGAGACCGTCAGCCACGATGGCATCAACTTCACCCCTGTCGTCAACGGCCGGCTTGCCGGCGGGCACATCGACAACGACTGCCTCGGCGGCGGAATGGTCAACTGCGTCAGCGACAACGAGGGCATCCCGGGCAACCAGGTGCTGGCCAAGAACGGTGACCTTCTCATCGCGCACACCAGTGCGGACAACAACCAGGTGATCGTCAGTCGCGGCAAGCTGTCCGACCTGGGTGGCGGCGTCACCTCCGCGACGTGGAAGCACACCGTCGTCAACGCCTCGCTCTGCCCGGACAAGCCGCACGCGGCTCCCGGCGTCTGTGGTGCTGCCAACTTCGCGACGATCGCAGAGGACAGCGCCGGTCACTTCTTCGTGGCGTTCTCCTCGCAGAAGACCGACTCGAGCGGCAAGGCGATCGGTCCCTACAAGACCTACGTCGTCTCGTCGAAGGACGGCGTGCGCTGGGGCAAGCCGGTCCTCGTCAGCCGTAGTGGCTCCAACGCCTTCTCCTGGGTGACGGCCGGTTCGTCGGGCCGCGCCGCGGTCGCCTGGTACCACACCAACGAGACCAACGAGCACGGCGGCTACCTGCTCGACGACCTCGCGCACGCTGAGGTCAGCGTCCAGGTGGGGGAGAGCATCGACGCGTTGTCGGCTCACCCGCACTGGTCGGTCACGACGGTCTCGGAGCACCCGATCAAGTACGGCCCGATCTGCACCGCGGGTACGACGTGCACGGTGTCGATGGGTGACCGCAGCCTCGGCGACTTCCTCGAGGTCAACCACGACGCGCAGGGCGCGCTCGTCCTGTCCTACGTCAACGACACGTCCAACACCTTCACCGTGGGCCCGACGGGTGCCGTGGCCGAGAACGGCCCGGTCGTCATCGTCAAGCAGATCGGCGGCCCGAGCCTGGTCAAGGGCACGATCAACGGTCGCGGCAAGGGCCCGGGCGCTCCGTGGGACTCCGTCACCGACACCACCGGCGACGCGTTCTACAACGCCAACGCGCTTCGTACCGCCGCCGGTGACAACCTCGACCTGACCGGCACGTCGATCCACGCTGACGGCAAGGGCCTCGTGATCACGATGCGGGCCAAGTCGCTGGCGAGCCTGCAGGTCAACCCGACCGCGGGCGGCACCACCGGTGAGTGGATCACCCGGTTCACGACCTACAACGCGCACACGCAGGGCAACGGCCACATCTACTACGCCGGCATGGAGTCGGTGGCGGGCGGAGCGCCGCGGTTCTTCGTCGGCGACACGGCGGCCGTGCCGGTGGGTCAAGAGCAGATCAGCATGCTCTTCGACTCGGCCACGGCAGTTCCCGGTCAGGTGCAGGGCAACACGATCACCATCAAGGTGCCCTACAGCGCGATCCCGGCGGCCAAGTCCAGCGGCACTCTCTACAGCGCGATGGGTTTCACCGCTACCACCGCCGGAACGCTCGCCAACAACCCGGCCGGTGTGTTCAACCTGACCGACGTGACGGTTCCGTTCGACGTTGCGCTTCCCGGCACCAAGGCGTCGGCGGCCGTCCTGCCGTTGACCAGCCCCTGGATGCACCTCCCGCTCGGCGTCGCCGCGCTGGGACTGCTTGCATGGGCGGCGTGGCGCATCCGGACCAGCATCCTCGTGCCGATGCGTCGGCGCTTGCGGATCGCCTGAGCCGGCAGGTCATCGCGGTCGTCGGTGCGACCGCGACCGGCAAGTCCGACCTCGCACTCGATCTGGCGCGCGCCCTGACTCAGTCGGGGCGCGCGCCAGAGATCGTCAACGCCGACTCGATGCAGCTCTATCGAGGCATGGACATCGGCACGGCCAAGCTCACCACGGCAGGGCAACGCGGCGTGCCGCACCATCTGCTGGACATCTGGCCGGTCCAACACACGGCCTCAGTCGCCGACTACCAGCAGCGAGCGCGAGACGCCATCGACACGCTGCTGAGCTCCGGGCGGGTGCCGATCGTGGTCGGCGGCAGCGGTCTCTATGTCCGCGCGGCTCTTGACCGGCTGGAGTTCCCCGGCACGGACGAGACCCTTCGCGCGCAGCTCGAGCAACGCCTCGCAGGCGAAGGTCCGCAGCAGCTGCACGCCGAGCTGGCAACTCTCGACCCGGCCGCGGCCGCAGCAATCCTGCCCACCAACGGTCGTCGCATCGTGCGCGCGTTGGAGGTGATCCAGCTGACCGGCGCGCCGTTCACCGCGTCGCTGCCCGGCTTCGAAAGCGTCTACGACGTCACGATGATCGGCCTCGACGGGCCCAACGACTGGCTCGACCAGCGGGTCGACGAAAGGGTCGACCGGATGTTCGCTGCCGGACTGGTCGACGAGGTAGCCGGACTCGTGCAGGCCGGGCTGCGCGAGGGTCGCACGGCCTCACGTGCGCTGGGCTACCAGCAGGTGCTCGCCCACCTCGACGGCTCGCTCACCGTCGACGAGGCCCGAGCCGAGACCGCGCAGGCGACCCGTCGCTTCGTACGACGGCAACGGTCATGGTTTCGCCGTGACCCGCGCATCCAGTGGCTGTCAGCGCTCGAGGATCCGACAAAGGCCGCAGTTGCCATGTTGACCCGCGACTGACTTGGTCCGAACAGGCCATTCCGGACGAACACATTCCCACGCAGACTGCCCACAGAGCCGGCGCCCACCCGGCCTGCGGAGGAGCCATGCCCAGCCTCGACCTCGACCTCGTTCCGGCGCTCGAGCACGCGCTCGACGACGAGGCCCTCGTCTTGCATTTCCAGCCGGAGGTCGACCTCGCCAGCGGTGCAGTCGTCGGCATGGAGGCCCTGCTGCGTTGGCAGCACCCGCAGCGCGGGCTGTTGTGGCCGAGTGACTTCCTCGCCGTCGCTGACGGCGCCGGTCTGCTTCCGGACCTCGGCTGGTGGGTGCTCGAACGCTGCGCATCCGAGCTCGAGTCGTGGCGCCCGTTGCCGACAACCGTGGACGGTGCGCGCCGCCAGCTCTGGGTCAACGTGGCGGCCTCGCAGCTGCTGCAGCCAGGCTTCGTCGAAAGCGTCACGCAGCTGGTGCACGACAGCGCCCTGCCGCCCGGCGCGCTCGGTCTCGAGGTCACCGAAGAGGCCGTGGCCCTCGGCAGCCGCAGCGCGCCTGTCCTGCTCGAGTCCCTTCGCGAGGCGGGGGTGGCTCTCGCAGTCGACGACTTCGGCACTTGGTACTCCTCGCTCGGCACTCTCGGTGAGCTGCCGATCGAGGCGGTCAAGCTTGACCAGTCGTTCGTCCGTGGTGTGGGTTCCGACTTGGAGGGCGACGGGATCGTGTCGTCGGTCATCGAGCTCGCACACGCGCACGGAGTGCGTGTTGTGGCCGAAGGTGTCGAGTCCTGGTCCGAGGGCGCGCGTCTCTGCGAGCTCGGTTGTGACCGTGCGCTCGGCTATCTGTTCTCCGGACCGCAACGGGCCGAGCAGGCGCGGCTCATGCTCGCCCATGGCACCGGCTGGGAAGGCAGCGGCCGCGTGCCGGCCCCGCGCGACCGGCGGACGCTGCACCGGCTCTGACCGTTCCGGGCGTCTGGGCGCCGTACCCTGTGAGCGTGCACTTCGTGAAGGGGCACGGCACCGAGAACGACTTCGTGCTGCTTCCGCCCGGCGAGGTGGACGACCTCACACCGGACATCGTGCGGGCGCTCTGCGCGCGGCGCCGCGGCGTCGGTGCCGACGGCGTGCTGCGCGTCGTCCGCGCGGACAGCTCAGTGCCGGACGTCCGTTGGTTCATGGACTACCGCAACGCGGACGGCTCCATTGCGGAGATGTGCGGCAACGGCATCCGGGTGTTCGCACGTTTTCTCGTCAGCGCCGGACTCGAAGAGCCCGGCCGGTTGTGCATCGACACGCGAGCGGGAGTCAAGGACGTCGACGTCTCCACGAGTGGTGACGTCACTGTCGACATGGGAGCTGCAGAGGTTCTGCCGGATGCCTTGGTGCAGGTCGGTTCCACCTGGTACGACGCTGTCGGTTGGTCGATGGGCAACCCGCACCTGGTCATCCTCGACGTGAAGAGACTGTCGGCGTTCGACCTCAGCTCACCGCCGGTCGTCGACCCGGCGTCGGCCTATCCGGACGGTGTCAACGTCGAGCTCGTCGAACGCGTCGGGCCGTGCCACATCCGGATGCGCGTGCACGAGCGGGGCGTGGGCGAGACGAGGTCGTGCGGGACGGGGGCGTGCGCCGCGGCGGTTGCCGCGATGGAATCCGCAGGAGAGCGGACGACCTACGTCGTCGATGTGCCGGGCGGGCGGCTGATGGTGGAGTGGCACTCCGACGGCCGGGTGTCGCTGACAGGACCGGCGGTGCTGACTGCGCGAGGAGAGACCGACGTCGCTATTTCCTCATGAAGCCGAGCCGGTGACGCGAGACGTTGTGCATCCAGCCGGCCAGGCCAAGGATGATGATGCCGTTCAGGGCATGCAGGCCACCGAGCCAGTGATGATTCTCGCCGCCGCCTGCGAGTGCGGACTGCACCAGCTCGGCGAGCAGCGCGATCACGATGCTCACCCAGATCTTGGCCTTGCCCGTCCGGGCGACCAGTGCGGCGATGAACATGAGGATGGCGACGCCGGCGAGGATGTGTCCCAGCGCACGGTGCGGGTCGAGGCTGGTCGCCTTGTCGAGGTCCTTGCCGTCGATGCCGAAGACACCGACCCCGGCGAGGAAGAACTGGACGACGATGCCCAGCACGAGCAGGGCGGCGAGGTAGGCGAAGACGGTGTCGGCTGCCGCTCGCGCACCGCTCACCCCGGAGGTGCCACCAGGCGTGGATTCGCTCATGCCGCGATTATCTGCGCGACGAGGCGGCATGTCGCGTGTAACCATCAGGACGCGCGGTTGTCATTCGGGATGACCGAGGCATTCGACGGTGTTGGGGTAGTTGATGACGTTTCCCGCTGACCGTTCGCATGCCCGCGCCGACGACCTGGACGACGCTGCCGTTGAGCTCTCCGGGTCCTTCGAGGACCTGGACAGCGACGAGCGGGTCGAGCTCGAGCTCGAGGCCCGCCGCGGCCTGCGACGAGTGCCCGGCATCACGACCGAGCTCGAGGACGTCTCCGAGGTCGAGTACCGCCAGCTCCGCCTCGAGCGCGTCGTCCTCATCGGCGTGTGGACCAGCGGCACGCTGGAGGAGGCGGAGACGTCAATGCAGGAGCTCAAGGCCCTCGCCGAGACCGCCGGCTCCCAGGTGCTCGAAGGTCTCGTGCAACGCCGCGACCGGCCGGACCCCGCGACCTACGTCGGCTCCGGCAAGGCGCGGGAGCTGCGCGAGATCGTCGTAGCGACCGGCGCGGACACCGTCGTGTGCGACGGCGAGCTCACGCCGGGCCAGCTGCGCCAGCTCGAGAACGTCGTCAAGGTCAAGGTCATCGACCGCACCGCACTGATTCTCGACATCTTCGCTCAG
>JAICMI010000074.1 GCA_025929315.1 Frankiaceae bacterium
AACTCGCCCGCAGCTGTCGGCGCGATGAAGCTCGACGTGTTGGCCCACTCGCCGGTCGGTGTCAGCTCCACTGTGTCAGTCCGTACGGCCGCGGTACCGACGGCACCGAGAACAGGTGCATTGATGGTGAAGGTGCCGGCAGGCGGTCCGGTCGGCAGCGACGGCGCGGGCGCGGTGTTGTGCCGCGGCTTGGGCGCGCGGTGGCCGAATGCTTCGTGGTGGGTCGGCGCGACGGGAGTCACCGGGACGACTGCGGGCGTCGAGCTTGGCGCGACGGTTGCGGATACCTGCTTGCGAGCGCCTCGCGAACCGGTGGACTTGGGGTGCCCGACGGGAGCAAGGCGGTGCGCAGGGTTGCCCTGCGCTCCTCCGAGCTGCGGGGTCACCGTTGCCCCCAAGTCGCTGCTCCTCGTCTGTTGATCTTGCACTCCGATCCGCAATGCCCCTACCACTGTCACTGCAGCCACAAACAACACAATTAGGACATTGGCACTACGGAGCGTAGCGCGCGCCAACCGCTCGTTGGCAAGCCTGAGGAGCTCGGCGTTGCTCAGATCCGCGCCCGGCTCGACCGAAGTGCCCACCAGCAAGCGGCGCAACGCCCGGCGCGCCCGGTACAGAAGGTGCTTGACGCTGTCCTCGGGGATACCCAACTCTGCCGCGATGACGGGGAGCGGCTTCTCCTCGATCTCGCGCTTGACCAGCGCCGCGCGGTGCATGGGCGTGAGCAGCGCGAGCGCCTGACGCACGATCGCCGCGTCCTCGGCCCGCAGCACCGGGTCGTCGTACGACGCCTCGTCGCTGGGGTCCCACTCGATCGCGTCGAGGTCGACCAACCGCGGCCGGCGCTGGTCGGCGCGGTAGCGGTCGATGCACAGGTTGGTGACGGTGCGGCGGCAGTAGGCGAGCGCCTGCAGCTCGGTCTCGAGCTCAGGCATGGCGAGGAACAGCCGCAGGAACGCCTCTTGCAGCACTTCCTCGACGTCACGCGAGTCGTGGAGGAAGCGCCGCGCGTGCAGGCCGAAGGAGGTCCGATGGCGCATGTAGAGGCTGGCGAACTCGCGTGGGTCAGCGCCGACGCGACGCTCCGGATGCGCGTTCGGGAGGTCGTCCGTGCCGCCGGCGACCGCATCCTCGACAGCGTCGACGAACAGCGGGTCAGCCGGCAGCGGCGGCAGCACGAGGACGTCGTCGTCCCCGGCGCGGCCTGACATCAATCGAAACCCCCGCGGCGCAGATTAGCGATCTTGGACCCTTCCACTGTGTATAGACGCCTGAACGCCCCCCGCGTCGTACGACAAATCGGACCGATTCGCCTTACCAGGCGAATCTCATCCGTTCGGGCCATACCGCATTAGTCATTTCGGGCGAGGAGACGGGCGAGCGGCGCGGAATACTGTCCGCGTGCGGCGAGGGGTGGGGGCATGAACGCGCGTGCGGCCCTCTTCGACCTGTACGGCGACCACCTCCGCGAGCGGGGCGGCTCGGCGCCGATCGCCGCGATCATCCGCATGCTGGACGCGCTGGACGTCGCCGCCCCGGCCGTTCGTACGGCGGTGTCGCGCATGGCGCGCCAGGGCTGGCTGGCGCCGTCTCGCGACCCGGGAGGCCCCGGCTACGCCTTGACCGATCGCGCTTGGCGCCGCCTGGACGCCGCCGCGGTGCGGATTTTCGGCAAGCAGGACCTCGGCGCCTGGGACGGTCGCTGGAGCGTGCTGGTCGTTGAACGCACACACGAGCGGTCCCGGCGGGAGCGGCTGCAGCGCGGCCTGGAGTATCTCGGCTACCGGTTGCTGGACGGGACGACGTGGGTGGCGCCTCAAGGTTCGGTTGAGGCTGAGGCTGTCGTGGGCGCCGAGGGGCTGGGCTACGACGAGTTCCGGGCCGAGTTTGCAGGTGACTCCCGCTCCCTGGTCGACCGGCTCTACGGCCTGGACAACCTTGCCCGGGCCTACGACGACTGGTTGCGCGTCGCGCGGGAGCTCGTGGCCGACGCCTCGGACGAGCCCGACGCCCGAACCGCCTTCGCTACCCGCAGCCGGTTGTTGCACGAGTGGCGCAAATTCCTCTTCCGCGACCCGGGCCTGCCGACCGCCCTGGTGCCGCCGGACTGGCCGGGAGTCGAGGCAAGGACATACTTCGACAGCCAGGCGGAGCGGCTGTTGCCCGGCGCACGCGCATATGTCGACGACTGCCTCGACCGGAGGACCTCATGAGCGACACCGTTGGTTACGACATCGACGGCGCGGTGGCGACGATCACGCTCAACCGTCCCGACGCACTCAACGCCCTCACCGTCGAGCTGAAGGTGAGGCTGCGCGAGGCGCTCGAGCGCGCTGGGGCCGACGACGCGGTCCGGGCGGTCGTCCTCACCGGAGCGGGCCGCGGCTTCTGCGTCGGGCAGGACCTTCGCGAACACGCGGACGCGCTGGCTAGCGGGGACACCTCTCTCAACACGGTGCGGGACCACTACAACCCGATCGTGCACGCGCTCGCCGAGATGTCGAAGCCGGTCATCGCGGCCGTCAACGGCGCGGCCGCCGGGGCCGGCGCATCGCTCGCTTTCGCCTGTGACTTCCGGCTGGCGAGCGACAAGGCGTCCTTCATGATGGCCTTCGCCCGCGTCGGGCTCGGCCCGGACACCGGCGCGTCATGGACGTTGCAGCGGCTGGTCGGCCTCGGCCGCGCCACGGCGATGCTGATGCTCGCCGAGCCCATCTCGGCCGAACAGGCGCTCGACATGGGCCTCGTCAACGGAGTCGTCGCCGCCGAGGGCCTGGCCGCCGCGGCCGCGGAGCTCGCCGCCAAGCTCGCCGCCGGGCCGACCGCGGCCTACGCCGGCATCAAGCGAGCGCTCGCGACTGCTGCCGTGAGCGATCTTCGTACGGCGCTCGAGACCGAGGCGGACGTGCAAGCGGCCTGCGGGCAGACCGACGACCACCGAAACGCGACGCAGGCCTTCCTCAACAAGCAGCAGCCGACGTTCAGCGGACGGTGATCTTCCCGACCTTCGACGTGCCGGCGAGGTTCCCGGCCGGCGCGCGTACGACGGCGACGACGCGGTAGGCCTTGCCGGATCGGGCCTTGATCGTCTTGTGAGCGACGCCCGTGGCACCGGTCGCGACCTTGGCCAGCAGGACCCGCGTCCCGCCCTTCTTCACCCGGTAGAACTTCGCCAGCTGGTTGGCGACCCGCGGCGCGGTGACGGCGCGCAGATGGAGCCGGCCCTTCTTCGGGCTGCTGACAGTCTCGGTCACCCCGAGGACGACCTGGGTGACGGCCGTAGCCGAGTTCACCGGGCCGCACGTGTCGCGAGCGACGAAGGTCGCGCGCTTGGTGATGTTGCGGCTGAACGAGTAGCTGCCAGTCAGGCCGGCCACGACGCTGCCGACCTTGGCAAACTTCGTGGCGCCGGCATCGAGCTGGTAGAGGTCGACCGGGTCGTTCGGCGACGCGGTGCCCTTCACCGTCACAGCCTGCGGGCCGACGACGCGCGCCGGTGCAGTGATCGTAGGAGCTTTCGGGGTCAGGCCCGGGATGCAGATCCCCGGCAGTCCGCCGCCTCCGCCGCCTCCGCCACCGACGCCCCCGCCGCCACCACCGGTGGCGGTGTTGACGACCTGCGTCAGCGTCGAGGACAAGCTCCCCAAAGACAGCGGGTCCAGCCCGGCCGGGAGATAGCTGGCCGTGATGGTGTGCGTCCCGGCCGTCAGCGCCGATGTCGTGAACTGCGCCGATCCCGACGCGAGGGTGAGAACTCCGCTGAGGGGGGACCCGGCGTCGAGGAACTGCAGGCTGCCGAGCGGGATCCCCAGCGACTTCGTGACGGTCGCGGTGAACGTGACCGGGTCCCCGACGACCGACGGGTTGAGGCTCGACGCCACCGTCGTCACCGTCGGAAGGGCCACTGCGGCGGATGCGCTGGTGGCTCCGATCGCGGTGACGGACAGGACGCTCGCCACGGTCGCAATTCCCAGGGCTTTCTTCATGCCTGCGTTACCCCACCTCGTCGACGAGCCAGAACCACCAGTGGTTCTCGGCGCTGCGCACGTGCGCCTTGATAGACGCATGCAACTACCGCGTCGGTCTATACCGATTCGTGAAGATGACCCCGAATTGCTTCCGACGGACTAGTCACGATCGGTCGGACAAATCGCGTCGCCAGCAGTCCACCAGGTGGTCGTTGACCATCCCTGTCGCCTGCATCAGGGCATAGAGCGTTGTGGGTCCGACGAACCGGAACCCGCGCTTGCGCAGGTCCTTCGCCAGCGCGACGGACTCCTTGGTCTGCGCCGGCACATCCGTCAGCATGATGGGCGCAGTAGGAGCGTTGTCCGGTGCGAACGAATGGAGGTGCTTGCTGAGCCCGGATTGCAGCTCGAGTGCAGCGCGTGCGTTGGCGATGGCCGCTTCGATCTTGGCGCGGTTGCGCACGATGCCCGCATCGCCGAGCAGCCGAGCGACGTCGCGTTCGTCGTACGACGCCACCGTCTCGATGTCGAAGTTGGCGAACGCCGACCGGAACGCCGATCGTTTGCGCAGGATCGTCAGCCACGACAGCCCCGACTGGAACGCCTCGAGCGTCATCCGCTCGAACATCGCGCGGTCGGCCGAAGCCCCGCGCAGGCGCATCGGGCGGCCCCACTCGTCGTCGTGGTAGGCGAGATAGTCCGGCGCCGAGAGTCCCCACGGACATCGCAGCTCGCCGTCCGGACCGGCAACAGCGCCGCTCACGGTCGCCTCGCTTCGACCCAGCGCGCGAACCGGCGGACGGCGAGATTGAAGAACACGCGGTTGGCCGGCATCCCGAGGCGGCTCAGCACCGCGTAACCGCCTCGGTCCGGCAGATGCTCCTCCCAGGTGAACCGTGACCGGTCCGGCCCAAGCGGCTCGACCAGGAAAACACCGCGACCGCGCACGACTCGACCGGCGTGCCGGACCTCACATCGACGCGGTGGATCCCACACTTCGACGACCATGGGATCGACGGCGGCGACCACGCCAAAGCCGGTGCGGGCGACAACCGTCGTGCCGACCGAGCGGCCGTCGCCGCTCGTGACGGCAACCTGAGTCAGGGGCATCCAGCGCGCCTGCGACGACCAGTCGACGGCAGCGTCGAAGACGACTTCAGCCGGGGCCCGGACCTCGACGGCCGCCGAGAGAATCACGGATGCTGGTCGCGCGACTCTTCATGCGCGCGCAGCGTCTCCTCGACCTTGCTCATCGTCGCGTCGACGTCAGCAAAGCGATAACCACGGACCGTCCCGCGCCAGCCACTCACCGCACCGAAGTGCAGGCCGCGGATGTCGTCGCTGCGCAGCAGCCGGCCCTGCGGCAGGCCGATGTCCGCGCGATCGGTCTCTTCGTCGTCGAGTCCGCCGATGTCCGGACGGGACGCGACGAACGCCACCCCGAGCAGCACGGCGACCCCGACCAGGATCTCGAGCGCGAGCACCGCCACCTCCCCTGGCATCGTGTCATGCGTGCCACTACGTCTGGGACGTCGTACGTTCGATGATCACGCCCTGCTCGTCATGGCGATCATCAACCGCACGCCGGACTCCTTCTATGACAAGGGAGCGACGTACGACGACGCGCCCGCCATGGAGGCGGTCGCGCGGGCTATCGACGAGGGCGCCGACCTGGTCGACATCGGTGGCGTCAAGGCCGGGCCCGGCGACGACGTCGACGCAGCCGAAGAGGTCCGGCGCGTCGTACCGTTCGTCGCTGCCGTGCGATCCGCGCATCCGGACGTCGTCATCAGCGTCGACACGTGGCGGGCCGAGGTCGCCCGTGCGTGTCTGTCCGAAGGCGCCGACGTCGTCAACGACGCATGGGGCGGACCGGACCCGGACATCTTCGAAGCAACCGCAGCCGGTGGCGGCGCGATCGTCTGCACCCACGCCGGCGGCGTGACCCCGCGCACCCGGCCGCATCGCATCGGCTACGACGACGTCCTCGCAGACGTTCGCGACACGATCGTGGGCTTGGCCGAGCGGGCAGTGGCCGCCGGTGTCGCGCGCGAGTCAGTGATGATCGACCCGGGGCACGACTTCGGCAAGAACACCTGGCACTCGTTGGAAGTGACGCGGCGGTTGACCGAGCTCGTCGACACCGGCTGGCCGGTGCTCGTCTCACTGTCCAACAAGGACTTCGTGGGTGAGTCGCTCGACCGCGCGGTGCCTGATCGACTCATCGGCACACTCGCGACGACGTCGATCAGCGCATGGCTGGGTGCGCGCGTGTTCCGTGCGCACAACGTGCGGGAGACCCGCGACACGCTGGACATGGTCGCGACGATCCGCGGGGACCGGCTGCCGTCGTACACACGCCGCGGCCTGGCCTGAGCAGAGCGATGTGGCATCGCTGGGGTTAGAGCAGTAGCAATGTGGCATCGCTGGGGTTAGAGCAGTAGCAATGTCACATTGCTCGGCTAGGGCTCGGACTCCAGCACTTCTTCCGCGGTCGGCGGCGGCATCGGCACGGGGAGATGCTTCTCGATCAGCTCGAACGCCTCGCCGACGTCTGTCGCCCACGCCAACGCGTCGTTGACGGTAGGCCGCGCGAAGCCCGCATCGATCAGCTGGTCGACTTGCTGGCGGAGCGGCGCGAAGACCCCGTCCGGGTCGAGGACGACCACGGGCTTGTCGTGCATCCGCAGCACGCGCCCGACCCAGATCTCGAGCAGCTCCTCGAGTGTGCCGAGGCCGCCCGGCAGTGTGAGGAACGCGTCAGCGCGACGGTCCATCTCGCCCTTGCGCGCGCGCATGTCCGTCGTGACGATCAGCTCGTCAGCGTTTTCGTCCGCGACCTCGTAGGCGAGGAGTCCTTCGGGGATGACGCCGATCGTGCGCGCGCCTGCGGCACGTGCAGCGTTCGCGACCGCACCCATCGACGCAACACTGCCCCCGCCGCTGACCAACGTGTGACCGCGCCGCGCGAGCTCAGTGCCGACGTCGGCAGCAAGGTCGATGTAGCGCCGAGGAATGCGCTCACTCGACGCGCAGAACACGCAGACGACTGCCATCAGCGGCGGGTCACGCGTGGCCGGAGGCTTTGATGATCTCGACGACCTCGTCGACGTCGTCGCAGACGTGGACCAGATCGACGTCGGCCGGGTTGATCTTGCCCTGGGGCAACATCGTCGAGCGCAGCCAATCGATCAACCCGGACCAGTAGGACGAGTTGTAGAGCACGACCGGGAACGACGTGACCTTGCCGGTCTGCACAAGCGTCAAGGCTTCGAAGAGCTCGTCCATCGTGCCGAAACCACCGGGCAGCACGACAAACGCCTGCGCGTACTTGACGAACATCGTCTTGCGCGCGAAGAAGTAACGGAAGTTGAGCCCGATGTCGACCCAGTCGTTGATGCTCTGCTCGAACGGCAGCTCGATGCCGAGACCGACGGACGTGCCGCCGGCTTCGCAACATCCCTTGTTGACGGCCTCCATCGCACCCGGACCACCACCGGTGATGACGGCGTAACCAGCCCGCGCAAGCGCCGCGCCGATCGCCTCACCGGCCTGATAATCCGGCTCCCCCGGTCTGGTGCGGGCAGAACCGAAGACGCTGACCGCGCGTGGCAGCTCAGCCAGCAGACCGAAGCCCTCGACGAACTCAGCCTGGATCCGCAGCACGCGCCAAGGGTCCGTGTGCACCCAGTCGGACGGGCCGCGGGTGTCGAGCAGTCGCTGGTCCGTTGTGCTCGGCTGCACCTGGCCGCGCCTGAGAACAGCAGGACCGCGGTGCTTCTCGGGGGCCGGCGACGGCTGCTCCGGCGCCTGGTCTTGCGCGAGGCGTGACGTCGCGTTCTGCTCGTCGGCCGTCGGCATCCGGTCAGGATCGATGGGAGACGCCATCAATGGCCTTCGGTGAGGTAGTTGCGCAGGAGCCGTTCGCACTCACCGATGCGCGAGATCTCGACGTACTCCTCGCGCGTGTGGGCGAGGTTCGGATCACCGGGACCGAAGTTGACCGCCGGTATGCCGAGTGCGGCGAACCGTGCGACGTCGGTCCAGCCCAGCTTTGCGTATGGCTCGCCGCCGATCGCCTCGACGAACTCTGCGGCGGCCGGCTCGTTGAGGCGCGGCAAGGCTCCGGCTGCCGAGTCCGTCGGCACGCACTCGAACGGTGCGAGCACCTCCTGCACGTGCTCGAGCGCGGCGGCCTCGTCGCGGTCGGGCGCGAAGCGGAAGTTGACGATGACAGTGCAGCGATCGGGTACGACGTTGCCCGAGACGCCGCCTTCGATGCGTACGGCGTTGAGTCCCTCGCGGTATTCGCAGCCGTCGATGACGACTCGTCGCGCTTCGTAGGCCGCCAACCGCGACAGCACCTCGCCGGCGCGGTGGATCGCGTTGTCACCGAGCCACGACCGCGCACTGTGCGCGCGCTTGCCGGGTACGACGACCAGCACGCGCAACGTCCCCTGGCAGCCGGCTTCGATGCGGTTGGACGTCGGCTCCATGAGGACGGCGAGCTCGGCCTCGAGCCAATGAGGTGCGTTGCGGGCGACGCGGCCCAGGCCGTTGTGCGCCGCGTCGGTCTCCTCGTTGTCATAGAACAACCAGTTCACGTCGTGGCGCGGCTCGGCAAGCGTCGACGCCACACGCAGCATCACCGCGAGACCGGCCTTCATGTCCGTGGTTCCGCATCCGAACAGCTTGTCGCCGTCACGACGGGCCGGGATGTTGTCGGCGACGGGCACCGTGTCCAGGTGGCCGGCGATGACGATCCGCTGCGACCGGCCGAGGTCGGTCCTGGCGAGGATCGCGTCGCCGTCGCGCTCGATCGTCAGGTGGTCGACCGCCTTGAGCGCCGTCTCGACCTCATCCGCGAGCCGGCTCTCGCCACCGGAAACCGATGGCACGTCGACCAAGCTCGCAGTGAGCGCTTCGCCCGACAGACTCAGGTCGATCATCGCGTCCAGCCTATGCGTGCCGGACGCCTTAGGGTGGCCCGCGTGGGATTTCGCAACGAGTCGGCATTCGGGGCCGGTGTCGGCACGTTCGACGCCGACGACCGGCTGCTCGAGGTCTGGTATCCGGTGCTCGGTCTCGGCGACGCATCCGCCAGCCCGGGTCCACTGGGCACCGGCAAGGACGACATCCGCCGGGTGGAGACCCGGCTGGTCGACACCTCCATCACGTCGCTCGCAGAACCGCCCTCCGGCGTCGCCGACACCTACCTGCGGTTGCAGCTGCTGTCGCACCGGGTGATCCGACCGCACGAGGCAAACCTCGACGGCCTCTTCGGCGTACTCGTCAACATCGCGTGGACCTCGCTCGGCCCGGTCGCGGCGGACGACGTCGAGGCGGTGCGTCTGCGCGCGCGCGAGCAGGGTGTGCGGCTCGAGGTCTATGGCGTCGACAAGTTTCCGCGCATGAGTGACTACGTCGTACCGAGTGGCGTGCGCATTGCCGACGCCGATCGCGTCCGGCTCGGTGCGCATCTCTCCCCCGGTACGACGGTCATGCACGAAGGCTTCGTCAACTACAACGCCGGCACGCTCGGTGCGTCGATGGTCGAGGGGCGCATCTCCGCCGGTGTCGTCGTCGGTGACGGCACGGATGTCGGCGGCGGCGCTTCGATCATGGGCACGTTGTCGGGCGGTGGAGCAGTGGTTGTCTCGCTCGGCGAGCGGTGCCTGCTCGGCGCCAACGCAGGCATCGGCATCCCGCTGGGCGACGACTGCGTGGTCGAAGCGGGTTGCTATGTCACCGCGGGCTCGAAGGTGACGCTGCCGGATGAGTCCGTTGTAGCCGCGCGCGAGCTGTCAGGTGTCAGCAACATGATGTTCTGGCGCAACAGCGTGACGGGTGCACTCGAGGCACGTCCACGCACCGGCAACTGGACGGGCCTCAACGAGGCCCTGCACGCCAACTGACGCAGCTTGTCACTCGGATGGCGGCGCTGGTTTGCCTTCGTTCTCCCAAGCGGTCAGCTGCTGCTCGAGCGCCTTCATGATCTCGAAGACCTGCGACGGTGGAATGCGCACCCGGCTCACCACACGCGCACTGAGCTGCTGCGGTGTCGTCGGTTGCGACAGCACGGCGAAGTCGAGCACGAAGACGTCACGGCTGTGCCAGACGCTGACGAAGTCGGCGTAGCTGCCCTCGAGGTGGTCTTCCGGGATGTGCAGGTGTGCCTGCTGCTCCTCGCTCACAGTCAGGACCCTAGTCGCGCGACCGCCGCCCCAACCCGTTCGTCGGTCGCTGTCAGCGCTACGCGAACATGCTGCGCGCCCGTGACGCCGTAGAACTCACCGGGCGCGACGAGGATGCCGCGCTCAGCGAGCCAGCTGACGGTGTTCCAGCACGACTCGTTGCGGGTCGCCCACAGATAGAGACCGGCCGTGCTGTCCTCGACGGTGAAACCCGCGGCCGTCAGCGCACGCAGCAGCTGGGTACGACGACTGCGATAACGCTCGCGTTGATCGATGACGTGCTGCTCATCGCGCAAGGCTGCCGCCATCGCAGCCTGCACCGGTGCCGGCACGATCATCCCGGCATGCTTGCGCACCTCGAGCAGACGAGTCATAAGCGCGGGATCGCCCGCGATGAAGCCGGCGCGGTAACCGGCAAGGTTGGATCGCTTCGACAATGAATGCACGGCGAGCAACCCGTCGTAGCTGCCACCGCAGACGTCCGGCGAGAGAACGGACGATGGCGGGTCGCCGTCGTACCAGAGGTCGGCGTAGCACTCGTCACTCGCAAGGACAGTGCCGCGTTCGCGCGCCCAGTCGGCGACCTTGCGCAGATGCTGCGGCGGCAGCACCTTGCCGGTGGGGTTGGACGGCGAGTTGAGCCAGAGCAGATCGAGCCGCTCCGGACCGAGCGCCGTCAGCGCATCAACCGCGCGACCCCTCGCGCCGGCGATCTGCGCACCGACGTCATAGGTCGGGTAGGCGAGCTTGGGAAACCCGACCGAGCTCGCGCTCAGCAGTGTCGGCAGCCAGGCGACGAGCTCCTTGGTGCCGATCACCGGCAGGACACCGAGACCGTCAGCAGCGGCTCCGAACCGACCGTGCAGCCAACCGACAGCCGCGCTCCGCAGCTCCTCCGTGCCGGCAGTGAGCGGATAGCCGGGCGCGTCCGAAGCAGCGGCCAGGGCGTCGCGGATGAACGAGGGCGTCGGGTCCACCGGCGTGCCGACGGAAAGGTCGACGATGCCGTCCGGGTGCTGCCGAGCTACCGCGGCCGCCGGCGCCAGCCGGTCCCAGGGAAAGTCCGGGAGCCGCCGCGGGGGGATGACGTCTTCCAAATCCGGCTGGACGACGTCAGTGCTTGTCGATCAGCCCGGCGTTGATGTCCGCCGGCAAGGCGGCGACCAGCGGGTGGTCCTTCTCGATCTTGCCGACCTTGGAGGCACCACCAGGTGAGCCGAGGTCGTCGAAGAACTCGACGTTGGCTTTGTAGTAGTCCTTCCACTGGTCCGGGGTGTCGTCTTCGTAGAAGATCGCCTCCACCGGACACACCGGCTCGCAGGCTCCGCAGTCAACGCACTCGTCGGGGTGGATGTAGAGCATCCGGTTGCCCTCGTAGATGCAGTCCACGGGGCACTCTTCGATGCACGCCTTGTCGAGCACGTCGACACACGGCTCGGCGATGACGTAGGTCACGCGGGCTGTCCTCCTCGATCACGGCGCCGCCGGGATTGCTGGCCGACACCTAGTATCGCTTGCGTGCAGGTTGGCGACACCGTCAGCCTCCGGGTCCTCACCCGGGCGGGGTCCACGGAGGTCGTCGGGACGGTCCTCGCCTCCTCCGCAGGCTCCCTGACCCTACGCCGCCGCGACGGCGCCGGGGTCGAGGTGGATGTGACCCAGGTCACGGCGGGTCGGGTGGTGCCGCCCTCCCCCGCCCAGCGGGTCGACCCGGTCGAGCTGCACCGGGTCATGGCGGCCGGGTGGCGTGCCGCTGAGACGGCCGAGCTGGGCGACTGGCTGCTGCGCAGCGCGGGTGGGTTCACGGGCCGGGCCAACTCGGCGCTCGCCGTCGGCGATCCCGGGATCCCGCTGGACGAGGCGATCAGCCGGGTCGAGCAGTGGTACGACGCCCGCGGCCTGCCGCCCCGGGTCCAGCTGCCCCAGCTGCCCCAACTGCCCCAGGGAACGGCGGCGGCCGACCTGGCGGCCGTGCTCGACCGGCGCGGCTGGACCGCGGCCTGGCCGACGCATGTGATGACCGCCGAGCTCGGGCCTGTGCTCAAGGCCCTGCCGGCCACCGACGGCGAGGTTGTGCTCTCGGACCAGCTCGACGACGCCTGGCTCGCTGCTTACCGGCCCGATGAGGGCCGCGCCGGAATCCCCGAAGAGGTCGTGCGAACAGTCCTGACCAACCACCCGGATGTCGTCTTCGCCTCCGTACGGGACGGAGGCACGTGCGTGGCCATCGCGCGCGTCGCCGTCAACGGACGGTGGGTGGGGTTGTCCTGCGTGGAGGTTGCCGCCGAACGTCGTCGTACCGGCCTCGCGACACTGGTGAGCGGCGCAGCCCTGCGAGGGGCGGTCGCACGCGGCGCCCGACGCTCTTACCTGCAGGTGACGGTCGACAACGCGGCGGCTCGCACGCTCTACGAACGACTCGGCTTCACCGTGCACCACGACTACGTCTACCGGATGCCCACGTCATGAGCAGCCACCGCCGCGGCCTCGCCTTCGGGCTCGCGGCATATGTGATGTGGGGGCTCTTCCCGATCTACTGGCCCTGGCTCGAACCCGGTGGCGCGCTCGAGATCCTGGCTCACCGGGTCGTGTGGTCGCTGGTGTTCGTCGTACTGCTGCTCGTGGTCACGCGACGTGGACTGCGTGACCTGCCCCGCGATCGGCGCGGACTCGGACTGCTCTCGGTCGCCGCCGCGCTCATCGGCGTCAACTGGGGCGTGTTCATCTGGGCCGTCAACCACGGACACGTGATCGAGAGCTCGCTCGGCTACTTCATCAACCCACTCGTGTCCGTTGGACTCGGCGTCATCGTGCTGGAAGAACAGCTGCGGCGCGCGCAATGGGTCGCCGTCGGCATCGCCTCGACCGGCGTCGTCGTGCTGGCCGTCGATGCGGGCGGCTTCCCCTGGATTGCGCTGACGCTGGCGTTCTCGTTCGGCATCTACGGTCTTGTCAAGAAGGTCGTCGGTGTCGGGCCGGTCGAGGGCCTGGTCATCGAGGCGGCCGCACTCGTGCCGCTCGCCCTGGGCTACCTCATCTGGCTGACCGTCAGCGGCGAATCGACGTTCACGTCTCACGGTCCCGACCACACGCTCCTGCTGATGAGCGGTGGTGCCGTCACGGCCGTCCCGCTCCTGCTCTTCGCGGCCGCGGCGGCAGCAGTGCCGCTGAGCCAGCTTGGTGTGCTCTTCTACATCAACCCGATGATGCAGTTCCTGATCGGCGTGTTCGTCAAGCACGAGCCGCTCGGCACGGGGCGGCTGGTCGGCTTCGTCTTGGTGTGGGTGGCGCTGATCGTGTTCACGATCGAGACCGCAACAAGCCACCGTCGGCAGATGGCCCTCGCGTCCGTAGGGTGAGCATGTGCTTCGGCTGACGGATACGCGTACCCGGCAGCAGGAGGACATCGCGCCCGCGTCCGGACGCACACTCAAGCTCTATGCCTGCGGCCCGACCGTCTACCGGTTCCAGCACGTGGGCAACCTGCGCACGTTCCTGCTGCACGACGTGATTGCACGCGTCGGCGAGACGCTGCACAAGTGGTCGACGCAGGTCGTCCAGAACATCACCGATGTCGGGCACCTCGCCGACGACACCGGCGTCGAGCTTTCCGGCGAGGACAAGATGCTCATGGCCGCGCGCGAGGAGAACAAGGATCCGTTCGAGATCGCGCGGTTCTACGAGGCGCAGTTCCACGAC
>JAICMI010000044.1 GCA_025929315.1 Frankiaceae bacterium
CAAAGTCGCTGTTGGTATTCGGCCTCGGTGGAGGCGACGTGATCACCGGCGGAGTGATGGATGACTGCCTGGTTGGTGGCTCCGGCGACGACACTCTGAACGGCGCAGAAGGCAAAGATGTCCTCGTCGGCGATGCCGGTGACGACACGCTGACTAGCGACAACGCTAAGGATCAGCTTTTCGGTGGAGATGACGACGACAGCCTCTACGGCGGCAACGGCAAGGATCTCCTCGACGGCGGCGCCGGCACAAACGTTTGCTACGGCGGCAACGCGCCAGACTTTGTCGTAGTTCCGTGTGGTGGCACCCCATGAGCCGAACGCGTCGCATGGGCGCCCTGCTGTCGACTTCCGCGCTGCTGGCGATTGCCACTCCATCCGTCGCGCATGCCGGTACGAACGACATCGAGATCAACGCTGGGGGAGGTTGGGTTCACGACTCGGCCACCCCACTCTTCGCGGTCACAAAGTTCGCTCCGGGGTTCAGCCAAACGCGAACCCTGCTGGTTCGCAATGCCACAACCGCCCTCGGCAACCTCGCGCTCTCGGCCGACAGCATCGTCGAGAACGAGAACGGGTGCATGCACTCCGAGGCTGTCGTCGACATGACGTGCGGGGCCCTGCAGGGCGAGCTCGGACACGAGTTGCAGTTCAGCGTCTTCGCCGACCCAGAAAACGACGGCACCTTCGAGGCTGCTCCACGCTGGACGGGCACCCTTTACGATCTCGCGACGCCGACCTCGCTGCTGACCGGCCTGCCGGGCGGCGGCATCGCCGGGCTCAAGATCGTCATGACACTTCCTTTCGCGAGCGGCAACGAGACCCAGACGGACGACGTCGACTTCTCGTTCCGCCTCACTCTGGCCGGCGCCGGAGACTTGGGCACGCCCGGGCAACAGGGAACCCCAGGGGCCCCTGGAAACCCTGGGCAGACCTCCGGCCCCGGTCCCTCAGCCGGGTCGGGACCCGTAACCACCCCCCAGGGTCCCGGCTCGGTCGAGGTCAAGGGCATCAAGGTCACCCGCCACCAGCACTCCAACGTGCTGCACGACATCACGAGCAAGCTGCCGTTCACCGGATCCGAGACCGAGCGGATGGTGGCCGGCGCTCTCTGGCTGCTTGCGGCCGGCACGGCCCTGTCCCTGCTGGCTGCCACCCGGCGGCGTCGTACCCCCCAGAACTAGTCAGCATTGGCCATCCGCGCTACGCCTATCGGGTGACGACATTCGTCCACATTCCCCATTACAAAAAGGGCTTCTCGGCCGTAACGTCGGTGGCGTGCCACACGGGGGATCTACCGCACCAGGGCCGGTCTATGTAGGCGTCGATCGTCGCCAAGCGCGTTTGGCGGTCCGCCACAGCATCGGCATCGGCGAGATGTCGATCTTCGTCATGGGCCTTGCCCTGGTCGGTGTCGTGTTACCGACGCTGCTGAGCGACCTGCCGCCCCTCAACGCGGCCGAGCACGCGCAAACCGCGCTGCGCACGACGTGGTCCATCCTCTTCGTCTGCGCCGGCTTGTTTCGCCTTGTCCGTTGGCGGCTGACGGGCGAAATCTCGACCGCGTTATTGGGTGCGGGCATGTTCTGCTTCGGGTTGCTCTCCGCGCCGACGGCGGCGCTGGCGCCGCTGATCCACACCACTCAGCCGGAGATCTCGCTGAGTCCCGTGACACGAGCGGTCGCGGTCACGGTCTTCCTCGTCGCCTTGATGCGGAGCTTCCGGTCGGCGCCGGTCGACGCCCGCATCCACCCGCTCCGCAGCACGGCGCAGATGTCGATCGCCGGGCTGGGCGTGCTCGCGGCGTTCATCGCTGCCGGCAGCCTCGGTTCAACCGCAGCCATTCCAAGGACCACGTGGGTTGTCGTCAGTGCCGTGCAGACCGCTTGCTGGCTGACATTGGCCGTCGTTGTCCTAGCGCGCGGAGCTCGTACGCGTAGCCCGTCGCACATCTGGATCGGGCTCGGCCTGCTGCTGATGGCCAGCGCCGAACTGCTGCACGGTCTCGCGTTCATAGGTCCGTTCTCGCTGGCGTTCTTCGGCACCTGCTTGCAGGTCGTCGTCGGAGGCATCGCGCTCGCCAACTCGGCCGCCGATCTCGGTCTTGTCTTCTCCGCCGACGGCAACCGCCTTATCTCGCTCAGCGGCGCGCTTGAAGAGGCGGAGCAGATGCGCACCGAGGAAGAGTACGAACAAGAGGAGCGACTGCACGACGCCCGCTCCGTCATCGCAGCGCTCAAGGCCGCGAGCATCACCTTGGACCGGTACGACGAGCGGCTCGACACCTCCGTCAAGCACAGCCTTCGTAGCTCTCTCGTCAGCGAGCTCGCTCGTTTGGAACGCGTGATCGACGGACGACGCAGGGAGCCGCTGCAAGCCTTCCGGCTGGACGTCGCTCTCGGCCCGGTCTTCACCGCCGAGCGCGAGAACGGCCTAGTGATCACCAACAAGCTCGGCAGCGTCAAGGCGGTGGGCCGTCCGCTGGAGCTGGCGACCGTGGTCCAGAACCTGCTCGTCAACGCTCGCCGTTATGCGCCGGGAAGCGTGGTGCGCATCTCCGCGACCAGCAGTGGCGGTCGCGTGCAGATCCTCGTCGAGGACCGTGGCCCCGGCGTCGACCCGACCCAGCACGAAATGATCTTCCAGCGCGGTTACCGCTGCCGGCCGGACGAAGCCGACGGGTCCGGTCTCGGCTTGTATCTCGCACGCAGGCTCATGCGCGAGCAAGACGGCGAGATCGTCTTGCGTGAGCGTCCCGGCGGCGGTGCGTCGTTCCTGTTGTCGTTGCAAGGGACGTCAGTGGTTCAACAGCCGAAGAGCGGCATCCAGATCCGCCACGCCGTCGATGCCTCCGTAAAGGGCGCGGCCGACGAAGGAGATGGAGCCACGGTCACCCACCTGCCGCGGCAGCGTGACAAGAATTCGCGCAGCGGGAGCGTCGCTACTGTCGTCGGTGACGACAAGATCCACCATGCGACCAGCCGGCGCGCTGGACGCAATCTCAAGGCCACGTAGCTCGAGAAACCGACAGATTGCATCGGCGAGCAGTCGCGGTTCGACCGCGACGATCGCGGTGGGTCGATCGCCTGACACCATTACATTCAGTCAGAGTCGGCGGACCGGCACATCAACAGAATTCGGGAGGTTGCAACATCCATGACCACCCGCACCCGCATCGTGATCGTCGAAGATCACCGGCTGCTGGCGGAGACGGTCGGGCTGGCGCTTCAAGTGGAAGGCCACGACGTGGTGGTCGCCGACCTGGAGAACGAGCTCTCGCTGTTGGGCGCGGTGGCCCCCGATGAGCACACGCTCGTCCTGCTCGACCTCGACCTCGGCCCACTCGGCGACGCCACTCGTCTGATTCCCTCGTTCGTGGGTGCGGGAGCAGCCGTCCTCATGGTGACCGGCGTACGCGATCAAATGCGTCTCGCAGCCACGCTCGAAGCGGGAGCGATCGGTTACCTCGCAAAGGACGCCCCCTTCGAAGATCTCTTGGCGACGGTGTTGCGCGCGGCATCCGGTGAGGCGGTTATCGAAGCCAACACTCGCCTCGAGCTGCTCGCTGAGCTGCGCAGACACCGGTCGGCGGAACGCGACCGGCACGCACCGTTCGAGGCCCTGACGACGCGCGAGCGCCAGGTGCTCGCCGCGCTCGCCGACGGCAAGTCGGTGGAGACGATCGCCAGCGAGTGGGTCGTCTCTCCAGCCACCGTCCGCACCCAAGTGCGCGGCATTCTCACCAAGCTCGACGTCAACTCCCAGCTCGCTGCGGTGGCCAAGGCTCGCGCGGCGGGCGTGCTCGACGACGTAGCCCACTGACGACACGCCGGAGTTTCATCAATTTTGATGACGGCCGGATCGGGCTCGCCGCTGCACACTGTCGTTGGCGAGTAGCGGGGGCTACTCGCCTCCTTCATGCGCTGATAACGCCGAGTGCTCGACCCATTTCGCTGTGATGTGCGCAATGCGCGTTGACGACTGTCGGAACCGCCACACACTCCTGGCGCCATTGAACGTTCAACGGATTGCTGTTCCCTTAACCCCGGTTGCGTGGGCAGGTTTGGCCCTAAGCGCGGAAACTTCCGCGCTTAGCACTGGGAAGGAGCGCAGCAATGCGCAGAGGACTCGTCGCGAAAATGGCCGTTGCAACGGTGGCGCCACTCGCCGCAGCCGGAGGTATTGCCTATGCGGCCGGCACATTCCATGCAGTGAGCCCGCACAGCTTCGATCCGGCGCACACGTTCTTGGTGTCATCCGGTTGGATCAACGGCATCGGCTGCCCGACGGATGCCAAGACTTCCAGTGATGGCGCCCACTTGGATGGCCATGCCCGTGACGCCGGGTGTCCGACGGGCGACCCGAGAGATCCGCACAACCAGGGATTGCTGCTCAACAAGTCCGGGCCATCGGCTAACTACGCGGCCGCGCAAGCTGAGTTGAAAGACGTCGGTGGTATCCAGCTCAAGGACCTCGGCTATGACATCCGTAAGCCGGGTGGCGACCGGAGCGATCCGCGCGGGTCACACTGTGGCGCTGGCGCACCTCGGTTCGACATCGTCTACTCGGACGGCACCGACGTCACTACCGGCTGCAACAGCGTGAACGACGCACAGGTCACCGATGTAGGTGAGGGCTGGATGCGGATTCGATTCACCCCTCCGTCCGGCCACGAGAATGCCACCGTCAAGAAGATCTTCATCCTGTCCGACGAAGGCACCGATGCCGGGCCGGACCACTTCGGCCTCTCCGTGCTCGACAACATTGACGTCAACGGCGTCATCGTCGGCCATGGCGACAAGGGCGACACTTCGTGACCTGAATCGCTCCTGCGGCCGGCTCCGTCGCTATCGCGTCGGGGCGGGCCCCGATCTGGCGGAATCCGCCGTCACGTCGAGGAAGAAGTGCTTCACGAACGGCTGTTGTTCCTTGACGTCGTGTTCCATCCGACGCGCAAGTGCCTCGACCTCGGCCGCAGTGAGAGTGTCCTCCAGATCGAGGTGAGCGGCGACGAAGACCTCGCCCCGTCCGGTCACCATCGTCAGCAGCTCATCGACGCTCGTGACCTCTTCGTACGAAGAGAGCAGCTCGGTAACCGCGCGCTGCAAGCGGGGGTCGGCAGCCTCACCGACGATGAGGCTGCGATTCTCCTTGCCCAGCAGGAACGCGACGACCGTCAACAGCAGTCCGATGCTGATCGAGGCGATCGAGTCCCACTGATGGTGTCCGGTCGCCTGGTGCAGCCCCACGCCCAAGCCGGCGAGCATCAGCCCACCCAATGCGGCCGTGTCCTCGAAGAAGACCGTCGTCGTGGCCGGATCAGTCGTGCGCCAGAGCTGGTCGCGGAAGCTGCGACTCCTCCGTTTCGCGTCCGCACGCAACTGGCGCGTTGCCTGCGTCCACGACGTGCCCTCGAGCAGGAAGGAGACCCCCAGCACGATGTAGGTGAGGACGTAGTGGCCGTGCTCGCCGCCGGGGTCGATGAGCTCGCGGACGCCCTGGAGCACCGCGAACACTCCCCCGCCGACGAAGATGCCGACCGCCGCCAGCAACGCCCAGAAATAACGCTCCCGGCCATAACCGAACGGGTGCTTCTCGTCGGCCGGACGATTGCTCCGGTGTACGGCGATGAGAAGCAGACCTTGGTTGGTCGTGTCCGCCACGGAGTGGGCGGCCTCGGAGAGCATCGCCGCTGAACCGGACAGGACGCCCGCAATGGCCTTGGCGACCGCGATGCTGAAGTTGGCCGAGAGCGCCACGATGACTGTGAGGGTGCTCTCGTCCTCCTGGGCCGCCACGGTCCGTTGCTATCACGACTCGTCATAGGCTCCGCCCGTGCCAGGGGCCAACATCCTCGTCGCTTCCAACCGCGGTCCCGTCACGTTCCGGCTCGGCGACGACGGCAGCCTCCTCCTGTCCCGCGGCGGCGGCGGGCTGGTCTCCGGGGTCTCAGCCGCATCCAACGGTGGCGACGCTCTGTGGGTGTGCGCGGCACTCGGCGACGCCGACCGACTAGCCGCGACGAACGCACCGAACGGTCGGCTCGACCTGGCCGGCCACGACACCGGCGGCTCGGCGGTGCGCATGCTGCCGATCGACGAGACGACCTTCCGGCGGGCTTACAACGCAGTCGCCAACGCGACCCTCTGGTATGTCAACCACACCCTGTTCGACACACCGCGCACGCCATCGTTCGATGCGCAGTGGGGCGACTACTGGCAGGCCTACACCGACTACAACCAGGCCTTTGCCGACGCGCTAGCCGAGGACGCCGCGCAAGGCGCTCAGGTGCTCGTGCAGGACTACCACTTGATGCTCGCGCCGGCGATGCTTCGCGCCCAGCGCCCGGACCTGCACATCGGCCACTTCACGCACACGCCGTGGGCGGAACCGTCGTACTTCAGCCTGCTCGCCGACGACGTCGCCTGCGGGGTCCTCACGGGCATGTTGGGCGCGGACGCCGTCGGTTTCTTGTCGCCACGCTGGGCCGAAGCATTCGTTCGCTGCTGTGTGCGGCTGCTCGGCGCCGACGCGGGTGGTGACACCGTGCACTACAACGGCCGATCGACACGAGTGCACGTGCATCCTCTCGGCGTCGACGGCGAGGAGCTGCGCAACCGGGCTGCACAGCCTGACGTCGCCGTACGACGAGAAGCGTTGCGCCGACGCGTCGGCGACCGACGGGTGATCGTGCGCATCGACCGCACCGAGCTGTCCAAGAACATCATTCGTGGTCTACACGCTTATCGTGAGCTGTTGCGGTCGCGGCCGGAACATCGCGGCAACGTCGTCCACGTCGTGTTTGCCTATCCGTCCCGACATGACCTACCGGACTATCGCGCATACACCGCAGATGTTCAGCGCGTGGCGCGGGAGATTGACGACGAGTTCGCCACGCCGGGATGGTCACCATTGATCCTCGAGGTCAACGACGACTATGCGCGTTCACTCGCGGCGTTGCAGCTCGCCGATGTTCTCGTCATCAATCCGTTGCGTGACGGCATGAACCTCGTCGCCAAGGAGGGGCCGGTCCTCTCCGAGAACGGCGTTGCGCTCGTGCTGTCCCGCGAGGCAGGCGCCGCCGACGAGCTCGGCGACAGCGCACTGCTGGTCAATCCCTATGACGTCAGCGGCACGGCGGCGGCGATCCACGAAGCGCTTCTGCTGCCACCCGACGTTCGTCGCGAGCGATCCGCGCAGCTCGCCGCGGCCGCCGTCGCGTTGCCGCCGCGCGAATGGCTGCAAGCGCAGATCACGTCGCTCTAGACGAGGCCCTTCAGGAACTCCACGACAGCGGCCGGCCCGGCGACGACAAGGTCGGCACGTGCGGCCAGCTCGGCGGGCGCATCGCCCAGCGCCGGGTCGACACTCGCCACGGTGATGCCGAGCAGGCCGCGGTTGCGCGCCTCCTCGACCGCACCGAACGCAGCCAGGTCGCCGAGGTCATCGCCGGCGTAAAGCACCGCGGCGGCATCGACCTCGTCGAGCAGCCGTCGTACGGCGATGCCCTTGTCGACGCCCGGCGGACGGAGCTCGAGCACCAGCCGCCCCGGCACGACCTCCAGCCCGAGCTCGTCGGCGAGTCGCTCGATGACCGGCGTCAGTCGTCCGAGCGCGCCAGCCGGGTCCGCGGCCGGACGAGTGTGCACGACGAGCGAGTGCTGCTTGTCCTCGACGTGGACGCCACGCGGAGCCTGCGCGAGGACCGGAAGCAGGCGCATGCGGGCCTCGTCGACCGCCGGCACCGGGTCCGGCGAGCGCAGGTCGCCGTCGTACCACTCCTCGAGGCCGTAGTGGCCCAGCACGCGCAGCCGCGGAACCGCGTCAAGACCGCCGAGTGCCACCACCTCACCGGCACCGCGACCGGTGACTACTGCGACGGCCGCGACCCGGGCCGCGAGCGCCGTCAGCATGTCCACCGCACCGGGGACCGGGCGCGCGTCCTCGGGCAACGTGACGATCGGCGCCAGGGTGCCGTCGAAGTCGACGGCGACGACCGCGCGCGCCGGGTCGGCGACGATCGCGGCGAGCCCGGCGCGCCCCACATCCGTCGTCGGCTCAGGCAGACTCACGAGGCCGATCGTGTCAGGCGGGCCATTCGCGGGTGACGACCAGCGTCAGGCCGGAGCCGGGCAGTCCACGGAATCGCGGCAGCACTCGCTGCACCGCCGGGAACTGGTGAGCCAGGGCCCTGGCCACATCGGCCTGCCCTGGTGCGTAGTAGACCGTCGAGATGCGGATCCGGCCGGTGAAGTTGCCGATCTGCCTGATCGGCCAGCCGCCACTCGCGACCTGGGCGGCGGCGCGGTGCGCCAGACCGGTACGACGAGAGTTGTTGAGCACGGTCACCGGGACCTTGGTGACCTTCGGCTCGGCTGTCGCGGACGGCTCGGCGACCGGCGCGGTCCGGTGCGGCTTGGGTGTCGGCGTCGGCGATAGCGACGGTTTCGCCGACGGCGTCGTAGCCGCCGACTGGCTGGTGGGCAGTGACGGTCCCGGCGACTGGACCGCCGGTCCGGCGTCGGTCGTGTGCTGGCCCGGCCGGTTGAGCACGAGCAGCGCCACGATGACGATCACGATCGCGCTGACGGCGGCCAGCGGCGGCACCATCCGTCGGATCGACTCCGACGCGGGCACCGGGGCGCGGTGGCTGGTCGGCACCCGAGGTTCATCCCCGGGGTCCGCGGCAGGACCGGAGGGCCCCACCTGGTCGGGGCTCAGACCTCGATGCCCAGTCGGCGTGCTGAACGGGCCCGTTGCCTGGCGGTGCGCAGCCGGCGCAGCCGCTTGACGAGCATCGGGTCGGCCGCCATCGCCTCGGGCCGGTCGAGCAGAGCGTTGAGCACCTGGTAGTAGCGGGTCGCAGACATGTCGAACAGCTCGCGGATCGCCTGCTCCTTGGCCCCGGCGTACTTCCACCACTGCCGCTCGAAGGCCAGGATGTCGCGGTCACGGTCGGACAGCTCGCCGGTGACCGGCTGCCCGCCGGACAGTGCCGCTAGGTCCATTGCCATCTCCCGGGCCGTCTCCCGCATGCCGCTAACTTACACCGCTGTCATTCTGGCACGTGGAAGGGACAGAATCAGGGATACAGGCCCCGTGTCCGGTGTGCTTCGGCCACGCGGCCGACCCCGATCATCTGGGCGGCGGTCCGCAGCGACACGCCCTCGTCCTGCGCGAGGATCGAGACCTCCTGGTAGGCGCCTTCCATGATCGCCTTGAGCCGGTCGTTGACCTGGTCCTCGGACCACCAGTAGGCCTGCAGGTCCTGGACCCACTCGAAGTAGGAAACGGCCACGCCGCCGGAGTTGGCCAGGATGTCGGGTACGACGTGGACGCCGCGGTCCTGGAGCACGGCGTCGGCGTCAGGCGTCGTCGGCCCGTTGGCACCCTCGACGATGAACCGGGCCGAGACCTTGTCGGCGTTGCCGTCGTGGATGACGCCTTCGAGGGCCGCGGGCACGAGGACGTCGACGTCGAGCTCGATGAGCTCCTCGTTGGTGATCTCGTCCGTGCCGGGATAGCCGGCGACCGAGTCGAGACCCTGTTTGACCGAGCGCAGCATGGCGGCGGGGTTGAGCCCCATCGCGTTGTAGGCGCCGCCCTTGACGTCGGAGACAGCGACGACCTTGCAGCCGGCGTCGTGCAGGAACTGTGCCGCCAGTCCCCCGACCTTGCCGAAGCCCTGCACCGCGACCGAGACATCGCGCGGGTCGATGCCCTTCTCACGCAGCGCAGCGAACGCGCTGAACAGCACGCCGCGGCTGGTGGCGCCGGCGCGCCCGAGTGAGCCGCCGACGGACAACGGCTTGCCGGTGACAACGCCCGTGACGGTGTAGCCGATGTTCACCGAGTAGGTGTCCATGAACCAGGCCATCGTCTGCTCATCGGTCCCGACGTCAGGTGCCGGGATGTCCCGCTCCGGGCCGATGATCGGCAGGATCTCGCTGGCGTAACGACGAGTGACCCGCTCGAGCTCGGTCGTGCTGTAAAGGCGCGGGTCGATCGCGACCCCGCCCTTGGCCCCGCCGTACGGGATCCCGATGAGCGCGCACTTCCACGTCATCCACATCGCGAGTGCGCGGACCTCGTCGATGTCGGTCGACGGGTGATAGCGGATGCCGCCCTTTGCCGGACCACGCGAGAGGTTGTGCTGGACGCGATAGCCGCGCATCACCTCGACGTGGCCGTCATCGCGCCGCAGGGGGATGCTCACCGTCATCTCGCGGCGAGGAGTGGCGAGGAGCTGATGCGTGCCGTCGTCGAGGCCGAGGTGCTTGACGGCCTCAGCGAGCTGGATCTGCGCCGACTCCCACGCCGACTGCCGCGCGCCGCTCACGCCAGGCAGTCTGCCACGCCCTCCACGGCGCCCTTGCAACGACGGGCCACGCGACGGCGACCATCGCGGCCGCCACGACACCGTCGAGCCAGAAGTGGTTCCCGGTGACAACCACCACATACGACGTGAGCAGCGCATGCGCCGTTGCGAGCACGCGTGCCACGGTCGATCGCGTGCCCCATGCCGCAACCGCGAACAGCACGGCCCAGCCGACATGGATCGACGGCATCGCCGAGAGGTGGTCGGAGAGCCCGGGCGTGTCGCCGTAGACGGACTGGCCGAGCCGAGCCGCGGTGTCGACGAGATGCGTCTCCGCGAGGAGCCGTGGCGGGGCGGTCGAGATCAAGTGCAGGCACAGGCACCCGCCGGTGAACAGCACGAGGGCGGCCCGCGTGACGACATACCGGTCCCGGTGGCGCAGCCACAGCCACGCGAGGACGATGTCGACCGACAACCAATGGGCGTAGGCGTAGTAGTAGTTCACCGCGTCGAGCAGCCAACGATGGCCGAGCAGCGGTCGTTGCAACCACGCCTCGTTGGCGATGTGCAGCGTCCGTTCGGCATGCCAGATCGCGCGGCCTCGCTCATAGCCGCCCGCCGGGTGATGGCCGACGAGATGACCGACGAACATCCAGAGGCCGAACAACCCGAGCACGATGCCGATCTCACGAACGGCCGCGCCGAGCCGGCGGCGTCGTACCTGGAGCGAGATCAACGCACCAACGCCGATGAGCACCGCGGCAATGGCCCCCGCGGTGATCCACGTGACATGCAGCTGCGGCACGGCTCGACCCTAAACGCCGGGAACCAGCCCGCCACGTGATCTTGACGTTATCGATGGTCTTGGATGGCGATTTCGACGTTCTGACGCCTGAAACGTCAAGATCACGTGGTCAGCCGGACGAGGAGTCGTTCGCGTGACGGGCGTCGCCGATCCAGGTCCAGGCGTAGCCGGTGTCCTCGCACGCGAGCGCAGCGTCGCCGAGGCCGAGCGGGCGGAACGTGTCGATCATGACGGCGTACTCATCGGTGCGCTCCTTGCCGATCGACGCCTCGACGCTGCCTGGCTGCGGCCCGTGGATGAACCCTGACGGGTGCAGCGAGATGGAGCCGAGCTCGATGCCCGCACCTTTGCGCGACATGAAGTCACCGCCGACATAGAACAGCACTTCGTCGCTGTCGACGTTGGCGTGGTTGTAGGGCGCCGGGATCGACTGCGGGTGATAGTCGAACAACCGGGGCACGAACGAGCAGATGACAAAGCCCGGGCCCTCGAACGTCTGGTGCACCGGTGGCGGCTGGTGCAGCCGACCGGTTATCGGCTCGAAGTCGTGGATCGAGAACGCATAGGGATACAGGCAGCCGTCCCACCCGATCACGTCGAACGGATGGTGCGCATAGGTGTACTGCGTGCAGCCGGTGCGGTGCCGGACGAGGACGTCCACGTGGTCGCCCGCCTCGACGTGCGGCTCTGCCGGTCCTCGGAGGTCGCGCTCGCAGTAAGGCGCGTGCTCCAAGAACTGACCCTTCGCCGACAAGTACCGCTTCGGCGGACCAACGTGTCCGCGCGCCTCGATGGTCAGGACACGCAAGGGCTCCTCGCCCTGCGGAACCCACCGATGCGTCGTGGATGTCGGCAGTACGACGTAGTCACCGGCCCCGACGGGAAGAGCACCGAACACCGTCTCCACCGTCGCCGCACCCGCCTCGACATAGACCAGCTCGTCACCGGCAGCGTCGCGATAGAGCGGAGACGGCGTCTCGGCCACGGCGTACGAGATGCGCACGTCGTCGTTGCCCAGCAACAGCTGCCGGCCGGTGACGACGTCAGCGGAACCCGCGTCCAGTTTGTGCGTCTTGAAGTGCCGTGGCTTGAGCGGATGGTTGGGCGCCAGCAGCTGCGGCGGCTCGTCGACGGCGACTGCTTCGACGATCGCAGTGGGCGCATGCTCGTGGTAGAGCAACGCCGAGTCGGAGGAGAAACCCTCGACCCCCATCAGCTCCTCGGCATAGAGCGAACCGTCCCGCTTACGGAACTGGGTGTGTCGTTTGCGCGGAATCTCACCGACCGACCGATAGAACGGCATGCCCTAACGCTGGAATACTGCGCGCCTTAAGTCAACGAGCTCGCCGAGGTGGGGCCAGTGCAGGTGCTGGCTGCGGAACCACTTGCTGCGCGCCATCAAGGCTCCGACGGTCAACGCAACCGCGTGCCCGATCGTGGCGACCTGGCCGTCATCGGTGAAGTCGAATGCGGCGACATAGAGCGGGACGATCGTCAGCGCGCACCCGATTCGGAGCGCGCGCGGTGCGCGCGGCGAGGCGATCACCGCCGCCGCACACGAGGCGACGATGTACGACGGCCCGACATCCAGCAGATGACGTGCCGACGAGGACACCTCGCCGGCGGCGATGCGGATCGCCATCACGCCTTCGGCGACGAGCGTGCCGGCGACATGGGCGATGGCGCCCGTCACGATCGTCACGGCAGGCCCGCGCACGAGCTCGAGCGCACCAAGACACAACAGCGTCGCGACGACCCACCAGCCGATGGGGCTGCCCGACCAGATCGAGGACGCCGGCAGGACCCGCCAGGGGACGTGTTCGAGGTGCTCGAGGTCGGTGCTCGAGGCTGCGAGCACCCAGGCACGCCGGACCGGCGGCTGCAGGATCCACCAGATGTAGCCGCCGACGAGCATGGCCGTGTAGGCCACCGCGACCATCGGCCAGCGGCGGGCAACGCGAATGGGGTCCATGCTGGTTACCTCGATGCCATGAAAGATCGGCATCGAAACCCGGCAGGTTGACAACCGCGCCACCTATATCTAATACGGCACGTAGGCGCGTTTTCCTACCCGGCGCAGTGCCAGCCACTGGTTCGGCCAGACGAGGAATGCCTCGGCCTCGAGTGCGGCGAGAGCCACTCGCGGAATGTCAGCTGCGCCTGGATAACAGACGAACCGTGGCTCCCAGACCGGGCGAAACTTCGCGTTGAACTTGTACAAGGACTCGATCTGGAACCAACGCGACGCGATCAGCAGGATCTCCCGCCACAACCGCAACACGGGTCCCGCGCCGAGTCGGCCGCCTCGCTCCAGCGCGGATCGGAAGACGGCGAAGTTCAGCGACAGCCGGCGGACGCCGAGCTCACCCGCTGCGCCGATCGCGGCCACGATCATCAGCTCGTTGAGGCCGGCGTCCGCCGCGCGGTCGCGACGCATGAGCTCGAGCGAAAGCCCGTCCATCCCCCACGGCACGAAGTGCAGCACCGCGCACAGCCGCTTCTCCTTGTACGCAGTGACCGCGACGCATTCGCCGTCCGCCGGGTCACCGAACCGGCCCAGCGCCATCGAGAAGCCGCGCTCGACCTCTGCACCCCGCCAGGCAGCCGCCTGTCGGCGGATGTCGAGGCTCTCCGCGGCGCTGATGTCGCGCGTTCGTCGTACCTGAGTCTCGTAGCCGGCGCGTTCGACGCGACTGACCATCTGCCGAACGTTGCGCATGGCTCGTCCCTCGAGCGTGAACTCGGCGACGTCCAGAACCGCCTCATCGCCCAGCTCGATCGCACGCAGCCCGCCCTCGCGCACCCACGTCTCGCCGGCGAGCTCGCCGCAGCCCATCACGGCCGGCACCCACGCGTGCCGCCGTGCCTCGGCGAGAAACGCGCGCATCGCTCCCGGCCACGCCTCCGGATCACCGATCGGATCGCCGGAGGCGAGCATGACCCCGGACAGGACGCGGTAGGTGACCGCGGCCTTGGCGCTGTCCGAGAACACGACGGCCTTGTCGCGCCGCAGCGCGAAGTAGCCGAGCGAGTCCCGCGCGCCCTGCCTGCAGAGCAGGTCACGCAGCTGCTCCTCCTGGGCGGACGTCAGCACAGCTCGGGGTTCGGGAGCGCGCAAAGCCAGGTAGACCGGGAGCGCGACGGTGATCGCACCGAGCGCCAACAGCACGTCGGCGACGAAGTCACCGGACTCGCCGGGTCTGAAGTGAATCGGTCCGCGGACCGCGATCAGCCCCCACAGCACGTGCCGCAGGCGGGTCCAGAGCGATGGGTCGCCGCGAAGCTCCTCGTGCTGCGCATATGTCAGACCGATGCCGACGATGATGGAGCCGACGAACAACACGACGAACGACGCGGGCGCCCGCCATCGGGTCCGTGGATCACCAGCCGCGTAGAACTGCCGCGACAACAGGAGCAGCACGATCGCCGCGACGAACGTGACAGCCGCTTCCTCGGCGTCGAGACCCTTGAAGACGTGCAGCACGCTGCTCAGCAGCAGCAAGCCGACGGCAAAACGCCAGGCACGTCGCTTCCGCCGGCGCAGACCGTGACCGAGCAGGATCAGCAGCAGACCTGTCGCGGCAGTGGCCGCGCTCGCGGCGTGCGCGACCGCCAACGAGACCACTGAGGTCATCGCGTGCAAGCGTCCCGCGCGCTCGGGCGTCACCGCGCTGACGACGTCGACGACTCCCAGCACCACGATGCCAACCGCCGCGGCCGTCGGCACTCCTGCAAAAAGTCTTGACGGGGCGGCGTCAGGCCGGGCTGGCACTCAGCGGAGGCTAGACCTCGAACCTGAACGACGCGGCGCGGTCCCGCGCCGGCTCAGTGCCCACCCCCAGCACACTCCGACGCAGGCCGCCGTGAGGTGACCAACGGCGTCGACATCGGCGTCCGGGATGCGCCATGCCGTGTAGACGAAGAGGGGGATCAGCCCGATTGCGCAGATCACGCGCGAGCTCGGCCACGCCCTCCTCCAGGCGATGACGCACGTGGCGCAGGCAACCAGGATGTACGACGGACCGACGTCGATCGCGTGCTTGGCACTCCCCGGCAGGTCGTGAACGGAGACACGAATCGCGAGCACGCCCTCCGAGACCGCGGTCCCGATGAGATGCCCGGACACCGCGACCAGCAACGTGAGGAGCAAGCCTGCCTCGCGCTCGAGCAACCCCAGGCAGACGACCGCACCGGCGATCGCGTAGAGCAGGCCGCCGGTGGTGAAGAACGCCGACGCGGGCACGACCACCCACGGATCGTGCGACAAGTGCCAGATGTCGGTGCTCATCTGCCCGAGCACATGACGCTCATAGTGAGGGGACGAGGTTTCCAGCCAGATGTTGGTCGCGACAAGGATCAGGGCGTAGCCGACCGCGACCCGCGGGATCCTGCCCACCGCACTGGTCCACCGCTGCACCCGCGAAGAGTAATCACGCGGTTGTGAAAGTTGCGGCTATTCCAGACCAGCGGCAGCGAGGTCGGGGCATTCACCGCGAGCCGCCCGGTGGCGGGCGGCGGCCGACTCCCAGCGCGCCTCGACCTGGCCGTACTTCCAGATCACGATGGCCGCCGCCCATACGGCGAGGACCGTCCCGACGATCCAGTAACCCGCCGTGTTGAGGTTGAAGGAGCTGGCGAAGTCCCAGAATCCGCCGCTCAGGTTGAGCTGGCCCGCAAGCACCTGGCAGAGCTCGAGCGTGCCGATGAAGAAGGCCACGGCGACCGACAGGCCGGTGATCGCGACGTTGTAGTAGACCTTGCGGATCGGCTTGGAGAACGCCCAGCCGTAGGCGAAGTTCATGAACGAGCCGTCGATGGTGTCGAGCAGGCTCATGCCGGCCGCAAACAGGATGGGCAACGACAGCAGCGCCCAGAACGGCAGTCCCGACGCCACGGACGATCCGGCAAGGACAAGGAACGCGATCTCGGTCACGGTGTCGAAACCGAGTCCGAAGAGGAAGCCGAGCGGGTACATCTTCCAGCTCGTGTCGATGCTCCGCGCCAGCGGACCGAAGAACCGCATGAGCAGTCCGCGCTGCTGCAGCTGGCGTTCGAGCTCCTCATCGTCGTAGGTGCCGCGGCGCATCTCGAGGAAGACCTTGACGATCCCGACCAGCACGATCGCGTTGAGCGCGGCGATCAGGTAGAGGAAACCTCCGGACACGGACGTGCCGATGAGGCCGGTGTAGTGATGCAGGCTGGAGTTCTCGTCCTGGATGCCGGCCCCGAGCGCCTTGACCCCGAAGCCGAGCAGGACGGTCATCGTGAACACGACCGAGGAGTGGCCGAGCGAGAAGAAGAAGCCGACACCCATCGGGCGTTTGCCCTCGCCCATGAGCTTTCGCGTGGTGTTGTCGATGGCCGCAATGTGGTCGGCGTCAAACGCGTGCCGCATGCCCAGGGTGTAGGCGAGGATCCCCGTGCCGATGCCGAACGTCGTCTTGGTGTCCAGCTGGTGGTGACCGGTCGCCGCGAGGACCAGCAAGGTGAACCCGACGACGTGCAGCAGCAGGATGAAGCCGAACATGGCTCCGAGGCGTCGCCATTCCTCCCGACTCAGCCTGCTCGCCAGCCGAAGGCGCGTCGGTTGAGTGGTCTCAACGAGAACGGCCACCGATGCCAGTCCCCTTTGCCACGTATCTGCGAACGTCCGGTAATTGCAAACTACTCGCAACAACCTAGCCGACGCGAAAGCCACGCGCCAAGGACTTGTTCGCTGGAGCCCCGTGTCCGGATTGAACGGACGACCGCTCGCTTACAAGGCGAGTGCTCTACCACTGAGCTAACGGGGCAAGAAGCCTCGATGTTATGGCTGGCGTTGCCGGCAAGGACGCAGAGGCGCCGCAGGCTGAGCCCGCAAGCCGACGAGAACGCCGCCGAGGACGCTATCCAGCGTCGGCGAGGTCGCGGGCGCGGAGATGGCCGTCCAGCTTGCGCTTGATCCGCTGCAGCGCGTTGTCGATCGACTTGACGTGCCGCTTGAGCACCTCGGCGATCTCCTGGTAGCTCTTGCCGTCGACGTAGAGGCGCAGCACCTCGGCCTCGAGGTCGGACAACACCGTGTCGAAGTGCTCCTGCAGGGCGCGGATGCGCTCGGCCGAGATCACCAGGTCGGCCGGGTCGCTGACGGCGGTGGTCGGCAGCAGATCGCCGAGCGTGCGCTCGCCCTCGTCGTCCGTCAGCACCGGCCGGCTGAAGGAGATGTAGTTGTTGAGGGGTCCGTGCTTCTGGCGGGTGGCGGTCTTGATGGCGGTGATCACCTGACGGGTGATGCACAGCTCGGCGAACGCCCGGAACGACGTCTGAAGATCGGGGTTGAAGTCGCGGATCGCCTTGTAGAGGCCGATCATGCCTTCCTGGATGATGTCCTCGCGGTCGGCGCCGACCAGGAAGTAGGAGTGCGCCTTGGACCGGGCGAAGCCGCGGTACTTCTCCAGGAGCGTGGCGAGCGCCCGGTCGTCGCCGGCGCGAGCCGCGGCGACGAGCTCGTCATCCCCGCCTTCCACGGGCACGCGCGGCACCACGGGAGCGGCCTTGGCGGCTGCTCTCAACCTGGCGGAACGCACGGGCCTGTGACCTCCGTGGGACTTCGGGATGTCATGACGACGCATGAGCTGCTCCGAAATGTAACGGATGGCCCGACTTCTGAACATCGGGCTTCGTCACAACAACGATCCGACTGCCTTGGGGTAACGGATGGGTTCGCAAGATCCCAAAATTACTTGTGACGAGCATAAACGGACAGATTCGGGCATATTCCACCGGATCGTCCGAACGGATGAGTCGCAACGTCACGATTGTGACGTCGTCACGAAGTTCGCCGCCTGCGGGCCACTTCCGACAGGGCCACTCCAGCGGCCACTGAGGCGTTGAGCGACTCGACCGAACCGGCCAGCGGAATCCGCACCCGGACGTCGCAGGTCTCCCCCACCAACCGGGACAGCCCGCGACCTTCGGCGCCCACCACGAGCACCATGGGTCCGGTCGCCAGCTCGAGGGCGTCAAGATCGAGCTCGCCCCGCCCGTCCAGCCCCGCCAGCATCAGACCGGCGTCCGCTGCGGCGCGAAGCGCCTGGACGAGGTTGGTCGCGCGGGCGATCGGCAGGTGAGCGAGGACGCCGGCGCTGGACTTCCAGGCGGCCGCCGTGACACCCGCCGCCCGCCGTTGCGGGAGGACCAGGCCGTGGGCGCCGAACGCTGCCGCGGACCGGGCAATGGCGCCGAGGTTGTGCGGATCGCTCACGCCGTCGAGCGCGACCAGCAGCGCCGGCTCGGGCGCCTCCAGCGCACGCCGAAGCAGATCATCCGGATGCAGATAGGCGAAGCCAGGCACTTGCAGGACGACGCCCTGATGCACCACGGACGATTCGGGGCCGCCACCGGTCAACCGGTCGAGCTGACCGCGGCTGGCCTCCTGGACGGGCAGCTCACGGTCCTCGGCGAGCCCCCTGATCTCGGCAACTCGCTCGTCGCGCTCCAAGCCGCCGGCGACGTACAAGGACAGCGCAGGTATGCCTGCCCGCAACGCCTCGACGACGGCGTTGCGGCCGACCACGATCTCCTCCGGCGACATGGACGGGCCGCGCGCCGGTCGGGGCGGGCGCGGCTGCTTCGAGTCGGCGCGCTTGGCGGAGGCTCGCGCCCGCCGCTGCGCCGGGTGCCCGGGGCGTTCCTCGGCTTTGGGTGTCGGCCCTTTGCCGGACAGCTTGCGGCGGCCGTGCCCACCGGTCCCCTTCGACGGACCCTTCTTGCCGGCCATTGCTTACGCCGAACCGAGGCGCCAGCGCGCCCCGGCCTGGGTGTCCTCGATGACGAGGCCGGACGCCGTGAGCGCATCGCGGATGCGGTCCGCCTCGGCGAAGTCCTTGCGCGCTCGCGCGGCCTCGCGCGCCTCGAGCATCGCCGGCACGAGCGCGTCGACGACGCCACGGAGGGGCGATGCGTCGACGGTGGTGGCGAAGTCAGTCGGTGACAGCCCCAGGACGGCCGTCATGCCGAGCACAGCTCCCAGCGCGGAACGCACGCTCTCCTTGTCACCCTCCGCGAGAGCCGCGTTGCCGGCGCGCACGGTCTCGTGCAGGGCGCCGAGCGCGCGGGGTACGCCGAGGTCGTCGTCGAGCGCGTCATCGAACGCCTGTGTGCGAGCGCGCTCGTCTACGTCGCCGACCAGCTCGGTCGCACGCTGCAAGAAGTTCTCGATGCGACTGTAGGCAGCATCGGCGTCGGCCAGACCTTCTTCGCTCCAGTCGAGGTCGGAGCGATAGTGCGGCGCACCCAGGAAGTAGCGCACCGCTTGCGGCCGCGCGCGTTCGAGAACGTCAGCAACAACCAGTGAGTTGCCGAGCGACTTGCTCATCTTCTCGCCGCCGGTGTTGACCATTCCGTTGTGCATCCAGTAGTTGGCGAACGCATCGCCGACAGCGTTGGATTGGGCGACTTCGTTCTCGTGGTGCGGGAAGACGAGGTCGAGACCGCCGCCGTGGATGTCGAACTGAGCACCGAGATAACGCGTCGCCATCGCCGAGCACTCGAGGTGCCAGCCGGGCCGGCCGCGTCCCCAAGGGGTGGGCCACGACGGCTCGCCGGGCTTGGCCGACTTCCACAACGCGAAGTCGCGCGGGTCGTGCTTGCGGGTGTCGCCGACCGAGTCGCCGGCGGCCTGCATCTCGTCCACCCGCTGCCCGGACAACGAGCCGTAGGACGGGTACGATGCGACGTCGAAGTA
>JAICMI010000086.1 GCA_025929315.1 Frankiaceae bacterium
AACGACGACGGCACGACGGTTGTCATCGTCGAACAGAACATCGGCGTCCTGCCCTACGCCGACCAGGCGCTCGTCATGCAGAAGGGGACCATCACCTTCGACGGGCGCGGCGCGGAACTCGAGAAGAGCGGCGACCTGCGCGCCGCCTACCTGGGATAACGGAAGGAAGACGGTCATGGCCGCCACCCCCTACGACTTCACGTCGACGACCTACGGCACAAAGAAGCGGCGCTTCTCGCTGCCGAGGCTGCGCGCGGCGAGCTTCGGCGGCGGTTTCGGCCTGCTCGTCATCGCCATCGGTCTGCTGGTCATCGGCCTTGGCTGGAACGGCATGGCCGGCGGCGGCGGCGAGGTCAACGGTGTCCCCAACCTCAACGCGCAGCTGCCGTGGCTCATCTCCGGTGGCATCCTCGGCCTGGCGCTCGTCGTCTTCGGCGCCGCGATGATCGTCGTACACAACGCACGCACTGACCGGGCGCGGCTCGAGGCCAAGCTCGACGAGCTCGTGCAGGTCGTCTCGCGGGGCTCGGCGATGACCGCATACCCGAGCGAGCGGACCGCGGCGCCCGCATCTCGGTCCACTGCGGCCGGGACGTTCATCGCGGGCGCGTCGGCGTTCCACGACCCGGGTTGCCGGCTGGTGCAAGGCCGCGACGACGTCACCTACGTGACGACCGTCGAGGCCGCCGACCAGAACCTCAAGCCCTGCCGCGTCTGCAAGCCCGCGACGGCCTCGGCCTAGGACGCGCGGGCGGCGCGGCCTTTCCGGGCGCGGATGTAGTCGCTCACCACATATTCGCCGAGCATCTCCGGGTCGGGGGCGAACACGCGGCCACCGTTGCGTCGGGCGAGTGACTCCACGAAGCGGATCAGGCCGGGTTCATCGTCGAGCATGAACACGTTGATCGTCGCTCCGCGCCGGGTGATGCGGTCGACCTCGGCCATTGTGACCGCGACCGTTTCCGGGTGGGTCGGCCAGTCGAACCAGGCACTTCCGTCCGCCAGCAAGTGTGCGGTCGGTTCACCATCGGTGACGACGAGCACGACGGGCTCGGCGTCCGGATGCCGGCCGAGGTGACGTGCCGCGAGCATCAGCGCGTGCTGCAAGTTGGTTCCCTGCACCATGTCCCACGACAGGCTCGGCAGATCAGCTGGTTGCAGCACCCGCGCGTACTTCGAGAAGCCGATGACCTCGATCGCGTCCTGCGGATATTTCGTGGTCGCCAGGGTGTGCAGGGCGAGTGCTGTCGACTTCGCCGCCGCCCAGGTGCCGCGCAGCGCCATCGAGTAGGACAGGTCGACCAGCAGCGCAACTGCCGCGCTCGACCGGCGTTCGGTCTCGACCACCTCGAAGTCTTCGACGGCCAGCCGGATCGGCTGCGTGCCGCGCTGTCGGAGGACGGCGTTCTTCACCGTTCGTACGACGTCGATCGGTTGTTCGTCGCCGAACTGCCACTGCCGACTCGCACCGGTCGGGTCGCCGGCTGCGCCCGCGTCGTGCATGTCGTGGTCGCCGCGCCCACGCGCGTCCAGTGATGCGAACACCCGCCGTAGCGCGGTTTCACCGAGTCGTCGAAGTCCGCGCGGGGTGAGCTCCAGATCTCCCTCGGACCGCTGCAGATAACCCTGCCGCTGCAGCTCGCGTTCGATGCGTCGCAGCGCTTCGAGGTCGTCGACGGCGTTGCGGCCGAGCGCGCGCTCGAGCAGCTCGGGGTCGACGTCGTCGATCGATGCACCGGGATAGTTCTGGTTGAGGGCGTTGTCGAGCTCGTCGAGGTCGGCGATGTCCTCGAGTGCGGTGGTCGCGTCGCCCAGCCCGAGCGGTGTGTCACCGCGCATCCGTTCGCGACCGTTCCAGTCGAGCTCGGGCCGGCGTGCACGCAGCTGGTCCGCGAGCCGGGACATCTCGCCGGCCAGACCGGCGTCCTGCATGGCTTGCATCATCAGCTCGGCGAGCTCTTGTTGTTGCTCGGGCGACAACGAGTTCATCAAGCGCTGTGCGGCGGCCGCACGACGGGCAAGGGAGTCGACGAGCTCTTCGAGGTTCTGCGGGTTGTCCGGGAAGAACTCGCCGTACTGCTCCATGAACTCGGCGAACTGCTGCGAGGTGTCCTCGCCGCGGGCATCGGCGTCGAGCATGTTGTTGAGCGCGCTCATCATCTCGCGCACTCGTTGCATCGACTGCGGGTCTGCGCCTTCGAGTGCCTGCTTCATCCCGCGGAACTGGCTGTCGAGCAGCTCGCGTCGCAGCAGGTCCTGGATCTCGTCGTACGCCGCCTGCGCCTCGGGGGACCGCCAGCGGTAGTCAGTCAGCTCACGCACGGCACGTGCGGTGTCGCGGGGGAGGGCGTCGAGCTCGGTCTCCGCGAGCCGGGCATCGTCCGACGGGTCGGGAAACAGCGCCTTCCGCTCAGCCGCGACTGCACGATCGAGCAGCTCACGAACCTGTTCGAGCGTGCCGTCCAGCCGGCCGGCGCGACGCGACTCCTTCTGCCGCTTGCGCACTTGCCGGAGCAGGTCGTCGAGGCCACGTCGGCCGGTCATGCCGCGCCGCATCAGCTCGCGCAGTGCCTCGCCGGGCGTCAGGCCTTCGAGGACGGCGTCACCGAGCTCGTCGAGGGCCTCGCGCACGTCGTAAGGCGGCGCGAGCGGATCGGCTCCGCCTCGCCACTCGCCGTACCTGTTCCGGGACATCAGCGGGATCCGTACAGCACTCGGTCGTCGACCGACTCCTTCGACAACCGCCGGAGGAGATAGAGGCCCTCGAGCGCGAACTCGACTCCGGCCGCGGCGAGCCCCGGAGTGTCCACGTCATCGATGCCGGCGGCCGAGAGGAGCTTGGCGAGGCCTTCGATCGGGCCGATGCTGTCGAGCAGCTCGGCCGCGGGAACGAGCTCGCCGGTCTCGACGACGCTGCCGTCCTCGAAGCGGTTGACGAGTGTGTTGAGGTCGACGCCACCGAGCCGGGCGCGGAACGTGTCGGCGACCGAGCGGCGCAGCAAGTGCTCGAGCACTTCGCTCTCCCGGCCTTCCTCGCTCGCCTCGAACTCGACCTTTCCTTGTACGGCCGGAACGACGGACGGAAGGTCTGCCACACGTGCGACTGCGGGCTCCTCACCCGTCAGCGCCGAGCGTCGTACTGCAGAGGCGGCGACGGTCTCTGCGGCGGCAACGGCGAAGCGCGCCGAGACGCCGGACCGTTGGTCGACGGCCGGTGACTCGCGCAGATGGCGCGCGAACCGCGCGACGATCTCCACGAGGTGGTCCGGCAGCATCGCCGACACCGCGTCGACACCCCAGCCGACAACGGCCTCCTGACGGATCAGGCGCAGCTCGTCGTCGAGGTCGATCGGATAGTGCGTGCGCACCTCCGCCCCGAAGCGGTCCTTCAGCGGCGTGATGATGCGACCGCGGTTGGTGTAGTCCTCCGGGTTGGCCGAGGCGACCAGCAGCACGTCGAGGGGCAGCCGCAGGGTGTAACCCCGCACCTGGACGTCGCGTTCCTCGAGCACATTGAGAAGCGCGACCTGGATCCGCTCGGCGAGGTCGGGGAGCTCGTTGACGGCGACGATGCCGCGGTTGGTGCGGGGCACGAGCCCGTAGTGCACCGTCTCGGGGTCGCCGAGCACGCGTCCCTCGGCGACCTTGATCGGGTCGACGTCACCGATGAGGTCCCCGACGGAGACGTCGGGAGTGGCGAGCTTCTCGGCGTAGCGCTCGTCGCGGTGCTTCCACCCGACGGGCGTCTCGTCACCGTGCTCCGCGACGAGCCGTCGGCAGCGGACACAGACCGGCTCGTAGGGATGGTCGTTGATCTCGCAGCCGGCAATGACCGGCGTCCACTCGTCGAGCAGCTGCACGAGGGTGCGGATGAGCCGGGTCTTGCCCTGGCCGCGCTCTCCGAGCAGGACGAAGTCGTGGCCGGCGAGCACGGCTCGCTCGACCTGAGGCAGGACGGTGTCGTCGAAACCGACGATGCCGGGGAATCGGTCGGCGCCGTCGCGCATCCGCGCGAGGAGGTTGTCCCGCAGCTCGGCCTTGACCGAGCGGTGCTGATGACCGCTCGCGCGCAGCTGCCCCAGAGTTGTCGGGGTCGGGGTGGCCGGCGCGGGGGTGACGGGGTCAGGGGTCATGCCTCACCGTACGTCCAGGAGGCAGACTGCGTCCTCGGAGGAGGGCAGCGATGGCACGCTTCGGCGACGGCTTGGCGACGGGCTCGGATCTTGCGGATGCCGCAGATCGCGCGGCCGACGCCGCCCTCGCCGGGCTCGGTGGCCGGCGGCCGGATCTTGCCTGCGTCTTCGTGTCCGGCGACGACTCGGACCAGGTCGCAGCTGCCGGCGTTCGAGCGATGCGCCGATGTGCTGCACCCGCGAGCATCGGGTGCAGCGGGCCGGGCGTTCTGGCGTCCGCTGGCGCCGTCGAGGCCGCCAACGCGGTTGCGGTCTGGTGCGGTGTCCTCCCCGGCGTGCGGCTGCGCACCTTCCACCTCGAGGTGCTCCCGGCATCCGAGGGGATGGCAGTCGTCGGCCTGCCCGAGCGAGCACCTGACGACGCGGTGGGGATCCTGCTCGCCGACCCCTTCTCGTTCCCCGTCGACAGCTTCGTGACCCGCGTCAACGACGCCTTGACCGGCCTACCGTTCGTCGGCGGATGCGCGACGGGATGGCGCGGCCGGGGATCGACGCGCTTGTTCATCAACGGGGAGGTCGCCGACCGTGGTGCGGTCGGCGCCTTGCTTGCCGGTCCCGTGGGTGCACGCGTCATCGTCAGCCAAGGCTGCCGCCCGATCGGGCCGACGATGACGGTTACCGGATCCGACGGCAACGTCTTGCTGCAGCTCGCCGGCGTCCCGGCTCTCGACAAGCTGGAACAGATCGTCCTCGAGCTCGACCCTGCCTCGCAGGCGTTGGCCACCACCGGCCTCCAGGTCGGCATCGCCATGGACGAGTACGCCGACCAGCACGGAGCGGGTGACTTCCTGGTGCGCGGCATCGCCGGCAGCGACCCGGATCGGCGCGGGATAGTCGTCGGCGACCTGGTCCCGGTCGGGCGCACGGTGCAGTTCCAGCTGCGCGACGCAGCTGCTGCCGACGAAGATCTGCGCCAAGCGTTGCGACGCTTCAGGTCCGGAACGCTCGACACGGTCGAAGGTGCCTTGCTGTTCTCCTGCAACGGTCGCGGTGCGGCGTTCTTCGCGAGTGCCGATCACGACGCCTCCGTTGTCGCTGCAGAGCTCGCGGTCGACGGCCTGGCCGGGTTCTTCGCCGCGGGAGAGATCGGACCCGTCGGCGACCGCAACCACATGCACGGGATGACCGCGTCCGTGCTTGCTTTCGGATCGGGTGCGGTCGCCGACCGCGGCACCGCCACATGAGCGCGGGCGTCGTACTTGCGGTGGACGTCGGCGGTACGAAGCTCGCCGCCGCACTGGTCGACAGCGGCGGTGCGTTGCTCCGGACGGTGCGAGCCCCGACGCCTGTGACGGATAACGCCGAGGAGATCTGGGCGGCGCTCGAGACGATTGTCGCCGAGGTGGACGACGACGCGGTGCGTGCCATCGGCGTCGGTTGCGGCGGGCCGATGCGAGACGAGCTCGTGTCGCCGCTCAACATCAGCGCCTGGCGCGACTTTCCGCTTGCCGACCGGCTGCGGCAAGGGGCGCGGGGAAGGCCCGTCGTGCTTCGCAACGATGCGATCGCGATGGCCGTCGGTGAGCAGTCGCACGGAGCCGGTCGACAGGCGCGCGCCTTCCTCGGCATCGTCGTGTCGACCGGCGTCGGCGGCGGCTTGGTGATCGATGGTCATCCTGTCGATGGTCCGACCGGCAATGCAGGTCACATCGGCCATGTCGTCGTGGATGCCGACGGCCCCGTCTGTGCATGTGGAGGTCGGGGCTGCCTGGAGGCCATCGCCCGTGGTCCGGCCGTCGTTGCGTGGGCCGTCGAGCAGGGCTGGTCAGCACCGCAGCCGGACGGGCGGAGCCTGGTCGCGGACGCTCGTGCAGGGGACCCGATCGCGCTGGCCGCTCTGACGCGGGCGGGGCGAGCACTCGGCATCGCCTGCGCCTCCACCGCTGCCCTGCTTGATCTCGACGTCATCGCCGTCGGTGGTGGGCTGTCAGCGGCCGGGGACCTGCTGCTTGCGCCCGCCACCGCTGCGTTCGAGCGCCATGCCGGCATGGAGTTCGTCCGCCGATGCCGGTTGGTGGTCGCAGCACTCGGCACGGACGCCGGACTGGTCGGGGCTGGCGTCCTTGCCCAGCAGGCGCTCGCCGGTGGGACAGACTGACGCCGTGGACGTCACCCGGGCCGACATCGAGGCGGCGCGCGAGGTGCTCGGCGACGTCGCCCGTCGTACTCCGGTCGAGGGCTCCCGACCGCTGTCCGAGCTCGTCGGCGGACCGGTCGCGCTCAAGTGCGAGAACCTGCAGCGTGCGGGCTCCTTCAAGATTCGTGGCGCCTATGTGCGCATCGCGCGGCTGAGCGACGAAGAGCGATCGCACGGCGTGGTCGCCGCGAGTGCGGGCAATCACGCGCAGGGCGTCGCTCTTGCCGCGAAGCTGCTCGGGACCTCGTCGACGGTCTTCATGCCCGAGGGTGCGCCGATCCCGAAGGTGCAGGCAACAAAGGCCTACGGCGCCGAGGTGCGGTTTGCCGGCAGCACTGTTGACGACGCACTGGTCGCGGCCAAGAACTACTCGGCCGAGACAGGCGCGGTCGTCATCCATCCGTTCGACCATCCTGACATCGTTGCGGGTCAGGGCACGGTCGGGTTGGAGATTCTCGAGCAGTGTCCCGAGGTCAAGACGGTCGTCGCGGCAGTGGGTGGCGGCGGTCTGATCAGTGGCATCGCCGCGGCCATCAAGTCGGTGCGGCCGGATGTCGTCGTGGTGGGCGTGCAGGCCGCAGGTGCGGCGGCCTACCCCGTCTCGCTCGCTGCCGGGAGCCCGCAGAAGCTTCCGTCGATGGCGACGATCGCGGACGGCATCGCCGTCGGATGTCCGGGCGAGCTGACGTTCCGGATGGTGCGTCGTTACGTCGACGACATCGTGACCGTCTCCGAAGAGGCGCTGTCGCAGGCGCTGCTGTTGTGCCTGGAACGCGCGAAGCTCGTCGTCGAGCCTGCCGGCGCGGCGGCGGTCGCCGCGCTCATGGATGCGCCGCAGCAGTTCGAACCCCCGATCGTCGCGGTCCTGTCCGGCGGCAACATCGATCCCGTTCTGCTGCTCCGGTTGTTGCGACACGGCATGGGCGCCGCCGGCCGCTACCTGTCGTTCCGGCTGCGCATCCCGGACCGTCCGGGCGAGCTCGCCAAGCTGCTCGGGGAGCTAGCGGCTTCGGGTGCCAACGTGCTCGACGTGGAACACGTGCGCACTGGTGCCAAGCTGCATCTCGACGAGGTCGAAGTAGCGCTGCAGCTGGAGACGCGCGGGCCCGAGCACTGCAAGACCGTTCTGGACCGTTTGCGCGGCGCCGGCTACCCGCTGATGTTCCACTGACGCCACCGAGTGGCGGCGTGCTAGCCCGTGTAGGGCTTGGAGTCGAGCAGCTCGATCGTGATGTCGTTGCCGTTGGGTGCGGTGTAGGTCACCGACTCACCGGGCCTCTTGCCGGTGAGCGCCCGTCCGAGCGGCGACTGTGCGGAGTAGACGGTGACATCGGCGTGCGCAGCCTCCTCACGGGATCCGATGAGGAACGTCTCCTCGTCACCGTCGGCGTAGCGGATCGACACGACCATGCCTGGTCCGGCGACACCCTCTTGCGCGGCCGGTGGCTCGCCGACTTTGGCGTCGCGCAACAGCTGCGTGAGCTGCCGGATGCGCGCCTCCATCTTCCCCTGCTCTTCCTTGGCGGCGTGGTAGCCGCCGTTCTCCTTGAGGTCGCCTTCGGCGCGAGCGGCGCCGATGCGCTCGGAGATCTCGGTCCGAGCCGGACCACTGAGGTGGTCGAGCTCGGCCTTCAACCGGTCGTAGGCCTCTTGCGTCAGCCAGGTGACGCTGCCCTCGGTGCCAGTGCTCATGGGCATCGAGGCTACCCGCGACAATGAACCTGTGGCAGAGGAAAAGCTGCGTTTGCTGGCGGTCCACGCTCACCCCGATGACGAGGCGAGCAAGGGCTCCGCGACCGTCGCGCGCTATGTGCGCGAGGGCGTCGACGTCCTGATCGCTACGTGCACGGGCGGCGAGCGCGGCTCGATCCTCAACCCCGCGATGGACCGGCCCGAGGTCATTGCCAACCTTTCCGGTGTTCGTCACCAGGAGATGGAAAACGCGATCGAGATCCTCGGTGCGCACCACGCGTGGCTGGGCTTCGTCGACTCCGGCCTGCCCGAAGGCGACCCGCTGCCGCCGTTGCCCGAAGGCTGCTTTGCACTCGAACCCATGGAGATCGCCGCCGAACCGCTCGTCCGCCTGGTGCGTACGTTCAAGCCCCACGTGATGACGACGTACGACGAGAACGGCGGCTATCCGCACCCCGACCACGTCATGTGCCACAAGGTCAGCGTCGAGGCGTTCGATGCGTCCGCAGACCCGGATCGCTATCCCGGATGTGGCGAGCCGTGGCAGCCCTTGAAGCTCTACTACCACATGACTTTTCACCGTCCCCGATTCCAAGCGCTCCACGACGCGATGGTCTCGGCTGGGCTCGAGTCGCCCTATGCAGAGCGGCTCGAGCAGTGGGAGAACGTCGAGGATCACTTCAAGCGCGTGACCACGCAAGTGCCGTGTGCGGACTACTTCGAGGTTCGTGACCAGGCGCTCATCGCGCACGCGACGCAGGTCGATCCGTCGTCCTTCTGGTTCGCCTGCCCGTTGGAGATCCAGAAGCAGGCATGGCCGACCGAGGACTATGAGCTCGCGCGCAGCTTCGTCGATGCGCCGACTCCGGAGGACGACCTGTTCGCAGGCGTTCGCGACAGGCTGGCGGTATCCAGATGACAGTTCTCGCGTCCGGAACTCTCGGCGCCGGCTTCACCGCGTTCATCGTCGTACTCGCGTTGGTCGTTGCTGTCGTGTTCCTGTTCCGCTCGATGACCAAGCACCTGCGCAAGGTCCCCCCGACATTCGAGCGGAAGGACGACGTCAATCGTCCGCCGAAGGACGACGAAGGCGCTTGATCTGGCCGCGGTGCTTCTTCTCCGCGATGCGCCGTTCCTTGGCGGCTTTGCTCGGCCGGGTGCGCTTGCGCGGCGCGGCCGGGGGCGCGATCGCCGCGCGGAGCAGCTCCGCCATGCGCGTCATCGCTGCTTCTCGGTTGCGCAGCTGGGAACGGTGCTCGCTCGCGGTGACCGTGACGACGCCGTCCACGAGCCGGTCGGAGAGGCGGTTGAGAGCCCGCTGACGCAGCATCGGCGACAGCGCGCTGGTCTGCGCCACGTCGATGCCGAGCTCGACGCGGGAGTCGGCCGTGTTGACCGACTGGCCGCCCGGACCGCTCGACCGCGAGAACCGCCAGGCCAGCTCGTGTTCGGGCACGACCACCGTCGAGGTCACCACGAGGTCGCGCATGCCCCCATTGTCCGGCCCGGGGGGCGCGGCGTACATTAGTTTCACGATGAAACTATTTGGCAAGCCGGACTACAAATGGGTCGCGCTCTCCAACGCCACCCTCGGCATGCTCATTGCGACGATCAACTCGTCCATCGTGCTGATCTCGTTGCCGGCGATCTTCCGCGGAATCCACCTGAACCCGCTGCTCCCGGGCAATGCCAGCTACTTGCTGTGGATGCTCATGGGCTACCTGCTCGTCAGTGCCGTACTCGTCGTCTCGCTGGGTCGGCTGGGCGACATCTTCGGCCGCGTGCGGATGTACAACGCGGGCTTCCTGCTGTTCCTCATCGGATCGGTGCTGTTGTCCATCGACCCGCTCACCGGCGCACACGGCGCGCTCTGGCTCATCATCTTCCGCGTCGTCCAAGGCGTGGGGGCATCGATGCTGATGGCCAACTCCGCTGCCATCATCACCGACGCATTCCCGGTCAACCAACGCGGGTTCGCGCTCGGGATCAACATGGTCGCGGGCATCGCCGGCTCATTCATCGGGCTCGTTCTCGGCGGTCTGCTGTCCGAGGTCGACTGGCGGCTCGTCTTCTGGGTCAACGTGCCCATCGCCCTCTTCGGGACCGCGTGGGCCTATCGCAGCCTGCGCGAGATTGCCGTCACCCGCCGCGCCAAGCCGGACTGGTGGGGCAACATCACCTTCGGCGTCGGACTTACAGCGATCCTCGCCGCGATCGTCTACGGCATCGAGCCGTACGGCGGGCACACGATGGGGTGGACCGATCCTTGGGTGCTCGCCGGTCTTGTCGGCGGTAGTGCACTGCTCGTTGGCTTCTGCATCATCGAGACCCGCGTCGCCGAGCCGATGTTCGACCTACATCTGTTCCGCATCCGGGCGTTCACCGCCGGCAACGCCGCGCAGTGGCTCAACTCGGTCGCACGGGGCGGTCTGCAGTTCATGCTGATCATCTGGTTGCAGGGCATCTGGCTGCCCCAGCACGGCTACGCCTACGTGGACACCCCGCTGTGGGCCGGGATCTACCTGCTTCCGATGACTGCCGGCTTCCTCGTCGCCGGACCCATCTCCGGCTGGCTGTCCGACCGCTTCGGGGCACGCGCCTTCTCGACGGGGGGCATGCTCGTCGTAGCGGCGTCTTTCGGCGGGTTGTTGCTGCTGCCGACCAACTTCCCGTACCTGTCATTTGCGTTGCTCATCGCTCTGTCGGGGGTCGGATCCGGGTTGTTCGCCTCGCCCAACTCGGCCGCGATCATGAACTCGGTGCCGGCATCGCACCGCGGCGCAGCCAGCGGCATGCGTGCCACGTTCCAGAACAGCGGCATGGTCCTGTCGATCGGCATCTTCTTCTCGCTCATGGTCGTCGGTCTCGCGGGCTCACTGCCGCAGACACTGAGCACCGGCCTGACCGCCAACGGCGTCTCCCCGAGCGCAGCCCACCAGGTTGCGTCGCTCCCTCCGGTAGGCGTGCTGTTCGCCGCGTTCCTCGGCTACAACCCGATCCACACTCTGCTCGGTCCGACGCATGCGCTCGAGCATCTGAGTGCTCATCAGCAGGCGACGCTGACCGGTCGGTCCTTCTTCCCCCACCTGATCTCCGGTCCGTTCCACCACGGACTGGTCATCGTGTTCAGCATGGCCATCGCGATGTCTCTCGTCGGCGCGGCAGCGTCTCTGATGCGCGGTGGTCACTATGTGCACGATGACGAGGACATCGATCGCATCGACGAGCTCGAGGAAACCGTCGGAGCGTCGTCGTGAGCGCCCCCTCGGTCACCCGCAACCACGCCGAGGCCGCGACAAGGTTGCGTACGGCGATTGCCCGGCTCAACCGCCGGCTGCGCCAACAGACGGTCGGCGAGCTGACGCTGTCGCAGTGGTCCGCGCTGGTCGCCGTCGAGTCGGCCGGCCGGATGCGGATCGGCGACCTCGCCGCGCACGAACACGTCAGCCCGCCGACAGCCACCAGGCTGGTCGCCTCTCTCGAGGCGGCAGGGCTTCTTCGTCGCGAGGTCGACGACGGGGATCGTCGCTCCACCCTTGTCTCGCTGGCCGATCCGGGTCGGCACGCCCTCGCCGAGCTCCGGCGCAAGCGCAACCAGGTGCTCGCCACTCGGCTGGCCGCGCTGTCGGGCGCTGATCTCGACCGGCTGGCCGAGGCCCTGCCCGTGTTGGAGCGGCTGTCCGACTGAGCTAACGGAAAGCCACCTGCT
>JAICMI010000084.1 GCA_025929315.1 Frankiaceae bacterium
CACGGCGTCGCCGTAACGCGTGACGACCGCGACCCGCGCGCCGGTGAGCTCTTCGATCTTGCCGACCGAGTGACCCGTCCAGGCCGGGTCGAACTGGACGTCGGCGAGCAGCAGATGACCGGTCGGGTCGCTCCACACGCTGTGTGCGCCGTCCGGGACGAGCCGGCGCAGCATCTCGTCGGCGGTCCAGCGCACCGTGGCGACAGTGGGAATGCCGAGCCGGGCGTAGACCTCGGCCCGCTTGGGGTCGTAGATCCGAGCGACCACGTTCTGGACACCGAAGGTCTCGCGGGCCACCCGCGCCGAGATGATGTTGGAGTTGTCACCGCTGGACACGGCGGCGAATGCCCCGGCCTCCTCGATCCCCGCCTCGATGAGGCAGTCCCGGTCGAAGCCGACACCTGTCACCTGGCGGCCGCGGAAGTCCGGACCGAGCCGGCGGAAGGCGCCGGCATCCTGGTCGACGACCGCAACCGAATGCCCGGCTGCCTCTAGGCCGTGCGCGACCGTCGAGCCGACCCGACCGCAGCCCATGATGACGACATGCACGGCTCAGCACCTTACCTGTGGTGTGCCTGGCCGTAGGCTCTCGCCGTGTCCACGCTCGGCGACGTCTTCAAGAGGCTGCTTGTCGGGCGTCCCATGCGCAGCGCTCAGCTCGGCGAGACGCTCCTTCCCAAGAAGATCGCGCTGCCGGTCTTTGCCAGTGACGCCTTGTCCTCCGTGGCCTATGCCACCGAGGAGATCCTGATCGTCCTGTCGGCCGGCGGGCTGACCCTCATCCACTTCACCTGGTACGCCGCCGCGGCGGTTGCCTTCTTGATGCTCGTCGTCGTCGCGTCGTACCGGCAGAACGTGCATGCCTACCCGAGCGGCGGTGGCGACTACGAGGTCGCCACGGTCAACCTGGGCAAGCAGGCCGGCATCACAGTCGCCTCTGCCCTCATGGTCGACTACGTCCTCACGGTCGCCGTGTCGGTGAGCTCGGGCGTGGCGAACATTGCGGCCGCGGTCGGCTGGGTGCAGGGTCGCGAGGTCCTCGTCGCCGTCCTGGTCGTGGCGATCATCGCGCTGCTCAACCTGCGCGGACTGCGCGAGTCGGGGACCGCCTTCGCGGTTCCTACCTATGCGTTCATGTTCGGCATCGGTGCTCTCGTGATCGTGGGAGCCCTGAAGCTGGGTAGCGGTCATCACCTCTCGGCGCAGAGCGCGAACTGGCACTACAAGCACGTGCAGGACTACAGCGGCTTGGCGTTGGTCTTCCTGCTGCTCCGTTCGTTTGCCTCAGGCTGTACGGCGCTGACGGGGGTCGAGGCGATCAGCAACGGCGTCCCCGCGTTCCAGAAGCCCAAGAGCAAGAACGCCGCGGCGACGCTCGCCCTGCTCGGCGGCATCGCGGTCAGCATGTTCATGGCCATCACGGTGTTCGCGATCAAGAGCCACGTCCACGCGGCCACTGACCAGTCGGATCTGGTCGGCCGGCACGGCGAAGTGCCGAAGACGGTGATCGCGCAGGTAGGCAGCGCCATTTTCGGCGGTGACGGCTCGATCGGCTTCTACTACCTGCAGGCCGTCACCGCCCTGATCCTCGTGCTCGCCGCCAACACGGCGTTCAACGGGTTTCCGGTGCTGGCGTCGATCCTCGCCCGGGACGGCTACTTGCCGCGCCAGCTGCACACGCGAGGCGACCGGCTGGCCTTCAGCAACGGCATCCTGCTGCTCGCCGGGTTCGCGATCCTGCTGATCGTCGCGTTCCAGGCCTCGCCGACGCGGTTGATCCAGCTCTACATCGTCGGGGTGTTCGTCTCGTTCGTGAACAGCCAGACCGGCATGATCCGGCACTGGAACCGCAACCTGCCGGGGGAGACCGACCCGGCGCGGCGGCGACAGATGAAGCGGTCCCGCATCATCAACACCATCGGGGCCATCGTGACGGTCCTCGTGCTCGTCATCATCGTGATCTCGAAGTTCACCGAGGGCGCCTGGATCGCAGTCGTCGCTATGTTGGTCCTCTTCGTGATGATGCGTGGCATCCGCCGGCACTACGACAACGTCAAGGCGGAGCTGGCGCCGACCGACGAAGAGACGATGCTGCCGTCACGGGTGCACGCGGTGGTGCTCGTGTCCAAGGTGCACAAGGCAACCCTGCGTGCAATCGCCTACGCCCGCGCGTCGCGGCCGTCGTACCTCGAGGCGCTCACGATCGATGTCGAGCCCAGCGAGACCGAGGCCGTGAAAGCCGAGTGGGAGGCGCGCCAGATCCCGGTGCCGCTGAAGATCCTCGAGTCTCCCTATCGAGAGGTGACCCGGCCGATCGTCGACTATGTCCGCAGCATCCAACGGCAGAGCCCACGCGACCTCGTCTCGGTCTACATCCCCGAGTACGTCGTCGGTCGCTGGTGGGAGCAGCTGTTGCACAACCAGAGCGCGTTGCGACTCAAGGGGCGGTTGCTGTTCACGCCGGGCGTGATGGTCACGAGCGTGCCCTATCAGCTGCACTCGAGCGAGGGGCGCGAAGACGACAGCTCGCTCCGTTGATCGTCGACATCGAGCGAGTCGCACACGGGGGCGTCTGCGTCGCTCACGCCGACGACGGTCGGGTCGTCTTCGTCCGGCACACGCTGCCGGGCGAGCGCGTCCGCCTGGTGGTCACCGAGGAGAAGAAGTCATATATCCGCGCGGACGCGGTCGAAGTTCTGACGCCGGCTGCCGGCCGCGTGGACCCTCCGTGCCGGTGGGCCGGGCCTGGTCGCTGTGGCGGCTGCGACTGGCAGCACGTGGACATCGCCGAGCAGCGCCTCCTCAAGGCGACCGTCGTGCAGGAACAGCTCCAGCGCGTCGCGGGCATCGAGCGTGCTGTCACCGTGGAAGAGGCGGCCGGTACGTCGGACGGCCTCGGCTGGCGGACGCGAATGCGTTTTGCTGTCGACGACAGCGGTCGAGCAGGACTGCGTCGGCACCGCTCACATGACGTCGTGCCGATCGACGACTGCCTCATCGCCGTTCGGGCGGCGCGTGTCCCGGACCTCGTTGCACGTGACTGGCCGCCGGACGGCGAGGTCTCCGTCGATGTCAGTGCGGCGGGGGAGCGCGCACTGTCGATCGGGACACCCGACGAGCAGCTGACCGAACACGCAGTTGACCGGGATTGGCTCGTGCCGGTCGGTGGGTTCTGGCAGGTGCATCCTGCAGCGGCGGACGTGTTGGCTGAGGCACTGCTGGCATCTGCCGAGCCGAAGGCGACCGATCGATGCTTGGACCTCTACAGCGGTGTCGGGTTGTTTGCCGGGGCGCTCGCGCCGCACGTCGCGTCGATCGTGGCGGTGGAGTCCGACGGCCGTGCCGTCGCAGCGGCGAAAGCCAACCTCGCGTCGGACCAGCACGTCACGGTGGTTCGGGATCGGGTGGACCGCTGGATCCGGCGTGACCCGCAACCGGTTGACGTCGTCGTGCTCGATCCGCCACGCAAGGGCGCACGCGGGGCGGTGGTGAACGGCATCGTCGCGTGCGATCCGCGGGTCGTCGTCTATGTCGCGTGCGACCCGGCTGCGCTCGCGCGTGACCTGGCGACGTTTGCGGAGCACGGCTATGAGCTCGGCCGGCTGCGGGCGTTCGACCTGTTCCCGATGACCGCGCACGTCGAGTGCGTCGCTCAGGTGATCCGCCGATGACGATCAACCTCGTCCCGACGGCGCACGCATGAGCAGAGACCTGCCGCCCGGCTGGCCGGCCGCGGTCCGGCCACCCGCTGCGCCGGACTGGGAGCAGTCGGCGACTGCGTGGCTGTTCGACCAATGTCCCGCCGACTATCGCGGCTACGACGTTCTGCGCCGTCATCCGGTCGTCCTCGCGCGGTTCGCGGCGACAGCGCTCGATGCCGCGGTGGCAGCAGCGGATGCCGGTTTGCGCACCGTGCGGATCGAGCTCCGCGACCGGGTCGGACCCGACGTGATCGAAAGTGCAGCAGCTGTCTACGAGCAAGAGCGACATCGGTTGCGGAGCTGCCGGCACGCTGTTGACCTGGTCGAACGCGCGCTCCGCGGCGAGCGTTGGGTGCCCAGATTGTGAGACGTAGACTCGAGCTGTGGAGCTGTTGAGGTCGATCGAGTCTCCCGCCGACCTCAAGACTCTCGATGCGGCAAAGCTGCCGCAGCTCGCTGACGAGATCCGCAGCTTCCTCGTCGACGCCGTCGCACGCACCGGTGGGCACCTCGGTCCCAACCTCGGAGTCGTCGAGCTGACGATCGCGTTGCACCGCGTCTTCGACTCCCCGAAGGACCTGATGGTCTGGGACACCGGCCACCAGGCCTACGTGCACAAGCTGCTCACCGGCCGGGCCGACAGGTTTCGCGACCTGCGCCAGGCGGGCGGTCTGTCCGGTTATCCCTCCCGGGCCGAGAGCGAGCACGACCTCGTCGAGAACTCGCACGCCTCGACCGCGCTGTCCTATGCAGACGGGATGGCCAAGGGCCTGGCGCTGACCGGGGCGACCGACCGCTCGGTAGTTGCGGTCGTCGGAGACGGTGCACTGACCGGCGGCATGTGCTGGGAGGCTCTCAACAACATCGCGGCCGCACCCGACCGGCCGGTGGTCATCGTGGTCAACGACAACGGTCGCTCATATGCGCCGACTGTCGGTGGTCTTGCGCACCACCTCGCCGCGCTGCGGCTCAATCCGTCGTACGAGCAGGTGCTCGATCTCGTGAAGTCATCGCTCTCGCGGACGCCTCTGGTCGGGGCGCCGCTGTACGACGCGTTGCACGGCATGAAGAAGGGTCTGAAGGACCTGCTGCAGCCGCAGGCGATGTTCGAAGACCTGGGCCTCAAGTATGTCGGGCCGATCGACGGGCATGACATCGTCGCGCTCGAGCACGCGCTGCGTCGGGCGCGTGCGTTCGGTGCACCGGTGATCGTGCACTGCTTGACGGACAAGGGCCACGGCTATGCACCGGCCGAGCAGGACGAGGCCGACAACTTCCACGGTGTCCCGGTCATCGACCCGGTGAGCGGTGTCCCGGTCGGCGTTGCGCCGCCGTCGTGGACGCAGGTGTTCGCTGAGGAGCTCGTCGCCATCGGTCACGAACGCGACGACGTCGTCGCCGTGACCGCAGCGATGACGCGGCCGGTCGGGCTGCATCCCTTTGCCGGGGTCTTCCCGGAACGCGTCTTCGACGTCGGCATCGCCGAACAGCACGCAGTGACGTCGTCCGCGGGTATGGCGATGGCAGGTCTGCACCCCGTCGTCTGTATTTACTCGACATTCCTCAACCGGGCGTTCGACCAGGTGCTCATGGACGTCGGGCTGCATCGCTGTCCCGTCACGTTCGTGCTCGACCGGGCCGGCGTGACGGGCGTTGACGGGGCGTCGCACAACGGCATGTGGGACCTGTCGATCCTGTCGATCGTGCCCGGGATGCGAGTTGCCGCACCGCGCGACGCTGCTCGGCTGCGCGAGCTCTTGCGCGAAGCGGTCGCCGACGACTCTGGTCCGACTGCTTTGCGCTTCCCCAAGGCCAGCGTGGCCGACGACCTCCCGACGGTCGACCGCGTCGGCGGGCTCGACATCCTGCGGCGGGACGCCGACGCCGAGGTGCTGCTGGTGTCGGTGGGTGCGCTCGCGCCGATGGTGCTCGACGTCGCCGACCGGTTGAACGCACAAGGCATCGGTGTCACGGTCGCGGATCCTCGCTGGGTGTTGCCGGTCGACGACGCGATGCCCGCGCTGGCGGCAGCGCACGGTCTGGTCGCTGTGGTCGAGGACAGCGGTGCGGTCGGTGCCGTGGGTGACGCGGTTGCGCGTGAGCTGCGCCAGCGAAGCATCCGCACCCCGGTGCGCTCGTTCGCACTGCCACAGCGCTTCCTCGAGGTCGGGGAGCGATCTCAGGTGCTGGCCGACGTGGGACTGAGCGCGCAGGACGTCGCGCGCGAGATCGTCGAGGCGGTTGCTCGGTTGGACCCGACGCTTGTTCGCTGATCGTCTCCCGGCCAAGGTCAGCGTCAGCGTCGTCTACGTTCTTGCGCTGTTCATGACCATCATGGACACGACGATCGTCAATGTCGCGCTGCCGAGCCTCGGTCGTGACTTCGGCGTGCAGCCGGCGCACGTCAACACCGTCGTCGTGGGATATCTCGTCAGCCTCGCCGTGTTCATGCCGGCGTCCGCGTGGCTTGGCGAACGCTTCGGGACCCGTCGCGTGTTCCTCGCGGCGCTGGTCATCTTCTGCGTCGCATCCGCACTGTGCGGCCTCGCCCAAAGCGTCGGCCAGCTGGTGCTCTTTCGCATCCTGCAGGGCGTCGGCGGCGGCATGCTCACTCCCGTCGGCATGGCCATGCTGTTCCGGACGTTTGCGGCACACGAACGCGTCCGTGCGTCGCGGATCCTGATCGTGCCGACGGCGTTCGCGCCGGCGATCGGTCCGGTGCTCGGTGGTCTGCTCACGACCGACCTGTCCTGGCGGTGGGCGTTCTACATCAACGTCCCGATCGGCATCTTCGGACTGGTCTTCGGGTTGCTGTTCGTGCGCGACCAACGCGGTGGCGAGGCGGGTGAGTTCGATGTGCTCGGGTTCATCCTCGCCGGCACCGGGCTGGGCAGCCTCATGTTCGCGCTGAGCGACGGGCCAGGCCGTGGTTGGACGTCACCGTTGATCGACACGTGTGCGGGCATTGGCATCGTCCTGCTCGTGGCCCTCGTCTGGGTGGAGCTCCGCCGACGTGAGCCGCTGCTCGACCTGTCGGTGCTGAGCAACCGCCTCTTCGCGACCACCAGCTCTGTGGTGGTCATCGGTACGACGGCGTTTCTCGGCAGCCTCTTTCTCGTCGCGCTGTTCTACCAGGACGGCTTCGGCGTCTCACCGTTGCAGTCAGGGTTGAGCACGTTCCCGGAGGCGCTCGGTGTCATGGGCGGCGCACAGGTCGCATCGCGGTTGTATCCGCACATCGGGCCGCGCCGCATCATGGCGGCCGGCCTGTTCGGGGTCATCGTCACCTTGGTGCTTATCGCGCAAGTGCCACTCACTGCGAGCCTCTGGGTGATGCGCGTGCTCATGCTCGTCATCGGCTTTGCGATGGCGCACGTGTTCGTGCCGGGGCAAGCGGCGTCGTTCGCGACGATCTCGCACGCCGCGACCGCGCCCGCGTCCACGCTGTTCAACGCCGGCCGGCAGCTCGGCGGTGCGATCGGCGTCGCGATCCTGAGCACGGTGATCTCGGCTGTCGGCGTCGTACACGCCGTCGGCGGCCGGCACGTTCCCAACGCGACCGCTTACCACGCGGCTTTTCTCACCGCGGCCGCCATCGAAGCGCTGGCTCTGCTGTTGGTGTTCCGCGTCAGCGACAAGGAAGCGGCCCCCTCCATGCGTCGCATGGAAAGCGAGCAACCCGTGCCGGAAGCCGTCGGCTGACGGCGTTCGCCCGAGCGACCTACATGCGGTGGTACATGACGTCGCGGAGGTCGATGACGGGGGCGATCTGGTCCTCGATGGCGAGCTTCACGACGTCGCCGCCCTCGGGCGCGAGCTGCACCTCGTCACGGGTGACGAGCAACGGCCGGCTGAAGCCCCGGTCCTCCGGCGAGGTCAGGCTCGCTGCCGCGGCCGAGAACGCCGGGTCGACCCGGTTGAGGTCGAGCCAACCGCGCGAACGCATCGGTACGGCGAGGGTGCGCATGCCGTCGGCGACCTCGTTGACGATTGCCGCCCGGAACGTCAGGGACGCCAGCAGCGTGACGACGTCACAGTCGCCCATCGGTCGCAGCGGGGCGTCGGGCTGCCGCGCCAGCCGCTCGGCCGCCATGCGGCCCATCCGCTCGAGGTAGACGACCGCGTTGGGCCACCAGCCGTCCGCATCGATGTCTGCGCCTTCGAGCAGACGCTGGGGAACGGGCAGGACCTTGTCCGCGTCGCGTGGGTCGAGCCCCACGAAGCCGATGCCGATGTCGACTGCGTCACCGAGGACCCGGCGCCGTACCCAGTCGAGGCCCGGGTGCAGCGGCGACTCGACCGCGCAGCCGTAGGGCCGGGCGCGCTCGAAGAGATCTTCGAGCGGGCGGTCGGCGAGCCAGCGGCGCAGCAGCAGCCAGCGAGCCAGTCGGTGCCGGCCGTCGTCGGTCTCGGGCTCGACGCCACCGAGTGCGCGACGGCACTCGGCCCAGGTCACGTCGACGTTGGGACGACCCGGAAGGACGATCCCGTCGATCGCGGGCAGCACGTCGAGGTCGTTGAGGACGGCGACTGCAAGCGCGCAGCGTCGCAGTTCCGGAGGCTCGGGCCAAGTCGCCATTTCAGAAAAGTACCCAAGTTCCCAGCAGAACTTGAGGCGCCAAACGGGTGAATCATCAGGGTCCGAAACGGCTACAAACCGGGCAATTGCCAAGACGATGGCGCAAGGATTCGGTGCCGCCTCTGTGTCAGGCGACCGACCGGGTGGCAGAATCCCGCTGATTCAGATGCCGAGAGGGGCCCCGCCGCACGTGTGTTGCGATCTGCTGTTGATCGCCCAGGCGGTGCAGGGCGTCTCTGCCGCCGATCCCTCCTTCCACCTCGATCTCGACGCGAAGCCCATCGCTGCGCGGGAGGCGCGAAGGTTCGTCACCGAGCACCTCGCCGACCTTGTCGACGAAGGCGCACTCACGTTGCTCACCAGCGAGCTCGTGACCAATGGCGTGCTGCACGCCCGCACGCACCTGCGCCTCGGCCTCATCACCGGTGAGCACCGGGTGCTCGTCACGTGCGGTGACGACGACCCCAACGGTGCGCTGGCAGTGCCCCCACTGGACCACGCTCGGCCGTCGGGTCGCGGTCTCATGCTGGTCGACGCGTTGTCGAGCCAGTGGGGCGTGTATCGCTCCGCCAACGGCAAGACGGTCTGGTTCACACTGCCCCGGGGGGACGGGATCGCAATCGGGGGTGGGGACGGGCCTCGTTAGACGCCCGCTGCGTCGATGATGAAGTCGGTGGCGAAGCCCGCGATGATGCCCAGGAAGATGCCCCAATAGAGCATCTCCTTGTGCCCGGCGCGCATGGCGACACCGATGAGCTGCACGATCACGTAGAGGATCGAGCCGGCTGCCAGCGACAAGAACAGCACTGACACGGCGTCCGATGTGAACGACTGGCCCACGATCGTGCCGATGAACGTCGGCCCGCCGCCGATGAGTCCGAGTGTCAGAAGGAAGCCCCAGCTCGGGCGGTGCTGCTCGCCGGCCATCGGCGCGACGATGCCGAAGCCCTCGGTCGCGTTGTGCAGCCCGAACCCGATGACGAGCAACAGGGCGAGCGATGTCTCACCGGAGGCCGCTGACTGACCGATCGCCAGTCCCTCGGCGAAGTTGTGCAGGCCGATGCCGACGGCGATCAGCATGGCGAGGCGCGCCGCCGGTGAGTGCAGGGTGCGGGTCTCGTTGAACTCCTCGACCGCGGCGGCTCCCGGGCCGACACTCGCGCCGCCCACAGAGCGGCGACGGGGGAGCAGCCGGTCGTAGTAGACGAGCGTCAACAGACCCACGCCGAGCCCGGCAGCCAGCAGCGCCGCGTGCCCCACGAACGGTGCCCACGACGCGCCGTGCTTGTGCGCCGCTTCGAGGCGTGCCTCGACCGGATCCACTGCGCCGCTGAGCACGTCCCAGAGCAGGAAGGTGAGGATGCCGATCGCCAGGGCGTTGAGCAGTGTCCGCACCGAGGGGGACATGCCGCGCATGCGCCCGACGGGCAGCCCGATGAAGATCGTGAAGCCGGCGATGGCGCCGAGTGCCAGGATCCCGCCAGTGCTCACGCGTCAGTCTCCGTCCGCCGTCGATGCGATTGCTTAGGTGCACCTTACCTGACGGCCGTGAGGTCCGCTAGTGAGGTCCACCCTGCTCGTAGACGTCTTCATCGCCCTCGTGCCCGATCAGTACGAAGCCCAACCGACGCAGCAGCCGTACCGACGCCGTGTTGTCCGGGTTCACGTGCGCGTACACCCGTCGTACCTCGGCACGAGAGCGCAGCCAGTCGACCAGCGCCGCCGCGGCGCGGGTGCCGATCCCCTTTCCGCGTGACGGTGCCGCCAACCCGTAACCGATCTCGACGCCGTCGGCCGCGTCGAGCGGGCCCTTGGTGCCGAGCTCACCGACGATGATGCCGTCAACGGCGATGAGCCACGTGATCCCTCCACGCTCGCCGCGGAACGCCAGGGCCGCCAACGTGTCTTCGCGCGGCCAGCCCGGCGCTGCGGTGTAGGGCCCGAGGTCGCTGGCCAGCACGGCGTCGGTGCGATCAACGGGTACGGCGACCAGCGTCAGTCCCTCGCCGGCGATGTCCTCAGTCGTCATGCCCCGGATCGCCAACAGCAGGATCGACCAGCGCGGCCGCAATGGCGGCGGCGGTCAGCCCCACTTGCCAGCCTCGCGCACCGGCGGCTTCGAGGGCGGTGCTGACGCCTTCGACCGTGGGCTCCGGCGGTGACCACGTCACCCGGCGGAGCAGGTCAGGGGACAGCAGGTTCTCGACCGGCAAGCCGTGCTCGGCGGCCACTGCAGTGACGGCGGCCCGGGTGCGGACGAGTCGCTCCGCAGCCACCGGATCCCGATCCGGCCACCGGCTCGCAGGGGGCGGCCCGTCGCCGGCAGCAGCCGGCTTGGGCAGCCCGGATTCCGGCAGTGCCAGCGCCGCCTCGAGGGCCGGCCACATCGTCGGGACCAGCCGCCGGGTCGCCTTGCCGCCCCAACCCGGCAGCCGTCCGAGCGCGTCCGCGTTGCTGGGTGCGCCGTTGGCCGCCGCGACGATCGCGCTGTCAGGCAGCAGGCGTCCCGGGGCGATGTCCCGCTTCTGCGCGATGTCCTCGCGCGCCTCCCACAGTGCCCGGACGACTGCGAGCTGGCGCCGGCCCCGGACGCGATGAATCCCGCTGGTACGACGCCACGGGTCCGTGCGCGGCGGCGCCGGTGGCGTCGCCAGGATTGCCTCGAACTCCTGGTGAACCCAGTCGAGCTTTCCCTGCCGTGCCAACTCACCCTCGAGGGCATCTCGAAGGTCCACGAGGATCTCGACGTCCAGCGCGGCATAGGCCAACCACGGCGTCGGCAACGGCCGGCGGGACCAGTCGACGGCCGAGTGCTCCTTGGCGAGCTGATGACCGAGCACGATCTCGCTCATGGTGCCGAGGCCCACTCGCTCATAACCCGCGATCCGCGCCGCCAGCTCCGTGTCGAACAACCGCTTGGGTTGCATGCCGACTCCGGCCAGACACGGCAAGTCCTGATTGGCGGCGTGCAGCACCCACTCGGCATCTGCAATCGCGTCGGACAACCCGGACAGGTCCGGACACGCGACCGGGTCGATCAGCGCGGTGCCGGCCCCGGTTCGGCGCAGCTGGACGAGATAGGCACGCTGGCCGTACCGGTAACCCGATGCGCGCTCCGCATCGACCGCGACCGGCCCCTCGCCTCCACCAAACCGCTCGACGACATCGGCCAGCGCCGACAAGTCTTCGATGACGGGCGGAATCCCACCCCGAGGTTCGAGCAAGGGCAAGGCAGCAGGCCGAGCCTCACTCTCACCGTCGGTCACAACTTCACAGCGTAAGGACCCTGCCCGCAAATCACCCTGAATGAGAGAAGCCGGGGCGGGTCGCGCCGTGGGGCGTAGAGGTCTAGCGGATGACCCCTGCGCGCATCGCCATCGCCACCATCTCGGCGCGATCGCCGGTGCCCAGCTTGCGAGCAATGCGAGCGAGGTGGCTCTTGACGGTCAGGGCCGACAGACCGAGGGTCTCGCCGATCTCCTTGTTGCTCCGTCCGTCGGCGACGAGGCGCAGGACCTCGACCTCACGACCGGAGAGCTCGGAGACGCCGTCCTGCTGCGGACCACCGCGAAGACCGGCGGCGAGCAGAGAAGCGACCGACGGGTCGGCGTAGACGCCGCCGTCGAGCACGCGTCGTACGCCGTCGGCGACGACGAGCGGCGAGGCGGACTTGAGCAGGTAGCCCTGGGCGCCGGCGACGAACGCGGCGCGAACGCTGTAGGG
>JAICMI010000004.1 GCA_025929315.1 Frankiaceae bacterium
CACCCATCGAGGACACGATCAAGACGATCGAGCTGCTCGGTGAGCATGTGATCCCCAAGATCGACAAGGACTCCGAGGTCTCGACGACGCGCTACCGCCGCCAGGCCGCCGGCTAGCCCCGGAGGGCTGCCACGCACAGCGCGCTGACGCCTGCTGTCGACAGGGCCGTCATCGCCGAGCTGCGCGCGCTCGTGCGGCCGGTGACACCACTGAGGACGGCGCCCACGGCGTCGACCGCAGAGATCGCGCCCGCGACCTGCAGGACGAGCTCGCGGGTTGACGGCTCCTTGACGGCAAAGGCAAGCACGCCCAGGCCGGCCGTCCGCGAGCCGTAGAGGCGCGTCAGCGCGTCCGTGTCACCGGTGCCTTTGAGCCCGTAGAGGTTGCCCAGCGTCCGGGGCGTCAACAGGGCAGCTGCGCCGAAGCCCAGCGCGAGTCCGCCCGCCACCTTTGTCAGTTGGTCGTTGGCCATGCCTCATGACAACCGGTCACACCTGTTGCGCGTCAACTTGCCGTCCGACGCACCTGGGAGGCCCTCATGAACGTTCGTCCGATCTGTGGTCTTTGTCTGGCGGCTTCGACACTGGCCGGCTGCGGGGGAGCTCACCCCTCGGCCGACCGAGTGGTCAACACGGGCGCGACGTCGAGCCCGCTCACCACCTGCCCGACGAGAGACCTCACGCTGACCCTCGGACCGAGCCAGGGCACTGCAGGCAGCAGCTTTGAGTCCCTTCGTTTCACCAACAACGGTGCGAGCGCATGCAGGCTCTACGGGTATCCCGGTGTTTCGTTCGTCACCGCAGGATCGGGCGACCAGGTCGGCGCGCCGGCGTCACGCAACCCGCAGCATCCAGCCAAGACCGTGATGTTGTCGCCGGGGGCGAGCGCTGCTGCCGTCGTACAGGTCGTCGACCACGGCAACTACGGACCCGATCAGTGCAAGGCCACTGCCGTCAGCGGTCTGCGCGTCTACCCACCGGGCAGCAAGGACGCCGCTTACGTGCCGTTCCGCGACTCGGTGACCGCCTGCTCGACCGACGTCACACAGCTCACCGTCGAAGCGGTGGCCAAGTCGGCTCCTAAGAGGTGACCGTGAACTCGCGTGTCGAGGTGTGCTTGTCAACGTCCGCGTAGGAGAGCCGGAACGCGCCGGACATCCGTGCCGGAACTCGCCACTTCGCGTGAGCATTGGTCCGCTTGTCGACCTGCTTCCACTCGACCGTCGTCGTCCCGTCACCGTCGGCGGCGACGCTTGTCCAGCCGTCGCCGTCGCGAGATTCCACGAGCACGTACGACGGCAGCAGCGGACCACCGTCGCCGGTGACCGCGAAAGCGGCCTCGACGTCGTCACCGGCGACATAGGACTCGCGGGGCTGCAGGACTACTCCGATGCATCGGCAGGGGTCGTCGTTGCGTCGTCGAGACGGACGCGGTTGTCGCACTGCCGGGTTGTGCGCCGTCGTGTCGCTGGGGCGCCCGTCGCGCAGGTCACGGGCTAGCCGAGTGACCTCCTGCACATAGGCCGGCAGCTCCCACCGGCCGAACATCGTGTGGCCGCCTTCGTACCGCTGCGCGCCGTACTCCTCCGGCGTCGTCACATAGCCCGCGTAGTCGTTGGCATAACCCTGGACGAGGACGTCGTCGAGCGGCAGATCGAGCACGTCGGCGACCGCCCGCCGCAGCCGCAGCCCCGCGACGATCGTGACCTCTTGTGCCAGCGCGATGAGAACCAGCGGGCCGATGCGCACGAGCTGAACCGGTACGACGTCTGCGACCCAGCCGAGCGCGCCGGCCGGGATGAGCATCGCCTTTGGCCGTTGCGCATCCGACAGCACCGGGCGCAAGCGGTAGGGGACGGCGCAGCACCCGGCCAGCAGCCGGTTTCCTTCGACGCCCTCTCGAAACGCTCGCGCTCCTGGTCCTTCCTTGGTGCCGGCCGCGAATGCTGCGCCGAGGACGGCGCGTCCGGTGCGATGCGCCCGACCGTCGCCGGTGAACGCCGCAGCCACGTCGAGTCGGCTCAGGTTGACGTCGGACAGCCGGCTGTCGAGGCCGCCGTCGATCTCGATCGCTGTTGAGCTGGCAAGTGAGATCGCGGCCTCGTACTGACGCTCGCCGATGATGCGCGCGTTGTCCACCTCGTCGTCGGTGGGGCCCTGGGTTGCGTCCGGGACGTTGGGCGACATGTCGCCGGCGTTGGTCTGCGCGAAGGCGGCGACCAGGCCGGGCTCGTCGACCTCCCACTGGCGCGCGGCGTAGCCCTTGTTGTCGCCACTGATCAACGTGTTGCGGTTGGTGAGACTCGTGCCATGGGTTGCGAACCAGTTGACGACCCCGACCGTTCGGCTGTCGCGTTCGAGGCGAAGCACTGTCGTCAACGGGTCCACGGCGTCCGGAAAGTGCCCGCGGTCACTCTGCGGATTGCGCGCGAACGCCATGGGCGAGCGGTTGACGCTGGCGTCGTGCAGCTCTCCGCGCGACAACATCAAACGGCCGGGCGCGAGGTCCGCTTCGGCCTGCTCGATCGATGCGACGACGCCATCGACGATCGCCTGGAACGTCCGGGGCCGAAAACCGTCGGTGGTCATGTTGTAGAGCCGGTAGCCGGCATAGCCCGCGACACCCGCGTGCGTGTGGGTCGCAGTGAGAACGACGTTGTGCTCGTCGTACTTCGTCGGGTCGAGCTTTGCCAGCACGGCATCGCGGACATTGCGGAAGAACATGCCGATGTCGGCGACGACATAGATGAGTCGTTGACTCGTGACCCGGTCGACGAGGACGAATGCACGTGAGCGTTGACGCAGCTGGATGCCGGAGCTGCGCTGGAAGCGCATGCCGTAACCCATCATCCCGACTCGCCACGGCTCCCCGGTGATGTCAGCGCTGCCGCAACCGACCAGCCAAGGGGTGTCCGTTGATGCTCGGGATCGCGCCACGGGGACATGATGGTCCTCGTGACCCCGGGACGCGTCGTCGACGCCGGCTCGGTGCGCACCGCGCACGCGGACGCATGGGAGGCGCACGGGCTCTACCGCGCCTCAGCCGGCGGCGGCACAGCACGACTGCCGGGCATTCGGCTGATGGCCTCGGGTCTGCCGCATCCGCAGTGGAACAGCGGGGACGTGCTCGACGCCGAGATCGTCGAAGTCGCGGCCGTGTCCTCCTGGTACGACGCCAAAGGCGTCCCGTGGGGCGTTCGGGTCCCGCGGGGCATGACGTGGCCGCATGGCCGGCGCCTGTTCGCGCTCCGGCTCATGGGCCTGGCAGCCGACGCCTTCCGCCCCGCGCCTGGTGTCGAGGGAGTGACGCTCCGGGTCGCCGGTCCGGTCGACGCCGCGGTGGTGCTGGGCGTCGACACGGCTGCTTTCGAAGAACCGGTCGAGATGCAGCGGCCCTGGGTGGAGCCGATGCTCTCCCAGCCGTCGCTCACGGTCTGCCTCGCCGAGCGCGACGGCGAGCCGGTCGGCTGCGGCTACTGCCTCGTGACGGACGGCGAGGCCGGTCCGGCCGTCTACGTCGCGGGTGTCGGCGTCGTACCCGCCGCACGCAGGTGTGGCATTGGTGCCGCAGTCTCGTCGTGGCTGGTACGACGCGGGCTCGACGCCGGAGCGGAGCTCGCGCATTTGCACCCGGACACCGACGACGCTGAGCGTATCTATGCCCGACTCGGCTTCGTCGAGGTGGACGGGTTCGACATCTACGTCGACCACATCTGATGTCTCAGGCCGGTTCGACACCGGCCGCGTGCCGTCGGGCGAGCTCCTGGTAGGCCGTCGGGTTGGTCTCGATCCAGAACCGCGCGCCTGTCGACAGCGCGCCGGCACTCTGCCCGGCCGAGCCGCGGAACAACGTCTCGGGCTCGATCACCGCGTTGGGCGGAACGAGCGAACCGGCCGCGACCATCGCCCGGTCACCGACACGCGCACCGTCCTGGATCGTCGCGTTGTTGCCGATGAGCGCCTCCGCACCGACCGAGGCGCCGTGCATGATGACGCCGTGCGCGATCGTCGCGCCTGCACCGATCTCGACCGGGTCGGCGCCATGGACGACTGCACCGTCCTGAACGTTGGCGCCCGCGCGGACGACGATCGGTGCGAAGTCGGCCCGCAGGACCGTGGCGTACCAGACCGACGCGCCTGCCTCGACCGTTACGTCGCCGACGAGTGTCGCGGTCGGCGCGACGAATGCGTCGGGATGCACGGTCGGTGACTTGCCTTCGAACGAGAACAGCGCCATGGGGAAGGACGCTATCCCGCGGTCATGCCCCCGTCGCTCGAGACCACCGTGCCGTGGATGTTGCGGGCCTCGTCGCTTGCGAGAAACGCGAAGAGGTTGGCCATGTCGTCCGGTTTCGCCATGCCGCGGGCGCCCGTGTAGCGCATCACGAGGTCGAAGTCGACGTCGGCCGGCATCTGGTAGTTGCGGAGCAGGCCCGTGTCGACTCCGCCCGGCGCGATGCCGACCACTCGCAGCGGTTGCTTGAGATACTCCATCGCCAGTGCCTTGGTCAGCTGTACGACGGCGCCCTTCGTCATGCAGTAGACGACGGTGTAGGCCTGCCCGATCAGGCCCGCATTGCTGGCCACGTTGACGATGACGCCGTTGTTCTCGAGCAGGTGCGGGATCGCGGCCTGAGCCATGAAGAAGTAGCCGTCGACATTGACAGCCATCATCTGCCGGTAGGCAGCCTCGGTGACCTCCGCGAAGTGCTCGCCACGCGCGATGCCGGCGATGTTGCCGAGGACGTCGAGTCGCCCGCCCTCGGTGACGGCGAAGTCGATCGCTGCTCGGCACTCGTCCGCCTTGGTGACGTCGCACGCACGGGTGATGACGTTGCCGGTGGCCTCGCCCCGCATGCCCTCCAGTCCGGCTGCGTCGAGATCGAGCGCGATGACGGTCGCACCCTCGCTCGCCAACCGAAGCGTCGTCGCCCGGCCGATGCCGGATGCGGCGCCCGTGATGATCGCGACGCGCCCCTCGTACCTGGTCACCGGCTCACTTCTTCTGGCCGAGGTGGACGAGATAGTCGACGTCATCGCGCGGGGCGATGAACAGCCCCTCGGCGTCGGTCACCTTCTCGTCTCCGAGATAGCACTCGCCCTTCACGACCCGTTTGCGCCGTTCGACGCTTTCGATCCAGGCGACGAGACGAAGCTCCGCATTGAGCGGCGTCGGCTTGCGGTAGTTGATGTGCAGGTAGGCCGTGAAGCCGGGGCTCAGCTGCGCAAAGCCAAGGAGCTCGTCGAACATCGCGGCAATCAGCCCGCCGTGCACGTGGCCCGGCGGTCCTTCGTACGCCGGACCGAACGTCACGCTGCCGGCGATGTAGTGCTCGGTGTCGATGTCCTCACGCGGGGACCCGCGCCTGACCGTCAACGTCACCGGCGGGGCCATGGGGTTGCTCTTGCCGCTCACCGGGCTGAAGCCGACGAAGTCACCCGGCTGCAGGCCGGCCTCGCTGACCTCCCAGGACTGGCCGCGCTCCGGCAACGCATCGAGCCTGTCGGCGAACACTGCTGCCGTCTCGGCTGCGCGTTCGAGCTCGTCGGCCGGCGGTCGCACGACCGCGAGCCGCGCGATGATGCGCCGCATCTCGTCGGCGAGGTGCTCGGATGCCTTGCGCGTCGCGTCGTCCACGGGGGTCCTTAGCTCAGTCTTTGAAGTGCGGCTTACGTCGATCCTTTCGTGCCGCCACGGCTTCCTCGAAGTTGCGGGTGGTGAGCCGCACGAACAGCTGTCCGAGCCCCTCGTGGTCCATGTGCGCGGCGAGCGAGCCGGCCTCGAGACTTGACCACAGCATCCGCTTGGTCAGCTCGACGCCGGGACGGCTGAATCCGACGATCTGCTCGGCGGTCTCGAAACAAGCGTCGAGCAGCCCATCGCTGCCGACCACACGCGACACGAGCCCGAAGTGCTCGGCCTCGTCGGCGGGCAGGTCGCGGCCGGTCAGCATCAGCTCACCGGCGCGCGCTGAGCCGATCGCGCGGGGCAGCAGATAGGACAAGCCGAGCTCGCTCGCCGTCAGCCCGTTGTTGATGCCGGCGGCGCGAAAGTAGGCCGCGTCGGCAGCGAACCGGATGTCGCACGCGAGCGCCAGGCAGAACCCTCCGCCGATGGCAGGACCATTGACGGCGGCGATCACCGGTTGGTGCATCCGGCGGATGGTGACGATCACGTCCTCGAGCAGCTCCATCGACCGCAACGCGATCGTCGGCAGGGTCAAACCGTCGATGCCTGGCACTCTTCCGGGGTTCTCGAGATCTGCTCCCGAGCAGAACGCGCCGCCGGCGCCGGTGAGGACGACGACCCGGACGTCGTTGTCGCCGCTCACGTCGAGCAAGGCGTCGCGCAACGGCACCATCACGTCGAACGCCATCGCGTTCATCCGCTCGGGTCGATCGAGGGTGACGAGTGCGACGCCGTCTCGCGGTCGCTCGACTCGCACGAATGTCATCGGGTGGGCGTCATGTCAGCGCGGCCCGAGCGGGGTGTCCCGGAGGCCGATGACGCTGTAACAACGCTCCTGCTTGCGTGCGGTGAACCGCCACCCGTCCGCGGTGCGCTGGAACTCGTCGTCGTACCAAAGGCCGATCAACCACACCTCGCGGTTGCCGTCACCCTTGTCGAGGATCATCGGGTTGTTGCACGACGTGCGCGAACGTGCGCGATCGCCTTCGAGCGTGATGTCGGGTAGCCCCATCATGTGCTGGGACCGCGCGAACGCTCCCAGTGAGTCGCGCAGGAACTGCTTGATCGCGATGAGCGAGTCGGTCGGCCCGCCGAACGCCGAGAAGTCGATGCGTGCGTCGGCCGTGAACAGCTCGTCGAGCCGGTCGAACTCGCGCTCGTCGACGTACTGCGGATAGCGCGCGATGAGGTCGGTGATCGCTTGCTTGTCCTCGACGTCGCTCATACGCCGACGTTTTTCTCGGCGATCTCGCGGGCCCACTTGTAGTCCGGCTTGCCGGCAGGGGTGCGCTCGATCGTCTCGACGAGCACGAGCGCACGTGGCGCCTTGTAGCGAGCGAGTGAAGCGCGAACGTGCTCTTGCAGTGACTCCAGGGTCGGTGTCGCGCCCGCCTTTGCCTTGACGACCGCGACGACGGTCTCGCCCCAACGCTCGTCCGGCATTCCCACCACGACGGCGTCCGCCACGTCGGGCGAGGTCATGAGTGCGGTCTCGACCTCCTCGGGATAGACCTTCTCGCCGCCGGTGTTGATCGACGTCGAACCGCGGCCGAGCAGAACGACCGTGCCGTCCTCCTCGACGATTGCGTTGTCACCCGGCAGCACCCAGCGTTCGCCGTCGATCTCCAGGAACGTCGCCTTGGTCTTGGTCTCGTCCTTGTAGTAGCCCAGCGGCACGTGACCCTTTCGAGCGAGCCGACCGACGGTGCCGCTGCCGGGCTGGACGGGCCGGCCCTCGTCGTCGAGCACGTTGGTCTGGGCGTTGACGGTGAACTTCGGCTGCTTCGACTCGTCACCCGCTGCGTGCAGCTTGTTGCCGACGATGCCGGTCTCCGAGGAGCCGAACCCGTCGATGATCATCAGCGTCGGCAGCAGCTCGGCGAGCTTGCCCTTGGCCGTGCTCGACAGCGTGGCACCGCCCGATCCGATGACCATCAGTGACGAGACGTCGTAGGGCTTGCCGCTGTCCTTCGCCGCCGCAAATGCGTCGGCGAGCGGCCGCGCCATGGCGTCGCCGACGATGGTCAGCACGTTGATGCCTTCGCTTTGGACGAGGCCCCAGACGGTGTCCGCGTTGAAGGCGCCAGGAGGCGGGAAGACGATGCGGCCACCGCCGAACAGCTGGCTGAAGACTCCCCATTGCGCGCTGACGTGCATCAGCGGCGGCGTCGTGAGGATGGTTGCGCCGACCTCCGGAAGACGCTCGACGATCTCGTCCGGCGTCTTGATGAAGTTGCCGGACTGGAAGACGTCGCCGCCGCCCATCGCGGCGAAGAAGATGTCTTCCTGTCGCCAGACAACTCCCTTGGGCAGGCCGGTGGTGCCGCCGGTGTAGGCGATGTAGCCGTCGTCGCCGGTGCGATTGGATTCGTCCGGTCGGTCAGCACTCGCGCCGGCCAGCAAGTCTTCGTAGGCCGCGGCACCACTCGCTGTTGACGCTCCGCTGGTGTCGTCGACGACGATCAGCTGCTTGACCGCGGCGACGTCGGCCGCGGCCTCGCCGACGCGCGGGGAGAACTCCCGGTGATGAATGACGGCCACCAGGTCGGCGTCGTCGTACAGGTGCTTGAGCTCGGCCTCGACGTAACGGAAGTTGACGTTGATGGGGACGGCGCGGATCTTGAACGCCGCGAGCATTCCCTCGATGTATTCCGAGCCGTTGAGCAGCTGCAGCCCGATGTGGTCACCCTCGCCGATGCCCAGCCCGGTGAGCGCGTTGGCGAGACGGTTGGACCGCTCGTCGAGCTCGCGGTAGGTCAGCCGCCGCGCAGGAGAGACGATTGCCTCGCGGTCGGGCGCGGCGTCACTGATGCGCTCGAACAGGTCCGCCAGGTTGAAGCCGCTCACCGGGCGAATATATGACGGGGCGTCAGATTCGCTAGCAGCCCTTGGGAGCGACCTGGTTGTTGCCGAGGGTCACGAGGGTGCAGAACGTCAGCTTGCTGACCTTCCACTGGCCGTCGACGAACTTGGCCTGACCGCTCGCGTTGTCCAGCAGCTTGGTGGTCTTGTTGAACAGGATCCACGTCACGTTGGCCGTCGTCGCATCGAAGAACTTGATGAGCTTGACCTTGGCCCGGCGGTCGAGGTGGGTCTGCCGGTCCTCTTTCTGGGCGAGCTTCAGAGCTGCACCGAGCTGGTCGCCGTCCTCGAGCAGTGACTTCGCCTGGGCCGAGGGGGTCCCGCTGTTGAAGAACTTGACCCAGACCTTCTTGATCTCGGCCTTTGCCGCGGCCGGGTCCGCCGGGGCGTTCGCCGTCGCGGCCGGAGCCGATGACGGCTGCGAGCTGGGAGCGCTCGATGGCGGGGTGGTGTCGGCCCCACCACTGCTGCCGCCTCCGCAGGCTGCGGCGAGGACGGCAACGAGAGCAAGGGCGGCGGCCTTCACGGAAGAGGTCTGCATGGGGCGACCGTAGCCAACAGGTGAGGCGGTTGTGGCCGAATTTGCGAACGTCGTTCGGATGCCGGCCGACCCGCTGCCGACAAATCTGACGGGTCGTCACATAATGCGTCCCATGACTGCAGTCACTCCCTCTTACGACCAACTCTTCATCGGTGGCGAGTGGGTCGCCCCGTCCAGCGGCCAGCGCATCGAGGTGCGCTCCCCGGCGACGCTCGAGGTCGTGGGCACCGTGCCGGAGGCGCTCGAGGCGGACGTCGACGCGGCCGTGGCTGCAGCCCGGCAGGCGTTCGACCGGGGACCGTGGCCACGCAAGTCCCCGCAGGAGCGCGCGGCCGTCATCGCCAAGTTCACCGAGCTGTTGACCGAGCGCATCGATGACGTCGTCGGCATCATCACCGACGAGATGGGCGCGCCCAACGCGACCGTGCAGATGATGATGTGGACGCCGGCACAGTCGGTGCTGTCCACCTACTCGGGCCTCGTCGACACGTTCCCGTGGGAGGAGACCCGGACGGGCCTGTTCGGCGAGTCGAAGGTACGACGCGAACCGGTCGGCGTCGTCGCCGCGATCATCCCGTGGAACGTCCCGTTGTTCATCGCGATCAACAAGCTCGTGCCCGCACTGCTCGCCGGCTGCACGGCGATCCTGAAGCCGGCCCCCGAGACACCCATCGACGCGCTGTGGCTGGGCGGGCTGTTCGCCGAGGCCGGGTTGCCCGAGGGCGTGCTCTCGGTGCTGCCCGCAGGCCGCGAGGTCAGCGAATATCTCGTGACGCATCCGGGTGTCGACAAGGTGTCGTTCACCGGCTCGACGGCTGCTGGTCGTCGGGTCGGCTCGCTCGCGACCGAGCGCCTCAAGCGGGTGTCGCTGGAGCTCGGCGGCAAGAGCGCCGCGATCGTGCTCGACGACGTCGACATCAATGCGGCCGGCTTCATGCTCGCCTACTCCGGTCTGATGAACAGCGGTCAGGCATGCGTGGCGCAGACGCGCATCCTCGCGCCGCGGTCGCGCTACGACGAGGTGACCGAAACGCTCGTTGCCAACGCCTCGCTGATGACAGTGGGTGACCCGAAGGACCCGTCGACTCAGCTCGGCCCGCTGGTGGCTGAACGGCAGCGCGACCGCGTCGAGAGCTACATCGACAAGGGCAAGTCGGACGGCGCTCGGCTCGTGCTCGGCGGCGGCCGCCCGGCCGGACTCGACGTCGGCTGGTACGTCGAGCCCACGGTGTTCGCCGACGTCGACAACAAGATGACGATCGCGCAGGAGGAGATCTTCGGTCCGGTGCTGTCCGTCATTCCTTACGACACTGTCGAGCAGGCGGTCGACATCGCCAACGACAGTGACTACGGACTCGCCGGGTCGGTGTGGACGCAGGACGTCGACCGCGGCTACGAGATCGCCAAGCAGATTCGCACCGGCACCTATGGCATCAACTGGTACGCCTTCGACATGGGCTCGCCTTTCGGCGGGTTCAAGTGCTCCGGCATCGGTCGCGAAGACGGTCCTGAAGGTCTGTCGGCGTTCTGCGAGCTGAAGAGCGTCCTCATGCCGATGGGTTACTCGTCGACCTCGTGAGTCCGCTCAGCTGGCAACGAGCTCGTTGAGCTGACCTTCGCGCCCGAACAACGCCTGCCGCCACTCCGCGATGAGCGCGGTCGTGTCACGGTCGTTGGGGTGGAACCCCGGCCGGTGGTACTCGGCCAGGATGCGCAGGGCCCGCATGGACACAAACGGAGACCTGCGTAGCCGAGCAAAGCTCTTGGCCAGCTTCAGCGGATGCCGACGGGCGTCGGGGTCCTTCGCGACCGAGATCACGCCCATGACCCCTGTCTCGAAGATGAACAGCAGGTCCGTCAAGAACATGACGAAGATGCGCATGAGCTCGCCGCCACCCACGGCCTTGTAGACGTCGTAGGCCACCGCCTTGTGCTCGGACTCCTCGAGCGCATGCCAGGTGAGGATGTCGCGCGCTCCCGGCTGTCCGACCGCTGCTCGTGCGTCGTCGTCCGTGAGCAGCAGCTCGGCGAGCGTGGCCGTGTAGTGCTCGAGAGCCGCGGTGAACGCGAGGTTGACCTTCTTGCTCTGCATGCGCTCACGCACCCAGTAGAGGCCACGCACGTAGGCGTTGATGCCGCGTGTCGGATACCCGTGCTCGGCAAGGCGGTCGTTGAGCACCAGGTGCTCCCGCCCGTGCATCTGCTCCTGACCTATGAACCCGTCGATGTCCGCTCGCAGCTGCGGATCCGTGATCTCGTCGCGGACCGCGGCGACCGATCGGACGAAGAACTTCTCACCTTCGGGAAAGGTCGAGGACAGCACACTGAGCACGTGGCTCATCACGATGTCGCCGTCGGCGGCGAAATACTTCGGCAGATCGGCGACGTAGCGCTCGAAGTCCATCCGTCGCACCGGGACGGTCGCGGAGCCCGTCCCGGCCTCGTATTCGTCGATCCAACGAGAGTGGCGCGGAACAGTCGTAGTCGTCGTCACCCTAGGGAGGTTCCCGACCTCTGGCGGGCCACACACGTTATCTTCCGTCGTCGATGACAGAGTTGATCGCTCGAGTGCTGGACCGGCCGCTCCGGGAGCGGCCGGATGCCGAGGCTGTGGTCGGCCGGTCCGGCCGGCTCAGCTACCGCGAGCTCGACGTCGCGGCTGATCGCGCCGCGGGCGCGTTCGCGTCGTTCGGGCTGGCCACCGGTGACCACGTCGCAGTCAGCCTCCCGAACGACATCGACGTCGTCGTCGCCTTCCACGGTGCGATGCGTCTCGGTCTCGTCTGGATCGGCCTCAACACGGCGCTTGCGGCGCCGGAGAAGGCGCACATCATCGCTGACAGCGGAGCCCGGTTCGTGCTCGACGACACCGTCGACTGGATGGCAGCGATGAAGGCCGCCTCGCCGACGACAGCGGTCGACGTCGATCCGCATGCCCCTGCCGGCATTGCCTACACGAGCGGCACGACCGGGCTGCCACGTGGCGTCGTACACAGTCAACACAACCTGCTGCTTCCGGGCGAGGTCCTGGTCAGGACCCGCGGGTACGACGAGGCGTTGCGCAAAGGCGACTGCCTCCCCCTGACGATCCTCAACCTCATGGTGCTGACGACGTTGCTCACCGCGCAGGCGGGTGGATGCTGCGTCGTCATGGACCGTCGTGATGCGGACGGCGTGCTCGACTGGATTCGCGACGAGCGGGTGACGGTCTGGAACGGTGTCCCGACCCAGCTCTTCGATCTCGCGCGCAAGCACGCGCATCGACGTGAGGACCTGGCGACGCTCACCGAGGTGTGGAGCGGCGGCGGCGACTGTTCGGATGCGCTGCGCCGGGAGTTCCACGAGGCGTTCGGGCTGCCGGTGCGGGCTACCTACGGCCTCACCGAGGCGCCGACGGTTGTCGCGATCGATCCCGTCGGGGACGAGTGGCGGCCGGGCGCGAGTGGCCAGTCGCTTCCGCACCTGTTGGTCTCTGCGGCCGACGTGGACGGTGAGCTCGGCGAAGTCAGCGAGCTCGGCGAAGTCAGCGAGCTCGGCGAAATCAGTGTCGGGGCGGCGACGTCGGGCGAGTGGGCCGGAGCATGGACGCCGATGCTCGGCGAGTGGATGAACGGCGAGCTGCGCCCGAACGCCGACCCGGTCCTGCGCACCGGCGATCTGGGCACGGTGAGCGACGGATGGGTGAGCATTCGCGACCGGCGCAAGCTCGTCGTGGTCCGCGGCGGCGCCAACATCTATCCGGCCGAGGTGGAGCGGGTCCTGCTGTCGGTGCCCGGCGTCGCGGCGGCCGCGGCTTTCGGGCTGCCGAGCGAGCGACTCGGCGAGCAGCTGGCTGCTGCAGTCCAGCCGGCACCGGGCGCAACCGTGACCATCGACCAGCTCGAGGCGGTGTGCCGTGCGCAGCTGTCGCGCTACAAGGTGCCGGAGCGATGGGTGGTCGTCGACGCGTTGCCCGTCAACGCGATGGGCAAGGTCATCCGCGCTGAGCTGCCCGGTTTGCTCACACCGTGAGTCGATGCTCCGGTGGGGCAGCGATCCCGTCGGCCGTGATGCCGGCAGCGTCCGCGAGGTCGCCGAGCAGCTGACGCCGCGTCCGCGGAACAGTCGGGTCCGCGATCGCGCGCGCAGACCACAGGTGCAGAGGACTGTCCAGCACGAACCCCATCCCGCCGTGCAGCTGGTGGGCGACCAGAGTCGCGGTGCGGAACGTCTCTGCTGCGGACAACGCAGCGATGTCGGCAAGCCGCCGGATCTCCGCCGCCGGCCGGCCGGCGGCGACGGCCCAGGCTGCTTGGGCAACCGCGAGCTCCGTTGCGTCGTGGTTGGTCGCGACGTCGGCCAGCTGGTGCTGGACCGCCTGGAACGTGCCGATCGCCCGACCGAACTGCTCGCGCGTCTTCACGTGCTCGATGGTCCGGTCGAGCACCGCACGAGCACCGCCGAGCTGGCGCGCCGCAGCCAGAACTGCGGCCTCGGCGCGGAAGAGCTCGAGTCCGTCGGCGTCGATGGCGAGTCGTTCCTGAGCTGACGCCAGGTCGCCGGCGAACGTCCAGGCAGCGATGTCGCAACCGGTCGCTTCCTCTGACCATTGCACCGCCGCACCGGGCAGTACGACGACCGCGGAACCGTCGACGACGAGCACGTCGGTGACGTCGGGTCCGGCCGCGACACGGTATGCGCCCTGGACAACGGTTGCGGTTCGCGTGCCGTCGGCCAGAGCGGCGAGCAGCCCGTCGCGGCCGGCGCCGGAGCTACGCAGGAGCAGCCGGCCGGCCACTGTGATCGCCGTGAGCACCGGACCGGCGAGACCGCGGCCGAGCTCCTCGTGCGCGGCTACCAGGTCGGCGAAGGTGCCGGCACCGCCGCTCTGCTCGGGCAGGCCCAGGCCAGGGATGCCGACCGCCAGACCGTCGGCCAGATCTCGGGCGGCATCGTGTGTCGGCGGTTCGGGCAGCGCGGCGACGAGCGCATCGATGCGCCGGTCGAACAACCGCCGCAGCGCGGCGCGGAGCTGTTGCTGCTCCTCGCTCGGGCGAAGATCCACGCGGTCAGGCTTGCCCGGACGACGGCACGGCCGCGGCCATCAGCTGCTGGAAGTCGTGCGATGACATGCCCTCGGCCGGAAGTCGGCCATCATCCCCGATTGTCAGGGCGGGATGACCGTCCAGCTTCGCGGCCAGATCGTCGATGCTCCACCGGTCGTCACCTTCGAGCAGCGGGGTCGTGGTCCAGCCGTTGAAGGCGGCAACCTGCGCACCGACGACGTGGAACACCGCACCGGTGACTGCGCAGTCAGCACTGGCGAGATAGCCGACCAGCGGCGAGACATTGCCGGGATGCCACGCGTCGAAGCCCGACTCGGGCGCGGCGAACATGTCGCCGAGACCCGGCGTGGCCGCGGTCATCTGCGTGCGCGCAAGCGGCGCGATCGCGTTGGCGCGGACACCGTAACGACCGAGCTCCTTGGCCGCGACGAGTGTGAGGGCGACGATGCCTGCTTTGGCGCTCGAGTAGTTGGCCTGGCCGGGGTTGTTGAGGATGCCCGCACCCGAGGTCGTACTGATGATGCTGGCGGTGACGGTGTTGCCCGCCTTCTGCTGGCCACGCCAGTGCACGGCAGCCCAGTGGATGGTGGCAGCGTGACCCTTGAGATGGACGCCCACGACGCTGTCCCAGGCATCTTCGGTGAGGTTGACGATCATGCCGTCGCGCACAATGCCCGCGTTGTTGACCAGCACGTGCAGGTCGCCGTAGGTCTGCACCGCCGTGTCGATCAGGCTCTGCGCGCCCTCCCAGCTCGTCACGTCGGCAGGGCAGGCGACCGCCGTGCCGCCGGTCGCGGCGATGTCGTCCACGACGCCTTGGGCCGCATCCGCGGACACGTCGTTGACCACGACTGCCGCGCCCTGGGCCGCGAGCAGCAGCGCATGTTCGCGTCCGAGTCCGGCTCCTGCGCCGGTCACGATCGCCGTCCGCCCGTCAAGCGTGGCCATCAACGAGGTCCCTTCCGCTGTCTTCTAAAAGATAATATTCTCGACATTGTTAGCGTCGCTACACCGGTACGGAGGCCCAGTTGCCGACCCCAGCGCCCGGTCGACGCTCTGTGCTCATCGCCGGAGCGATGCTGCCGGTCGTCCGCTATCTGCCGGCGCCGGCGCTCGCCTCGAGCAGCGGCGCGCCTGGTGCCGTGACGGCCTACCGGTTCCTGACGGCGCACCAGGCGGCGACCGTCATCGAGGCAACTGCGCGCCTTGTCCCGGGGCCGCAGGACGACCCGCTCGAGGCCGGTCACCCCGGCGCACGCGAAGCAGGAGTCGTGCACTTCATCGACCGGTTGCTGTCGGCGTTCGAGGAGTCCCCGCCGGCGATTTTCGCCGGTGCCCCGTGGAGCAACCGGCACACGTCGGGCCCGGATCACATGAAGAAGTTCCTGCCCCTGGTCGAGCGGCAGGACAAGGCCTGGCACGAGCGCCTCAAGCAGCTGCGCAAGCAGGTTGCCGACGCCGTCGTCAAGCTCGACAAGGCGGCGGCCGCCGACGGTTACAAGGACTTCGTCGCTGCGCCGATGAGCGAGCAGGACAAGCTGCTGACCGACCTCGCCGACGTCCGCGACGTGCTGTTCAGCCTGACGATCGATGCGATGTACTCGGTGCCGGAGTACGGCGGCAACCACAAGCTCGCGGGGTGGCATGAGATCGGCTGGCCGGGCGACATCCAGCCGGTGGGCTACACCAAGGCGCAGGTCGAGAGGGACGACGGTCCGGACCCGGTCGGGACCAACGATCTTCCCGCTGTGCAGGAGCTGATCGACGCGCTGCCGATCCTGACGCGCGCCCGCGCGGCTCGGAGCTCGACCGGTGGCTGACCGCGCAGTCGTTGTCGGCAGCGGCGCGGGAGCGAGCGTCGTATGTCTCGAGCTCGCGCGCGCCGGCTGGGACGTCGTTGTGCTCGAGCGCGGTCCGGCCTACTCGCGTCACCCGGACAAGCCGTCGCACCGCTTCTCCAACGACGAGCTCAAGGCCAACCGCTACTTCGAGATGCCCGACCCGCTGACCGAACCGCGTGCGTTCCGGGCAAGTCCGAGCGACAAGGACACGGTCGGCGAGGTCAACCAGCTCGCTGCCGTCGTGGGCGGTGGCACGGTGCACTGGGACGCCAAGGTGCCGCGGTTCTGGAACATCGACTTCAAGAAGAAGTCGTTGCTCGGCGCCTATCCCGGCACCGACGTGTGCGACTGGCCGTTCTCCTACGACGACATCGCGCCGTTCTACAAACGCGTCGAACATCTGCTCGGCGTGCAGGGTCCGGCCACGCTGCCGTCGGCGCCGACCCTGAAGCACGCTCCGGGCAAGCGCGGTTACGACATGCCGCCCGGGCCGCAGCAGTTCTCGTCGATGACGATCGCGTCAGGCTGCACGGCGGTCGGCATGCATCCCTATGCCTTCCCGATGGCCGCCAACTCCAGGGAGCACGACGGGCGACCGGCGTGCAACGACTGTGGCCAGTGCAGTGGCTACGGCTGTCCGAACAATGCGCGCATCGGCGCGCTGGCGGTGCTCGACGAGGCTTGCGAGACCGGTCGCGTGAAGATCCGCCCGCAGACGTTCGCGCATCGGGTCCGGCTCGACGGACGCAAGGCCAAACGGGTCGAGTGGATCGGACTGGGCGGTCGTCGCGGCAGTGATCGCGCAGATCTCGTCGTACTTGCTGCTTCTGCCATCGAGACGTCGCGCCTTGCCCTGCTGTCCGATCTGCCCGACCCGCACGACCGCATCGGCCGGGACATGATGTTCCACAACTTCGTCGACGGCTTCGGCATCTTCCTGGACCGGCGCATGCACGCCTATCGCGGGCGATCGACCACACAGTGCTGTGAGGACCTCGCTGACCCGGACTACCCGGGCATGCGCGAGGCAGCGCAAGCAGCGGGCCTGCCCTATGTGCGCGGTGGCATCATGGAGCTCGGCGGCTCGCAGGACCCCATCGCCGAAGCCAACATCTATCGCTTCCTGCTCGAGACGATCCACTCCGCCGACCAGACCGGTCAAGCAACGCCGCCGTTCGGCACCAGGTTCAAGGCGTTGATGCGGTCGAGCCCGCTGCGTGACCGGCTCGCGGGCGTGTCGATGGTCGGCGAGGACCTGCCCTACGCGACCAACCGCGTTGATCTGGCCGGGGTCAAGGACTACCGCGGTGTCCCCGTCGCGCGGCTGACCTACTCACCCGGTCAGCATGAGCAGGTGGCGGTGGCGTTCTGCGCCTCGCAGATCACTGCGCTGATGAAGGCAGCCGGTGCGACAGTGTCGGCGGCGGTGCCGGAGTCGCTCGGCAACATGACGGCAATCCCGCACGGCGCACACATCATGGGCGGGATGCGCATGGGCGCCGACCCCAAGACGAGCGTCACCGGCAAGCACGGCATGGTGCATCACTTGGACAACGTGCTGGTCGCCGACGGGTCCGTGTTCCCGACGTCCGGTGCTCAGAACCCGACGCTCACGATCATGGCGACCGCTCTCAGGAACGTGACGGCCCTACTGCACGGCTAGGCGGGCTCGGGCGGCGCGAAGATGCGGGCCCTCGCGGTAGGACCGCGGCGCGAGTGCGGTGCCGGCGCGCAGCGCGCGAACACCCGCCGCAGCCGCGACTCCGGTCAGGGGCGGCGCGACGACGCCGTACATCCGCCGCGCCCACGACGGCAGCAGTCCGAGCGCAAGTCCCGCACCGGCCGCCCACGCCGGACGGGCCGGGGTCGCCCAGCGGACCCACCGCGGCATGGGTGGGGCGAGGACGTAGCGAGCCAGCTCGCGCGTGCGCCCGTCGGCGGTGAGGTCGGCACGAATCGTCGCGAAGTAGTCCGCCATCTCCGCGTTCGTGGCGGGCACGGTGTCCGGATCCAGTCCGACGACGACCGCCGCGCGCGTCTGCTCGGCGTAGTAGCAGTCGATCTCCTCCGTGCTGAGCCGGCCGCCGGCGCGTTGGTAGGTCGTCAGGAACGACTCCACCTCGCTGCAGTGCACCCATCGCAGCAACGTCGGGTCGTCCGCTCGGTAGCGCACGCCGGACTCCGGGTCGACGCCCCGCACCTTGCCGTGGATGGCGCGGACGCGCGCTCCGATCGCGTCGACCTCGGCCGTGCTGCCGAACGACACCACGCCGACGTAGTCGGCCGTCCGGAGCAGCCGGCCCCAGGGATCGGCGCGGAAGTCGGAGTGGCGCAGCACGCCGGCCATCGCCGCCGGATGCAGTGCCTGGAGCAGCAGCGCCCGCAGTCCGGCGATCCACATCACGGGATCGGCGTGGACGCGCCACGTGACGCTGTCGGGACCGAACAGACCGGGGTCCGCTTCGGGGCGCGACGTCGTTGTCATCTCTGCCAGGGTCACACGTCGGCCGGTCGTCTGCTGCGCAGGGCCATGGCGGTACGACGGGCGAGGACGAGCCAGCACAGGAAGGCGACCGCCGACAGCAGCGCGGGGAGCCAGTGGCCGAGCAAGGTCGAGGCGGCTATCGCGCACCCGAATGCAAGAAGATTCGCGACGGCGTCGTAGACCGGCGCCACGAACCGTCGGTTGATGACGTGCGAGACCGCAATCACCAGCCCGCAGGCGAACGTGACCGAGAGGAGAAAGCTCACCACAGCGGCAAGTCTCCCCTCAGGGCTTGATGGCCACCTTGACGGCGCCGCTGTTCGCCTGGTCGGCGATCGTGCAGAACGCGTCCCGCCACTGATCGAGTGAGAACACGTGGGTGAGCATGGGACTGAGGTCAACGCGGCCGGCAGCAGCCAGTTCGAGGTAGTGCTCCATGGCGTGCTTGCGCACGCCGTTGACGGTTTCGATGCCGAACGCGTTGCTGCCGACCCAGCGCAGCTCTTTGAAGTCGAGCGGGCTCCACTCCCAGCGCGCCGGCGCATGCACGCCCGCCTTGACGATGGTGCCGCGGGTCGTCAGCAGGCGAGCCGAGATCGCGGCCGAGTCGGGCTTGCCCACGGTGTCGTAGGCCACGTCGACGAAGCCGGGATGACACATCGGCAGGCCCGGCTGGTCGGGATGACGACGCAGCACACCGCCGGACCACTGCGCCAGCGTCTCGAGGACCTCGTCGCCCGGCTCGTGAGCAGTGACCAGGTGCGCGCCGAGCTCCTTGGCGAGTGCGGCCTGGTGAGGGAAGCGGGCCACGACGGCGACGTCGACGTCTGGATAGAGCGTGCGGAGGAGCGCCACAGCGCACAGCCCGAGCGAGCCGGCACCCCACACGAGCGCCTTGCCGCCGGGCGGAGGCGGGTTGTGCGTCACGGCGTGCAGCGACACCGAGAACGGGTCGGCAAACACAGCCCTGTCATCGGGTACGACGTCCGGCACCCGGTGCAGCATCGACGAGTGCGCCGGGAGCAGCTCGGCGTAGCCGCCGGTGGCGTCGGCCGCAACACCGGTGTGGATGCCGGCACTGATGTCGCCCGAGGTGAAGCTCCAACACAGGCTCAGGTCGCCAGCTTCGCACGACGGACAGACCGGGTCGATGCCGCGCGGTCGGCACGACAGCCACGGGTTGAGGACGACGCGGTCACCCACGTCGAACCCCTCGGCTTGCGGCCCGAGCGAGACGACCTCGCCCACCACCTCGTGGCCGAGCACCTGCGGGAACGAGCAGAACGCGATCATCGCGCTGTCCGCGCCGCCCTCACCGAAGTCGAGCAGCACCTGCTTGGAGTCCGAGCCGCAGATGCCGGTGAGCAACGGTCGGACGACGAGCCAGTCCGGTCGCAGCGGTGCGGCGTCGGGCACGTCACGCAGACCGACCGGCGAGACGGCGAGATTGCGCATCAGCGCGGGGGCATCGGCGGGCGCTTTCCAGCCGTCCGGCTCCGTCCCGAAGACGAGCGCCTTCATGTGCGAGACCTCATTTGCGCCGCCCAAGCTCTGCCGCTTTACTGATCTTCGCGGTTTCTTTTAGATCTTAACCCTGATAGGAGTTCTCGCCCATGGACGTGCAGGGGGCGACGGTCCTGCTCACCGGCGCATCGTCCGGCATCGGCGCGGCTACGGCGCGCATGCTCGCCAAGCGCGGAGCGGTGCTCGGGTTGGTCGCGCGACGCAAGGACAGGTTGGAGGAGGTGCTCGCCGACTGCCGGGGTGACAGCCCGGAATCGCGGATCTGGGCGGTCGACCTGTCCGACCTCGACGCCGCCGAACACGTCGTCCGTGAAGCCATCGAGCACTTCGGTCACCTCGACGTCCTGCTCAACAACGCCGGTGCGCCCAAGCGCCGCCACGTCCGCGACCTGACGCCCGCCGAGGTCGAGGACACGATGCGAATCAACTTCTTCTCGCCGGTGCGGATGATGCTGGCGGCGCTGCCGTCAATGCTGGAGCGCCGTCGCGGCCTGATCGTCAACGTCGGCAGCATGGCCGGACGCATCGGGGTGCCGACCGAGTCGGCCTACTCGGCGAGCAAGTTCGCCATCGGCGGATGGAGCGAGGCATGCGCCCTCGACCTTGCCGGGTCGGGCGTCGACATCCGGCTGATCTCGCCGGGCGCATTTGCCACCGAGATCTGGGACCAGCCCGGCAGTGACGACGCGTTCTACGACGGGCCGATGGCGCCACCGGAGGAGTGCGCAGAAGCAATCCTCGCGGCCATCGAAGGTGAGACGTTCGAGACCTACGCGCCGGCCGGCTATCGCGACATCGTCGTCGACAAGACACGCGACTTCGACCAGTTCAAGTCCATGGTGCTGAGCCACTCGGATGCAGGAGCGACATCGTGAGCATGCACGACGAGGTTCTTGCCGCAGCAAAGGACATGCTGCGGCTCAACCTCACCGCAGGAACCAGCGGCAACGTGTCCGGGCGACTCGAGGACGGCTCGGTCGTCATCACGCCGTCGTCGATCGACTACGAGACGATGACGCTGGCCGACCTCGTCGTACTCGATGCGTCGGGCGAGGTCATCGAAGGAACCCGTTCGCCGTCGAGCGAAAAGCTCGTGCACATCGCCTGCTACAAGCGTTTTCCGGAAGTCCAGTCGGTCATCCACGCGCATCCGGTCTATGCGTCGATGTTCGCGGTCGCGCGCCAACCGATCCCGTCGGCGATCGACGAGTTCGCCGTCTACGTCGGCGGTGACGTGCCGGTCGCGGACTACGCGATGACCGGTTCGTCAGAGCTCGGCGAGAACGCGGCCGACTGTCTCGTTGATGTCGGCTCGGCACTCCTCGCCAACCACGGCACGGTGACGGTGAGCGACTCGCCGGAACGCGCGATCCACCAGCTCGGCGTTGTCGAACGCGCAGCACAGATCGTGTGGGGTGCGCGCATCCTCGGCGGCGACGCCGAGTTGCCCTCGTCGACCAACGAGACCCTTGGCGGCTACTACCGAATGATGCGCAAGCCCTCGTGACTGCGGCATCCGACCAGATCACGGTCGGCGTCGACATCGGGACCACGTCGGTCAAGGCCGTCGCGGTGAACGCAGCCGGCGAAGTCGTTGCCCGCACGCGGGTGCCGCACAAGATCCAGGCAACGAGCGACCGGCTTCGACACGATGCCGATCAGGCCTGGCGCCGCGGGCCGCGTCGTGCATTGAAAGCCCTCGGCGGTCTAGCGCCGAAGGCGCTCAGCGTCACGGGCATGGTGCCGTCGATGGCGGCGGTGGATCGTCGCGGCAAACCGACAACGGACGGGCTGCTCTACGGCGACGCCGAGGGCCGACCCGCCGATCGCCACGGAATGCCGGATCTCGTCGGGGACGCCCCGGAGTTCCTGCGTGCACTCGTGCGCATGGCCCCGGAAGCCGCCGGCTACTGGTCGGCGCAGACGACGGCGACCGTCGCTCTCGGTGGGCCGCCTGTCCTCGCCGGCGACGTCGCGATGGTGTTGTGGCCGCTGTCAACCGGTGAGGCCTGGGACCAGTCGGTGCTCGACGAATGTGGCGTCTCGGTCGACCAGGTGCCGCAGATCGTGCCGAGCCGTACGCCGGTCGCCGACGTCGACGGAATGCTGCTCGACGGTGGCGCGATCGACGTTGCCTGCGAGCGGATCATCTCCGGCATCGAGGACGGCGACGCGCTCGTCATCTGCGGCAGCACGCTGATCGTCATGGCAGCTTTGCCGCCGGGGGCGACGCCTCCGGCGGAGATCATCGCCTACCCCGACGAGACCGGGGCGCAGACCGCGACTGCTGCCAGCAACGCCGGCGGATTGTTCCTCAACTGGGTGGATCGGACGACCGTGAAGTCGCGGGGTCCCGTCGACCCCGAGCAGGTGCCGGTCTGGCTGCCCTACATCCGCGGCGAGCGAACGCCGTGGAACGACCCGAACCGGCGCGCTGTCCTGGCTGACGTCCACCAGGGTCACGACGCCGCGGCAGTTCGACGGGGCGCGTTCGAGGCGAGCGCGTTCGTCGCGCGCCACTTGCTCGAGATGATGGATCTGTCGCCGAGACGCATCGTCGCGCTCGGTGGCGGCACTCAGGTCGACGGCTGGATGCAGGCACTCGCGGACGCGCTTTGCGCGCCGGTCGATGCAGCGACGGATCCCGAGACCGGCGCCATCGGCGCCGCGTTCTGTGCGCGTCTCACCGCCGGCCTCGAAGGCGACCTGCGCGACGGTGCCCGGTGGGCGCGCTCCGCTCGACGCTTCGAGCCGAACGCCGACTGGACCGACCCGGTGAAGCGCCGCTACACCAGATTCCGCGAGCTCGCTCAGCAAGGTCGTTAGGCCGCGAAGCACCAGATGCCGGTGGCTTGGGGCGGCACGCGCGAGGACTGGTCGAAGTAGGTGCCGGTGCCGAACACGATGTTCTGGCCCGAGATGGCGACTCCGCCGGACGCGGCGGCGGCAACGGGCACGTGCCAGACCAGCAGGCCGTCCGTCGCGTCGTAAGCGTTGACGGCGAACTCCGTCGTGTCGGAGGCGAAGACGATGCCGCCGGCGACCGTGACCGGCGCGTAGGACGGCGCCTGCGCGGGCTGGTTCCACACGACGGCGCCGGTGACCAGATCGACGGCGTGCAGCGACGTGAGTCGTTCCGGGTCTGTGGTGGTGCCGGCCCCGCCATCGGGAGAGGCGGGGATGGCGCTGTCCCCGTAGAGCACTGGATGGTGTGAGGTCGGATCGGTTGCGACGGCGACCGATCCGATGAAGCCTCCGACGCTCGAGCCGACGGCGGCTTGCACGCTGCGTACGAGCCGGCCGTTGTCACGATCGATGGCGTAGACCCAGCCGGACTTGCCGGCTTGTACGGCGACGTCCTTGCCGCCGACCTCGGTGAGAACGACCGACGCGCCGAAGTCGTTGTCCTGACCATGGTTGGCGGCAGGCTCGTGGAACGTCCAGACGGGTCGGCCGTCCGTGGCGCGCAGCGCCCATACGCGTTGCGTGTCCCTGCCCGACTGAAGGTTGCAGTTGCCCCCACCGAAGAAGAGCATCTGCCGCCGGGGGTCCAACGCAGGCGAGCTCCAGATGTCACCGCACGCCGTTTCCGGGTGCGAGCGTCTGCCCAGGTTGTGCACGACCTCGTCTTTTTCGGCGTCGTACTTCCAGCGCAGTGCGCCGGTGCGCGCGTCGATGGCGAGCATGCCACCGTCCGCGGAGTGGGGGTCCTCGTTGGAGTCCATCCCGACGAACACGACCGGATCGCGACCGTGTCCGCGGTTCCAGACCACGGGCGAGGACTCGACCTCGGTCGTGCTGGCGGGGTGCGACGGGTCGGCGTCGACGGCCCAGCGGGCGCGGCCGTTGTCAGCGTCGACCGCGTAGACCGTGCCACCTGCCGCGAAGACCACCGTCGGGCCCAGGGAGGGCACCTCGACCGCACTCGCCGAGGCAGTGATGCGGCCATAGGAGACGTCGTGCCGGTCGACGTGCTCCGGGTTGTGGCCGGTATCGAACGTCCACGTGTCCTTGCCGGTGGCCATGTCGACCGCATGCATCCTGCCGGTGCCGTCACCGACGAAGGCGTGGCCCCAGGCAATGGCGGGTTCTGCGGTGACGGCGCCGTCCGTCTGAAGGAACCAGCGCGGCTGGAGCTTGGCGGCGCCGAGCGCCGTGAGGCTGCTGCACGTGGCATCGGCTGTTCGTGCTGGGTCGTGCTGGAACATCGGCCAGTCGGTGTTGCACGGAGCGGCGGCGTGTGTGACCGCCGGACTCACGACCGTCATCGCGGCGAGCGAGAGCCCGGCCCCGAGCAACGTCGCGCGCCGCATGCGACAACGTTCGCCGCCGGCGGGCGGGGACCTGCCTAGCCGAGCACCTCGGGGTTGATGCAGTTGTTGGGCTTGTCGCCGGTCAAGATCGCGGCGATGCCGTCGGCCATCTGCTGCGCGTGGTTGGCCTCGACGTTGTAGGTCGCGCCGCCGATGTGCGGGGTGAGCACCACGTTGGGCAGCTGCGCCAGCGCTGAGTCGGGCGCGAGGACCTCACCGTCGAAGTGGTCAAGTCCTGCGCTCGCGAGATGCCCCGACCTCAGGGCGTCGACAAGTGCATCGACGTCGTGCAGCGCCGCCCGCGCCGCGTTGAGATAGATCGCGCCTTCTTTCATCTGCGCGAACTGCTTCTCGCTCATCATCTTCATCGTCTCGGGGACGACCGGGGCGTGCATCGACACCACATCGGCCTCGGCCAGGAGGTCGTCGAGGGCGTAGGTCGCGTCGTCCGCGTAGGGGTCGTAGGCGATGACCCGCATGCCGAGCCCCTCGAGCCTCCAGGCAAGTGCGCGGCCGATCGCGCCGTACCCGACGATCCCCGCGGTGCGGCCGTTGACCTCCCAGCCGCGGAAGCGCTGATAGGGGATCGTGCCGTCGCGATAGGTCTCACCGGCGCGGACGTCGTCGTCGGCGGGGACGATGTGACGGGCTGCTGCGAAGAGCAGACCGACCGTCAGCTCGGCGACCGCGTCGGCGTTGCGACCGGGCGCGTGGAGCACCGGGATGCCCCGCTCGGTCGCCGCCGGCACGTCGACGTTGGTGGGGTCGCCCCGGGTCGCGCCGATGACGACCGGCTTGAGGTCAAGGGTGGCCGGGCCGACCCGGTCGCCCTCGCAGATCACGATCGTGGCGCCCTCGGCCTGCACTCGCTCCGCAAGCTGTTCGTCGTTGTAGAGCCGCAGCGGCTTCTGCTCGATGAAGGGCTCGTAGACGATGTCCGCAAGCTCTTTGAGCGCGTCAAAACCCGGTCCCCGCATGGGCGCGAGCACCAGCGCCCTCTGTTCCCTGCTCATCTTCTAAAAGATAGTATGGACGGGTGAAAGAGCTCATCTACGCCCGGCTCTTCCTGCCGGCCGCGGAGCGGCACGCGCAACGAGCGGCCATCCACGACGGCACCTACTCGGCGACGTTCGGCGAGCACGCCACCCGCGCGCTGCAGCTGACCGACGCGCTCGGCTCCGGTCTCGGGCTCAGCCGCGAGGACCGGTTCGCGGTCGTCGCTCTCAACGGTCACCGCTACCTCGAGCTCTACCACGCCGCCTTCCTCGGCGGCGCCGTCATCAACCCCGTCAACTACCGCCTCGCCGACCGCGAGACCGCCCACGTCCTCAAGCACTCCGGCGCCCGAGTCGTGTTCGTCGACGCTGCTTTCGCCGAGCGGGTGCAGGCGATCGTCGACTCGGGCGAGACATCCGTCGAGCGGGTCGTGTCACTCGACGACGACTACGAGGATCTGCTCGCTTCTGGCAACGACGTCGTGCCGGCCGAGCCGGACGAAGAGTCGCTGCCGATGTTGATGTACACCGGCGGCACCACCGGCATGCCCAAGGGCGTCGCGAGCACGCAGCGCGCGCAGATGCTCAACCTCTACCACCTCGCAATGGTGCAGGGACTTGCCTTCAACGAAGAAGCGGTCTACCTGCACCACATGCCGATGTTCCACTCGATGGGCGCCAACGCTGCACTCTCGGCGGCTGCGTTCGGCACCGAGGCAACTGTCATTCCGGCGTTCGAGCCGGGCGCGTTCATGACCGCGGTCGCGAAGCACGGCGTCACCGAGACGGTGCTCGTGCCGACGATGATCGCGATGATCCTGCGGCATCCCGACTACGCGCCGGATCGGCTGAGCAGCCTCAAGCGCATCGGCTACGGCGGCATGGCGATGCCACATGCGCTGCTGGCCAAGCTGCAGGAGTCGTCGCCCGACATCCAGCTGCTGCAGGGCTACGGCATGACGGAGGCGTGCCCGACGCTGACGTTCCTGACGGCCGAGGATCACCTGCGCGGCGAGGACAAGCGGCACTCCGTCGGACGGCCGCTGCCCGGTGTCGATGTCGCGATCTTCGACGGCGACGGCAACAGGCTTGCCACCGGTGAGGTCGGCGAGGTCTGCGCGCGCGGCGGCAACATCATGACCGGCTACTGGGAAAACCCCGAAGCGACAGCCAAGGTGTTCCGTGACGGCTGGTATCGCACCGGCGACCTCGGCAAGTTCGACGCCGACGGCTACCTCTACCTCGTCGACCGTGTGGACGACATGATCGTGACCGGTGGAGAGAACGTCTACTCGATCGAGGTCGAGAACGCACTGACCACCTATCCAGGCGTCGTGCAGGTTGCCGTTGTCGGCGTGCCCGACGAGGTCTGGGGCCAACGCGTGCACGGCATCGTCGTCCTCGCTCCCGACGCTGCCGGTACGACGGAAGAACAGCTCGCCGAGCACGCGCGGAAGTCGATCGCCGGCTACAAGGTCCCCAAGACGTGGGAGCTGCGCACCGAACCGCTTCCGGTGTCCGGCGCGGGCAAGCCGCTCAAGCGCGAACTCCGCTCCTAGCAATGGACTTTGCGCTCGACGAGCACCACCAGGCCTGGGTCAAGGAGGTCCGCGAGTTCCTGCGCGCCGAGTTCGACGTCGAAGCCGAGGAAGAGTCACGTCGACGTGGTGGTGAGGCGAGCGGCCCGGTGCTGCGCAAGTTCCGCGCCAAGATGGCGAAGCGCGGCTGGCTCGCCCTGACCTGGCCGGTCGGCTACGGCGGCTCCGGCCGGACCACGTTCGAGCAGTTCCTGCTCATGGACGAGTTCGCCTACTGGGGTGCGCCCGCCATCGACCTGACGGCGAGTGCGGTGGCGCCGACCATCATGCGGTTCGGCACCGACGCGCAGAAGAAGCGCTGGCTGCCCGCCATCTTGTCCGGCGAGGTGGAGTGCGCGATCGGCTACTCCGAACCTGATGCCGGCAGCGACCTCGCGTCCCTGCGCACGAGCGCTCGTCGCGACGGCGATGTGTGGGTGGTCAACGGCGAAAAGCTCTGGAACACGGGAGCCGAGTTCGCCACGCATGAGTGGCTGGTCGTGCGCACGGACCCGGATGCGCCAAAGCACAAAGGCTTGTCGGTGGTCATGGTGCCGATCGACGCGCCGGGTGTGACCGTGCAGCCGATCGTCACCTGGGGTGGGATCCGCACCAACGCGGTGCACTTCGAAGATGTCCGTGTCGATGCCGACGCATTGATCGGCGCCGAGAACGACGGCTGGCGTTACGTCACGACCGCGCTCGACTTCGAACGGGTGTCGATCGGCGTCACCGGCGGGCTGCGCCGCTTGTACGACGAGACGCTGCGCACGATCACGTCGTACGAAGTGGATGTCCGGCATGGGCTCGCTGAGCTGTCCGTCAAGATCGAGAACGCGCGGCTGCTCAACTACCGCGCCGCCTGGATGGTCGACCAGGGGCTCATGCCCAACGCGGAAGCGTCGATGACAAAGGTCGTGACGACCGAGCTGCAGGCGTCGTTGTCAGCCGCGGTGCTGGAGCTGGTCGACCCGACGTCGTTCGCCGCTGAGCTGGCGCGGCACCTGTACCGGCAGGCGCCCTACCTGCGTTTCGGTGGCGGCACCAACGAGATCCAGCGCGACATCATCGCCCAGCGCGGCCTAGGCCTTCCGCGAGGCGCGTCCCGGTAGAACGAGCGGCCCGACTCGTGATCTTGACGTTGGCGACGGTCTACGCGCGTGATCTCGACGTTCTAACGCCGAAAACGTCAAGATCACGGGGCGTGACTTGTTAGCCGGTGGCGAGGTGGAAGGCTTGGATGCCGGACGCCGGCTGGAGCGGGTCGACCGCGTGACCGAACGCCTTGTACTCCAGGTCCGTCTCGCGCGTTCCTGAACCGACCACGACGGTCGAACCGTCGACGACCGCCGTCGATGATGGCGGACCGAGCACCGGTGACTGCCACAGCGGCAGGCCCGTCCTCGTGTCGATGGCGATCACCGAGAACGTCGTGGTGTCCGGGATGAACGCGACACCGTTGACGATCGACGTGTGCGCGTAGGACGGGCCCGCGAGTCGATAGGTCCAGTCGATGTGACAGGTCGCCGGGTCGAAGCCGCGCACCGAGACGGTGCTGTCGACGGCCTGGCCCGCTGAGTGCGGCACGGGGATGGCGGTGGTCCCGACGACCTGCACCTTGCCGCCCGGGAACGTCTCGACGGCAGGTGTCCCGAGGAAGCCACCGATCCCGAAGCCGCTCTGCAGGCCGCCTTCTTGCCCGACGTGGCAGACACTCACGTTGGCGCCGGTCATCTCGTCGCGGACGTAGTAGTCACCGCTCTTGCGTCCTTCGCCGACGACAGTGCGGCCGTTCAACGTGAAGATGTTGGGCGAGGCACCGAAGTCTGCGTCGCGATCAGCGTCGGCGATCTGGGCCTTCGGCGTCGCCAGAGCGTCGGCGGGCCGGAAACGCCACCGCAACCGGCCAGTGGTCGCATCCAGCGCAACCATGCTCTCGGCGTAGTTCTCATGTGCGGCGTAGGCCTTGTCGGCGTATGAGCAGCTCGCCGTGCCAAACGCGACCACGTCGCGGGCGGCGTCGACAGCCGGGGACGACCAGACGCCGCCGCATCCCCAGCCCTGACCGGAGCCGATCGTCAGGCCGCGCTCGCCGGTGTAGGTGTCACCGGTCTCGACGTCGTACTTCCACAACGGTTTGAAGTGCCACTGCTTGGCGCCCGGCTCGAGCCGAACCGCGATCAGTCCGGTGCGACCGACGTGCGGGTCGTTGTGCACATCGATGCCGACGTAGATGCGGCGCACACCGTCGGTCGTCGCGACCGCCGGCGACGACTCCACCTCGGCGACCGGAGCCGCGTCGCTGCTGTCCTGCTGCTTCTGCAGCGCGGGAGTGCGTGGATCGAGGTCGATCGTGGCGAGCTCCTTGCCGGTCTTGGCGTCCAGCGCCCAGAGGCTCGACCCGCCACCGAACAGCACCACCTGCCGTTCGCGGCCACTGGCCGGGTCGCGGTAGGGCTCGATCGTCGCGCTGGACACGATGCGGCCGAACGCGGTTCGGGCGTGACTGCTGATCGCGAACGTCCAGCGCACGGCACCGGTAGCGATGTCGATCGCGTAGAAGGTGCCGTCCCAGGACCCGACGTAGGCCGTCCCGGCGGCGATGGCCGGTGAAGCGGTGATCGAGTCAGGGGTGTGCATCACCCACGCCGGCACCAGTGTCGACGCCGTCGTCGCGTCGATGGGTGAGCAGCCTGCTCCAACGTTGAAGCTGTGTACGACGCCGGCGCCGAACGATCGCCAATCCGGACTCGCGCACTTCTGGCCGGCGCCGGGAGTCGCGACGGCACACGTCGCGCCGACCAACGAAGCGGTAGCAACAACAGCCCCGACGAGACGTCGCCGAGACACGCCGAGTGGCCTGCCGGCCACTAGCAGCCGGTCTGAAGGACGAGCTGGCCCGACTTGTTGGTGATCGGCGACGCCGGGAACGGTGGGGCCACGCCACCACCCGCGACGAAACCACACGTGCCGACGTAGATCGCCGGAAGCGGATAGGGACCCTCCGGTGACCCCTGCGGGTCCGGGTCCTCGTAGATCTGCAGGCCGGGCTCGACGTAGGTCGTCTGGTTGTGCTTGTGCCACCACGCCATGCTGTGACCGCCGCAGTCCTTGGTCGTGTCGGACGGGCCGGCGCACGACGGCGGGTCCCAGGTGTGGCCGTCGTAGTTGGCCGCGTCACGCGTCTTGGCGTGCTTGTCGCCGGCCTGGTAGGCCACGCGGCGTTGTGACTGTGCGGAGAAGCACAAGCCGTCGGCGCAGGCTCCGAAGCCGGCGTCGGCGCCGGGCAGCGGGTGGGTGAGGAAGAACTGAGTGTCACCGCCGGCGACCTGGGTCAGCCAGTCGACTGCGGACAGCGGCGTCACGTTCGCGACGATCGCTCCGCCGTCACTCGGGCCGTTGGAGATCTGCTCGGAGCCGTCGTGCTCACCGCTGTCGAGGTTGTCGTCGGCGCCGAAGTAGGCGTGCAGCTCGCCGCTCTGCGGGTCGATCGGCGTGCCCTTCTGGTCGGGCAGCGGGGTGAAACCATTCTTGTCGACGCGGGCGCACTTGGCGGTGCCGGTGAAGTCGAGGCAGATCACGACCGCGTTGGCGCTGGTGCCGTCGGGCGTCTGCGGAACCCCGACGACCACGTAGCGGTGGTCCTTGCCGGCGATCTGGAAGGTCGCGGCGTAGCACCCGTCTTCGGTGTACTGCGGGTGAGCGCTGTCGTCGGCGCTGGTGCTGCAGCCCTGCTTGGTCGTGTCGTAACCACCGCCACTGACCGCGAGCGCGGGCACGCTCGCCGCGGCGAGGACTGCCAGCAGCGAGGGGATGACGATCGTGCGCGGACGAGTGCGGAGCTTCACGGGGACTCCTCGCTGGCGGCCTGCTGGGCGCAGGTCTCCGGAGCGATTCGACGGGCGCCCGGAGAGTCCTGCTTTAGGCCAATCTTTCAAACTTTTTCCAATAAGACAACAGTCCTCTGCGCCCAGTGAAACCGGGTTCTCCGGAAGTGATGCGATAGTGTTCTGCCACTGCATGTGAGGTTCTCTTTTGCCCAGCGCAGGCCGAGAGGGTGCGCGAGATGACACAGCCGACCGGACTGTCTGCTCCGGACGCCGTCGCCAGCTGGCGCGAGCGGGCCGTCGAGAGGTCACTGCGCACCGCCCGAGCCAAGGCCATGTCCCGCAGCGACCGGTTCATCGAGGTCGCGATGGAGCTGCTGAGCGAGACCGGCCGCACCGACTTCACGGTGCAGGAGCTGGTCGAGCGGTCCAAGACCTCGCTGCGCTCCTTCTACCAGCACTTCGGCAGCAAGGACGAGCTGCTGCTGGCCTTGTTCGAAGAGGTCATCCGCATGTCGTCGGAGGACTGGCGGCGACTGGTCAAGGCACAGGACAACTGCGTCGCCGGGCTCGAGGCGCTCGTCCTGACCATGTATGCGCAGGCGATCGACCAGACGATGGGTGGCGTCAGTCGCGCGCTGACCTCTTACCACTTGCAGCTGGCCGAGTCGCGGCCGAGCGACTACGCGCGGGTCCTCGCACCGATGCAGGACCTGATCCTCGAGCTGGTCGAAGCCGGGGTGCGCGAAGGCAAGTTCCGCGACGACATCGACGCCGAGACTCTCGCGATGATCCTCATGCAGACACTCGTCGCGGCCGCCCACATGCATGCGCTCGGCGCCTACCTGACCGGCGGCCCACTCGACGGCGAGCGGTTGTGGGCGTTCTGTCTTGGTGGGCTCACCGCTACGAGGAAGTCGTGATGCAGCTCAAAGTCGATCGTGACCTGTGCGAGGCCAACGGCATCTGCTCCGGGCTCGTCCCGTCCGTGTTCGACCTCGGCGACGATGACGTGCTCACGATCAAGCAGCCGTCGCCGCCGGAGGACCTGCGTGAGCAGGTCGAGCTCGCGGTCGTGCGGTGCCCGCGTCAAGCGCTCTCCTTGACTGACTGACGCGTCGGGCTAGTCGGCGTTGCTCGCTTCGGCGCCGGCCGCTGCGCGCACGGCCGCGATGATGCCCTGGTAGCCGGTGCATCTGCACAGGTTGCCCGACAGCCCCTCCCGGATCTGTTCCTCGGTCGGGTCGGGGTTGTCGCGCAGCAGCGCCGTGACACTGACGATGAAGCCCGGCGTACAGAATCCGCACTGCAAGCCGTGATGCTCGCGGAAAGCCGTCTGCACCGGTGACAGCCCGCCGTCGGCGGCGCCGAGGCCCTCGATCGTCGTGACCTCACGACCATCCGCTTGTACGGCGAAGACCAGACACGCGCGGACGGCTGCACCGTCGAGCAGGACGGTGCATGCGCCGCACACACCGTGCTCGCAACCGAGATGCGTGCCGGTGAGACCGCATCGTTCGCGCAGAAAGTCGGCCAGCGTCAACCGCGGCTCGACCGTGCTGCGCCGGACCGTGCCGTTGACGGTGACCTCGACATCACGCGTGGGCATGAAGCGCCTCCTCGCTCGCCGCGCGCCAAGCGCGCGCCACGATCGCGGCTCCCACTCGGCGGCGGTAGGCAGCCGAGCCATGCAGATCCGACGGCACCGAGTCGAGCGAGGTGACGGCGAGCCGACCGATCTCGTCGGGGTCGACATCGGCGACGAGAGCGCCGACGCTCGCTTCCTCTGCTGAGGGTGCGCTTTCAGGTACGGAGCCGAGGCCGAGCAGTCCGATCTGGCACCGCCGCACCCGGTCATCGCCGTCGACCTCGAGTGCGACAGCTGCGCCGGCGATTGCGAAGTCCCCGTGGCGGCGGGCGAACTCCTCGATCGCGAATCCGCATCGTCCCGACCACCGGGGGAACGTGACGGCGGTCAAGACGTCGTCCTCCTGCATCGCCGTCGACCAGGGGCCCGTGAAGAACTCGGACGCTGGAATGCAGCGGGGGCCGGCAGGGGACAGCACCTCGATCTCTGCGCCAAGAGCGAGAGCGACGGCCGGGTATTCGGCTGCGGGATCCGCATGGGCGATGGAACCGCCGATGGTGCCGCGGTTGCGGATCTGGAAGTGGCCGATCAGTGGTGTCGCGCGTGCCAGGAGCGGAGCGGCTGACGCGACCTCGGGCGACCGTTCGATGCTCGACTGCGTGGTAATCGCACCGATCCGCAACGCACCGTCGCGCACCTCGACGCCGGCGAGCTCGGCGACCCCGCCCAGATCCACGAGGTGGTCGAAGCTGGTCAGCCGGAGCGCGAGCATCGGCACCAGACTCTGTCCGCCCGCCAGCAGCTTGGCCGTGTCGCCGTGTTCGGTGAGCAACGACAGCGCTTCGGCGGCCGTCGGCGGTGCGTGGTAGTCGAACGCGTTGGGCTTCACTGCGTGTGCTCGACTCGGGCGCCATCGACTCGGGGGCCATCGACTCGGGAGGAATCGATCAGCTCCACCACTCGCGCGGGCGTCAGCGGCAGCTGAGTGATCTCGACACCGAAAGGCGCGAGTGCGTCGGCGACGGCGTTGATGACCGCGGGGGGAGCACCGATCGCACCGCCTTCGCCCACGCCTTTGTAGCCACCGGCGCCCGGCGACAGTGTCTCCACGTGCCCGTACTCGATGACGGGCACGTCCGTCGCGGTCGGCAGCAGGTAGTCCATGAAGGTGGTCGTGAGCGGGTTGCCGGCGTCGTCGTAGGCGAGGTGCTCGAACAGCACGCCGCCAATGCCTTGAACCGTGCCGCCCGCGATCTGTCCCTCGACGACGTCAGGGTTGATCATCGGTCCGCAGTCCTCGCTGACGACGTAGCGCAGCAACTTGACGGCACCGGTCGTGATGTCGACCTCGCACGTGCACACGTGGGACGCGTTGGCCCAGATGACCATGGCCGGTGTCTGGTAGCGCGCGCTCGCTTCCAGACCCAGGGGTACGCCGGCGGGCCGCTTGAACGGTTGGAAGTAGGCGGTGTCCGCGATCTGCGCCAGCGTGACCGCGTCGCTCGGGGAACCGCGGACGAACGCCCGGCTCTGCGACAGCTCGATGTCGTCCGCCGCCGCCTCGAGGAGCTCGGCGGCGATGGCGAGGAGGCGTGGACGAAGGATCTCCGCCGTCTCTGCGACCGCTCCCGCGATCATCGAGCCGCTTCGGCTGCCGCCGGTGCCCGCACCGAAGGGTGTGACCGCGGTGTCGCCCTGGATCGTGCGGACGTCGGCGATGTCGACACCCAGCGCGTCGGCGGTCAGCTGGACGACGGCCGTCTCGAGGCTGTTGCCGGTGGAACCACCCGACACGTAGACGTTGACCTTGCCGGACGGCTCGATGCGGATGGTGGCGCCTTCGGTGCCGTAATAGGGCATGGCTGTCGCGGTGGGCTCGACATAGGTGCAGGTGCCGACGCCCAGACAGCGGCCCTCCGACCGTGCCTGCGCCTGTTCCTTTCGGAACGCCTCGTAGTCGAGGATGCCCAGTGCCTGTTCGAGCGTCTCGCTCGGTGTCATGTCGCTGTAGGGCATGCCGTTGGCGTTGGCGCACGGCAGCTCGTCGGTGCGCAGCAGGTTGCGTCGGCGCAGCTCGACCGGGTCGAGCCCCATGCGCCGGGCAGCGATGTCCAGCACCACTTCGCGGGCAACGGACTCGAACTGCCAGGGTCCGCGGTAGGCCGCGCGACCGGAAGTGTTGGAGAACACCGACGTCGTACGAAACCCTGCGGCCGGCACCCGGTAGGGACCGGGGAACAACATGCCGACGGCCGCGGCGGTGCCGACCGGCCACGGCGTCGGGTAGGCGCCGATGTCCTGTACGTGGTCGATGTAGGCACCGAGCAGGTGTCCGTCGTCGTCGAGTGCGAACTTGGCGTCGCCGTGCTCATGGCGTGACATCCCGGCTGCGGTGAGGTTCTCGCGCCGATCCTCGATCCACTTCAGCGGAACGCGGAGCTTTGTCGCCGCGAGGGCGACGCACATGTCTTCGCGCATCGGCACAACTTTCTGACCGAAGCCGCCGCCGGTGTCGCGCATGATCACGCGCACTTGGTGTTCGCCGATGCCGAGCAGACGCGCGAGGAACATCCGGACCTCGTGCGGTGCCTGTGTCGCGGCCCAGACCGTGAGCTCATCGCCGGACCATTCGGCGATCAGCCCGCGGCTTTCCATCGGGACCGGTGCGTATGCCTGTTGGCGAACCGTCACCTCGACGCGATGAGCCGCTGACGAGAAGACGGTCGTGAGGTCGTCGGACATCTCTGCGCCGAGCGAGCCGGCGACGTTTGCCGGATAGCTCTCATGGACGAGAGCGTCGGACTCGCGCGCGGTGGCATAGTCCACCACCGGCGGCAACGGGTCGTAGTCGACGTCGACGAGGTCGGCGGCGTCCTCGGCGACGTAGCGGTTGTCCGCGACGACCAGTGCCACCGGATCTCCGACGAAGCGGACCTCGCCTTCGGCCAACGGTGGTCGCGGTGTGTCCGGGATGTCCTTGCCCATGGACGTGTACCACTGCTCGTGCACGCCAGGGTTCAGGTCGGCGGCGGTGAAGACGGCGTGCACGCCCGGGAGCGCGAGCGCGGCCGCGGCGTCGATGGCGCCGAGCCGGGCCCGCGCGAGCGGGCTCCGGACGAAGCAGACGTGCAGCATGCCCGGTCGGACGACGTCGTCGACGAAAACACCTCGCCCTTGCAGCAGGCGCGGGTCCTCGACCCGGCGTACCCGCGTGCCCGTGTAGCGAGCGGCGCCGGAGATCGGGTCGGCCATCCGGGGATCGTTTCCGATATTGACGTCGGTGTCAATTTTGGCTTACCGTCGGCTCATGGCGATCAACGGCATCCCGGTCATCGACGCGGACAACCACTTCTACGAGACCAAGGAAGCGTTCACCAAGTTCCTGCCGGACGCCTACAAGGGCGCCATCAAGTACGTCGAGGTGGCGGGCCGGACCAAGATCGCCGTCCGCAACGTCATCAGCGACTACATCCCCAACCCGACGTTCGACGTCGTGGCCCGGCCGGGCGCGCAGGAGGAGTACTTCCGCCACGGCAATGCGCAGGGCAAGAGCCGCCGCGAGATCTTCGGCGAGCCGATGAAGGCGATCCCCGCGTTCCGCGAACCGCGGGCGCGCGTCGAGATGCTCGACGAGCTCGGCATCGACCGCACGCTGATGTTCCCGACTCTCGCGTCGCTGCTCGAAGAGCGGATGCGCGATGCGCCGGAGCTCACGCACGTCGTCATCCACGCGCTCAATGAGTGGATGCACGAGACGTGGCAGTTCAACTATGAGGACCGGATCTTCTCGACCCCGGTGATCACCCTGCCGATCGTCGAGAAGGCCGTCGAGGAGATCGAGTGGGTCGCCGCGCGAGGCGCACGCGCCGTTCTCATCCGTCCCGCACCCGTGCCCGGTTTCAAGGGCCCGCGCTCCTTCGCGCTGCCGGAGTTCGACCCGGTCTGGGAGGCCGTCACCAAGCACGACCTCCTCGTCGCGATGCACTCGTCCGACAGCGGCTACTCGCGCTTCTACGGCGAGTGGGTCGGCACCCAGGACGAGATGCTGCCGTTCAAGCCCAGCGCGGTCGCGATGGCGTGGTCATGGCGCCCGGTGCAGGACGCGGTGACTGCCTGGATCGTCGACGGCGCGCTGACGCGCTTCCCCAGCCTGAAGCTTGCGTTCGTCGAGAACGGCTCGAGCTGGATCGCGCCGCTCATGCGCGAGCTCAAGAGCATCTACAAGAAGATGCCCGGTGAGTTCCCGGAGGAGCCGGTCGCCGCGATCAAGCGCTCGATCCACGTCAGCCCGTTCTGGGAAGACGACTTCCGCGAGATCGCTGACCTGCTCGGTGAAGACAGGCTGCTTTTCGGCTCCGACTGGCCGCACCCCGAGGGGCTCGCTCACCCCAAGACCGCCGTCGACGAGCTGGTCGAGGAGTTCCCCGAGGAGACGGTCAAGAAGTTCATGGGCGGCAACCTGGCTCGGTTGCTGGGCGTCGCCACGACCCTCTGATCCATGTCGTCGCTAGCGGCGGAGCTGCCACCGGAACGTGCCCCTGGCGCGCGCTCCAGCAAGGGCGCACGCACCCGCGCGCGTCTGGTGTCGGCGGCGAAAGAGGTGTTCGAGGAGGACGGCTTCCTCGAAGCGCGCATCACCGACATCGCCGAACGCGCCGGCCTGTCGCACGGCAGCTTCTACACCTACTTCGACTCGAAGGAGCAGATCTTTCGCGAGGTAGCGGCTGCCGTCGACGACGAGCTCGGCGCCCCGCTCAGTGACGTCATCCTGTCGCCGTCGTCGTCCGGACTGGCCCCGCAGGACCGGCTGCGCGAAGCCTTGCGACAGCACTTCGAGACCTACCAGAAGCACGCCCGGATCATGGGCATCATCGAAGAGGTCTCGCGCTACGACGACCACGTCAACGAGCTCTTGCTGGCGAGGCACCGCCAGTACACCGAGCAGGTCGCCGAGTCGATCAGGCAGATGCAGAAGCGCAAGCTCGCGGATCGGCGTCTCGACCCGACCGTCGCGGCCGCCGTCGTCGGCGCACTCACCGGCAGGTTCGCCGAGCTCTGGCTGGTACAGAACGCCGTCGACTGCTCGTTCGAGGACGCCGTCGAACAGGTGAGCCGGCTCATCGTCAACGCGCTCGGGGTGACGACCTCGACATGACCGTCACCGCTCCGCAGACGCAGCACCGCGTGGTCGCGCTCGGCGTGGCCGAGGACCTACGCTGGTCGAAGCGGTCGGTTGTCGTGGTCGACGGCCGGGAGCTGTTGGTCCTGTGTGTCCGGCGCCGGTTCACGGTGGTCGAGAACCGGTGCCCGCACCTCGGACTGCCGCTCGACGACGGGCGCGTCGTCGGACGAACGCTCGTCTGCAGCGGACATGGTTACAAGTACGCCCTCGACGACGGCGCGAGAATCCCCGGCTGGCGCTGTTCGCCCTCACCTCGTGAGCGGCTGACCTTGGTCTCCTGCCGGGTCGACGACGGCGTGCTCTACGCCGAGCTGCCGGCCAGCTGACACAAAGCGTCGTGGCCGGGACCTTTCGGTCCCGGCCACGAGGTTCTGCTGTCGCGATCAGCGAGCTAGCTCACGGTGACGACCTTGCTGGCCGACCGCGGGTAGCGGGTGTTGCCGATCTGCTGGGCGGGGTGCTTCACCTTGTACTGCTCAGCGTGCGAGAAGTGCTTCAGGTGCTTGAACGCGAACGTGCCGTTGACGCCGGACGTCTTCGTCGCGACGGAGTGCCACTTCTTCGTGCCCTTCGCCCGCTCGTAGAGCTTGAGCTTGAGGCCCTGGATGCCGGCGCTCTTCGCCGTGATCGAGCCGCTGACCTTGACCTCGCCGTGCTTCACCTTCGCGAACGGATAGATGGTGGTGTTGACCGTGGTCACCGTCTGCGTCGCGGCGAAGGTGAACGGAGCCGCGGTGGACGAGTCCGGCTGCGCACCGCTGAGGTCGGTCGTCGCGGTGATCAGGCAGACGTCACCGGCCTTGCAGTAGGTGGTCGAGTTGCCCCACGGTCCGGTGGTGACCGTCACCTTGGCGCCGGCGAACGTGCCGTTGGTGTCGGTGGTCGGCTGCACGTTGCTGGCGCCATTGCACGTGGTCGCGCTTGGTGGGTTGGCGCACTCGGTGACGTAAGCCGTCTTCGACGCCGGGAACCCGTAACCGTCCACGGTCAGCACGTCGCCGCTCTTGACGTTGCTGCTCGGAGTGACGCTGATGACCGGTGCGAACGTCAGCACAGCCTCAGCTGCGTTCGTCGGGTCGTTGATGTTTGCCGCGATCAGGTAGCACTTGCCGCCGGCCACCTTTGACGGGCAGAAGTTGCCCTTTGTGCCGACCGCTCCGGAGGTCAGCGTGAACGCGACTCCCTTGAAGCTGCCGTCGGCGGCGGCTGCCGTGATCACTGCATGCGACGTGTCGCAATCAGCGTCGGGGTGCGCCGGGTCGGGGACCGGCGCTGAGCACTCGATGATGCCGATGGTGGCTCCGGACGCGTAGTTCGCGCCGTCGACGGTGATCTTCTGCCCGCCCTGCAGGTTGTCCGTGGCGGACGGGGTGACTGTCGGGGTGCCGGCTGCACTCGCGCCCGTGGAGGCCACGAGCGGTACGACGCCGACCGCCGCCGCAACCGCGACGGTCGCGAGGCGTGTCACGCCTTTGGTGAGGAACTGCATGTAGGTCTCCATCTCGTCAGCGACGACGCGCGTGTCAGAACGTGAACAGTCCGACGTTCCAGTGCGAGCGGTGGTTGGGATCAGCGAACGCCACTCCGCACTTCCAGCCGTGCGTCTTGTCCTTGTGGGTGGGTGGGCAGCTGTGCCCGTTGGGCGACTTGAAGCTGAGGAACACCTGCTGGCACTTCGCCACGCCCTTCTTGTTCGGGTGGACGTTGAGGACGGCGGAGTTGACGTTGGAGTCGCCCGCGGACAGCTTCACGCCCTTCTTGTAGGTCGTGAGGATGCAGACGTAGCCGACGCTCTTCTTGCCGCCGGTCATCTTTGCGTTCACCGTCTGGCCCTGGGCGGGCTTCGTCGGCGACACGGTGACGTGGAGTGACGTGTCCTGGGCGAGCGCCAGGGTGCCTGCGCCGCCGGCGAGGACGAGGCCGGTGACAACACCGACAATTGCCGTCTTCTTCATCTGATGTGGGTCCCTCCCAGCGGCTGCAGGCTGCAGCGTCTTGACGTCGGACCGTACGGCAGGCGACACGGGCCGCGCAGGCGATTTGCAGAATTGGGGGATCGGCCTTCCATTTCAGAAATCGCCATTCTCATTCGCGAGATCCGTGTAGCCTCCGCCGCGTGACGGCTGGCTCGTGGGTCCTCGGGCTCCTCAACGGGCTGACGATCGGACTCCTCGCCGTCGGTCTGGTCCTCGTCTACAAGTCCAACCGGTTCCTCAACCTCGCGCACGCCCAGATCGGCACGGTCCCGGCGCTGCTGCTGGGCAAGTGGGTGCTGGACTCCGGCTGGAACTGGTGGCTCGCTTTTGCAGTGGCGGTCGTGCTGGGGATCGCGACGGCGCTCTTGGTGGAGCGGGTGCTGGTCCGGCCGTTGCTCAACAAGACGCGATCGCCGATCCGGCTCCTGCTGCTGTCGCTCGCGGTGTCCCAGCTGCTCCTGGCGCTGACCTACATCCCGAAGCTGAGTCCGAGCGATTCCCACCAGGGCGCCTACCCGCAGCCGTTCCATTCCACGGTGAGCGTCGGCGGTGTCGTGCTGACCGGGATGTCGGTGTTGACCGCCATCGTCGTGCCGTTGCTCGTCATCGCGCTGGCCGTCTTCATGCGCTACTCGTTGATCGGCAAGCAGGTGCGAGCCGCCGCCAACAACCCGGACGAAGCACGGCTGTGCGGCATCCCCGTTCGGCGGGTCAGCGCGATCACGTGGGGGATTGCCGGTGCGTGCGCCGCGATCTCCGCCGTGCTGACGGCGCCGGACCAGCCGAGCTTCAACTACGCGTCGTTCGGCCCGTATCTGTTGATGCTGACGTTGGGCGCGGCCGCGTTGGGCGCGTTCCTGTCGCTGCCGCTCGCGCTTGTCGGCGGCCTGGCGCTCGGCTTGGTCAACCAGCTGGTCACGGCGCACACGTCCAACGGAGCCGACGGCGAGATCGTCGTCTTCCTGGTGATCCTTGCCATCGTGTTCGTCCGCGGGCGGGCGATTGCCAGGGTGTTCGACCTGCGCGGAGCCATTGCCGAAGAACGCACGGTCGTGCGGATCCCGCCTGCGCTACGCAAGACGGCCGTTGTCCGCTATCACAAGCTCGTGCCCGCGCTGGCGGCAATCGTCGCGCTCGTTGTGTGGCCGCAGCTTCCGTACTTCCACACCACGGGGCACGAGTTCCTGCTGTCGCTCGTCCTGATCTATGCGTTGCTCGGCATCGCGTTGACGATGCTGGTCGGCTGGGGCGGCCAGGTGAGCCTGGGTCACTTCGCCGTCGTCGGCCTCGGTGCCTACTTGACCGCGCGTTGGCAACCACATGGTCTGTCGCTGCCGGCACTGTTCGTCCTCGTCGGGCTGGTCGGTGCACTCGCGCTCGTCCTGATCGGGCTGCCCGCACTGCGGGTGAGCGGTTTCACCCTGGCGGTCACGACCCTTGGCTTCGCTGTCATCGCGACCGACTGGCTGTTCCGGCAGTCCTGGGTCGGTTCGAAGCAGTCCTTCGGGCTCGTCGTGAACGCACCCCACGTCGCACGCGGACTCGGTGCGCCGAGCTCACAGCTGGACGTCTATTACGCCGCCCTTGTGATGCTCGTACTGGCTTTTGCTTCCGCGACGCTGCTGCGCCGCTCCGGCCCAGGACGGTTGATGTTCGCCGTTCGTGACAACGAACGCGCAAGTGCTGCCTTCGGGGTCATGCCGGCCAACGTCAAGCTCACAGTGCTTGCGGTGTCGGGCTTCTTTGCCGGGACAGCCGGCGTGCTCTGGGCCGATGCATGGAAGTCGGTGGCCCCGTCGCAGTTCGGGGCGGACGTGTCGATCGCCCTGATCGCCATCCCGGTCATCGGCGGGCTGGGATCGGTCAGTGGCGCGGTCGTCGCCGCGGTGCTCATCTACGGCGGCACGTTCTTCATCGGCCCGCACTTCTCCTCCGTGTTCGGCGACCTCGGCAACAACCTCGGGTTCAGCCTGTTCGTCGCAGGCATCGTGCAGATCGCCGTGCTGGTCCGCTATCCCGGCGGGATCGCCGGCGCCGTGCAGTCGCGCTGGCAGGCCTATCTCGACGGGCGCGCGCCAGCACACATCACGGAGACCGAGGAGGAGCTCTTCGACGACCTTGCCGACCGCGCCGCGCACGAGCCCTACGCCGGTCCGCACACGTCCGGGGAGCTGAGCGGAGTCCCGCTGCAGGTCCGCGGCGTCAATGTGCGGTACGGCGGGATCGTCGCGCTGGACGGGCCCGACATCGAGGTCCGTCCCGGCGAGATCGTCGGTCTGATCGGGACCAACGGTGCCGGCAAGACCACGTTGATGAACGTCATCTCCGGTCTGGTCAAGCCGGCACAGGGGTCGGTGCGGCTGTTCGACAAAGAGGTCGTCAACCTGCCGGCGGACATCCGCGCGGCGGGTTTCGGCCTCTCCCGCAGCTTCCAGGACGCGACGCTGTTCGGCAGCTTGACCGTGACCGAGACGGTGCAGGTGCCACTGACCGCTGCGCACAAGGTCGGTGTCGTGCCCGCGTTGCTCGGCGCGCCTTGGGTGAGTGCCATCGAACGTCGTACCCGGCGTCAGGCGCGCGACATCGTCGACAGGTTCGGGCTCAGCGAGTGGGCCGACGTTCGCACGAGCGAGCTCTCGACCGGGACACGTCGGATCTGCGACATCGCTGCCCAGGTCGCGGCGAGTCCGCAGTTGCTGTTGCTCGATGAACCGACCGCCGGTGTCGCGCAGCGCGAAGCAGAGGCGTTCGGGCCGATGCTTCGCCGGCTCCGCGACGAGATGGACTGCGCGATCCTCATCGTCGAACACGACATGCCGCTGTTGATGAGCGTGTGCGACCGCGTCTACGCAATGGAAGCGGGCAGCGTGATCGGCGAAGGAACGCCGGCGGAGATTCGCGCCAACCCACGGGTCATCGCGAGCTACCTCGGCAGCGAGGAAGCCTCGATCATGCGTTCCGGAAACGGCAACGCAGCGACCCCCGACAAGACGCCGAGGCGGAAGCGATGATGACCCCCTCCCAGGAGTTCCGGCTGTGGGCGCGACAGGCTCCCAACCAGCAGCGAGTGCCTGCCGCCATCGTGGGTCTTGCGCTGCTCGGCTTGTTGGTGTGGGCGTTCATCCCGATCACGAGTTCCGGCAGCGACGCGTCGGCGACGACGTCGGCGCAGGCCACTCCGGTGGCGGTCAGCGGCACGCCGCCGAGCCCCGCCCCCAAGCCGGCCAAGTGCACCAACCCGACCGGTGCGGTTCCCGGAGTCACCGCGACTCAGATCCGGGTCGGCGTGATCATCGTCAACATCACGGGGCTCGCGACCAACGCCAGTCTCGGCGTTCTCCCCGCGGCCATTCAGAAGGCCGGCTTCGCCGCTGCGATCAAGTCCATCAACGCCGACGGGGGCGTCAACTGTCGCCAGCTGGTCCCGCAGTACTTCAACGCCAACCCGGCCGACCAGAGCAACCTGCAGAAGACCTGTCTCGACATCGTGCAGTCCGGTGTCTTCGCGACGATCGATGCGGGGGCGTATGCGCAGTTCCCGATCGTGAACTGCTTCGGCCAGCACAAGGTGCCCTACTTCGGTGGCTACCTGCTGGCCAACAGCCAGATGGCGCAGTTCTATCCCTACCTGTTCGAGCTCAACTCGCAGGACGTCGTCTACCACGACATGGTGGCGGGGTTGCAGCAGTACGGGTTCTTCAAAGCGGAGAACGGCTTCACCAAGCTCGGCTACGTCTACAACGACTGCCATCCGGAGATCCACACCGAGGTCGTCAAATGGCTCGCGGACGCAGGGGTGCCCGCGGCGCAGACCGTTGGCTTTGACACCGGATGCACCACCGCGTTCACGTCCGCCGTCGCGCTGCAACAGGCGATCCTGAAGTTCAAGCGCGCTGGGGTGACCAACCTCATCGCGACCGGCATCGTCGGCGACATCCCCACGTTCACGCAGCTCGCTGAGGTGCAGAAGTTCCGGCCGAAGTGGGGCCTCGGCGACGACTCGCTCATCACGACCAGCTACGGCACTCATCGCCCGGACCCGCACAACCTCGACGGCGCGATCGTCATCACGTCGAGTCGCAACGGTGAGGAGCGCACACCGGGCGTCACGCCGACGGCAGAGACACAGAAGTGCAGCACGCTGATCGGTCAGGACGTCTACAAGCTGCCCAACGCGGCGGGCAACCTCTGCGACCAGATGTGGATGTTCGATGCGGCGGTGACTTACGCGCCGACGTTCGATCGCGCGTCACTCGCGGCCGGCCTCAAGGCGGCGCGGTCCGTGCCGTTCTCCTATCCGCAGGGTCCCAACGACTTCGTGCCGGGGAGCAAGGTCACCTACGGAGGCCAGTACTGGCGCACCACCCAGTTCCACGCGAGCTGCGCCTGCTACCAGCTGGTCAGCCAGACCTTCCACCCCACGCCGCGGTGACCGCGCCGCTGTCGGTGCAGGGCATCGACTTCTCCTACGGTCACCTGCAAGTCCTGTTCGGCGTCTCTCTGCACGTCGATCCCTGCGAGGCGCTCGGTCTGCTCGGCACCAACGGGGCCGGCAAGTCCACGCTGCTACGCGTCGTCGCGGGCCTCGAACGACCGACCGCGGGCACCATCACGCTCGATGGCCGCGACATCACCGGTGTCCCGGCCGAAGGGCTGGGTGCCCAGGGACTTGTCCTGGTCTCCGGGGGTCGAGCCGTGTTCACCGACATGACGATCGAGGAAAACCTGCAGATGCAGGCGCTGGCCATTCGTCACCAGCCGGCGCTTCTCCAGGAACGGCGCGACAAGGTGCTGACGAAGTTCCCGCAGCTAGGTCGCCGGCTGCATCAGCCGGCCGGTCGGCTGTCCGGTGGTGAGCAGCAGCAGCTCGCGCTCGCCAAGGCCATCCTCCTCGACTCGCGGGTGCTGTGCATCGACGAGCTGTCACTCGGCCTCGCACCGGTCGTCGTCGGCGAGCTCATGGAGACCGTCCGTGAGATCAACGACGAGGGTGTGGCGGTCGTCATCGTGGAGCAGAGTCTGAACATCGCGGCGCAGCTGTGCCAACGGTCGATCTTCCTCGAAAAGGGCGAGGTCAGGTTCGAGGGTCGGACCGCCGACCTGCTCGAGCAGGACGACATCGCGCGTGCGGTGTTCTTCGGCGCCGGCTGACCCGACTCAGCGGGACGCACGCTTTGCGTTGAGGGCGTCGACGGCCGCCCAGTGCGCATCCTCGACCCAGAGGTTGGCGAACGCGTCGGCGGCGACCGCTTCGTGCGCCCGATGCAGAGCCGGTGCGGCCGGGGATATCACCGACTTGATCGCCCGGGTGGCACCGGGCGCCTGCTCAGCAAGTGTGCGTGCCAGCGACCGCCAGGTCGCGTCGAACTCGGCGCGTGGCACGACGAGATCGACGAGACCGAAGTCGTTCGCGGTCCGGGCGTCGTAAAGCTCGCCGGTCGTGACGGCGAGCAGCGCACGACTGCGTCCGACTGCCTGAGCCAAACGCTCGGCACCGCCCCACGCCGGCATGATGCCGAGTGAGACCTGGTTGAAGCCGATCTTGATGTCGTCGGCGGCGATGCGAATGTCGGCGGCGATGGCCACCTCCGCCCCGCCGCCCAGCGCATGGCCGTTGAGCGCGGCGATGACCGGGGCGGGAAAGTCCGCGATGCGGTCGAGCAGCCGCCGTACACGCGTCGCCATCGCGACCGCGTCCGCATGAGTGCGCACTGCGCTCAGCTCTTTGAGGTCGCCGCCGGAGACGAACGCACGGTCGCCGCCGCCGGTGATGACGAGCACCGCGATGTCGCTGCGTTCGAGCTCCGTCAGCGCGTCCTCGAGCTCGCTCGTCGTCGCGAACCCGATCGCGTTGCGCGCGGACGGCCGGTCGATCGTGACGACAGCAGACCGGTCGTCCGTCTCGAGGCGGACGCCCCCCGGCGAGGCTGGCGTGGACACCGGATGAGAATAGCCCTCTCGTCGCGCAGAAGGCTGTTCTCCACTACGCTCGGGGCATGGATGGGACGGTCTCCAGCGAGTCCGGCATCCCGCTCGCGGCCGGCTACGGTCCCGACACCCTCCCCCCGCTCGAGCAGATCCCGCCGCCGGGTCAGTTCCCGTTCACCCGGGGCAACTTTCCGACCGGTTACCGCGGCCGGCTCTGGACCTTCCGGCAGTACTCCGGCTTCGGCACCGCCGAGGAGTCCAACCAGCGCTATCGCTATCTGCTCGAGCAAGGCGGCACCGGCCTGTCCGTGGCGCTCGACCTGCCGACGCAGTGCGGCTATGACTCCGACGACCCCGAGGTCGAGGAGGAGGTCGGCCGCGTCGGCGTTGCCCTCGACACGCTCGCCGACGCCGAGGTCCTCTTCGACGGCATCCCGCTCGACCAGGTCAGCACCAGCTTCACCATCAACGGCACCGCCGCGATCCTGCTGGCTTTCTACGTCGCGGTGGGGGAGAAGCAAGGCATCGACCGCAGCAAGCTGCGTGGCACCATCCAGAACGACATCCTCAAGGAGTACGTCGCCCGCGGCACCTGGATCTGGCCACCGAAGCCGTCGTTACGCCTCATCGCCGACACGATCGAGTTCTGCGCGACAGATGTGCCGAAGTTCAACGCCATCTCGGTCGCGGGTGCGCACTTCCGCGACGCCGGCGCCAACGCCGCGCAGGAGATGGCGTTCACGCTGATGGATGGCGTCACCTACTGCGACGAGGTCGTGTCGCGAGGGCGGATGACCATCGACGAGTTCGCGCCGCAGGTCTCCTTCTTCTTCTACACGCACGGCGACTTCTTCGAGGAGATCGCCAAGTACCGCGCGGGCCGGCGACGCTGGGCCCGGATCGTCAAGGAGCGCTACGGCGCCAAGAACGAGAAGTCGTGCATGTTCCGCGTGGGCTGCGTCGCGGGTGGTGCGTCGCTTTACGGCCCGCAGGCACACAACAACATCGTTCGTGTCGCCTATGAGGCGATGGCGTCGGTGCTCGGCGGCGTGCAGTCGATGTTCACCGCAGCATGGGACGAACCGTTCGCGCTGCCGACCGAGGAGTCGACGACGCTGGCTCTTCGTACCCAGCAGGTGCTCGCGTATGAGACCGGTGTCGCGCGCGTAGTGGACCCGCTGGGCGGTTCCTACTACGTCGAAGCACTGACCGACGCGATGGAGGAGCGGGTCGTCGCCATCATGTCCGAGCTCGAGCAGCAGGGCGGGATGGTCCAGGCGATCGAGAAGGGCCATCTGCAGAGGCTCATCGCCGACGAGGCGTTCCGCGTGCAGCAAGCAGTGTCGTCCGGTGAACGCGTGGTCGTCGGGGTCAACAAGTTCGCCACGGATGAACAGTCGCCGGAGGTCGAGGGATACGAGCCCGACGAGTTGGCACGTCAGCGTCAGCTCGAGCGGCTTGCCGAAGTCAAGCGCAACCGGTCTGCCGCGGAGGTGACGTCCACTCTCACTGCCCTTTCCAAGGCGGCTGCCCGCGATGACGGGAACCTGATGCCGCTGCTCATCGACTGCGCCAAGGCCTACTGCACGGTGGGCGAGATGGTGCGGGTGCTCAAGGACGAGTGGGGCGAGTTCCAGCAGCCGAGGGTGTTCTGATGCCGACCCGCGTTCTCATCGCCAAGCCGGGGCTCGACGGGCACGACCGCGGTGCAAAGCTCGTCGCCCGCGCCCTGCGTGACGCCGGCTTCGAGGTGATCTACCTGGGGTTGCGGCAGCGCCCCGACGCCATCGCCAGCGTCGCGGTGCAGGAAGACGTGCAGGTGGTCGGCCTGTCCATCCTGTCGGGTGCCCATGTGCCACTGACGGCCAAGACGGCGGAGGCCCTACGCGCCGCCGGTGCCGACGACATCAAGCTCGTCGTCGGCGGAACCATTCCGTCGAAGGACGTCGCCCGCTTGCAAGCGGCGGGCGCGGCCGCAGTGTTCCCGACCGGCACTGACCTGGATGTTGTTGTCGACGCGATGCGCGCGCTGGCACAGAACATGGACTCTGTCTCTTAGGGAGCTGCGGCAATGTCTACGTACGAGACGATCGACTTCTTCAGCGACCCGTCGCTCGTCGCAGATCCGTACCCCTATTTCGACGACCTTCGCGACGTGGCCCCGGTGCTGCCGTTGCCACATCTCGGTGTGGTGGCGATCACGGGTTATGACGAGGCGGTCGAGGTCTACCGCGACCCGGACACCTTCTCCTCCTGCAACTCTGTCGTCGGGCCCTATGCGACCTTCCCGGTGCCGCTCGAAGGTGACGATGTCGGCGACGTGATCGACCAGTACCGCGACAAGCTGCCGATGTTCGAGCACATGGTCACCATGGACCCGCCGCAGCACACCCGCGAGCGAGCGGTCCTCATGAAGCTGATCACGCCGAAGCGGCTCAAGGAGAACGAAGACTTCATCTGGCGCGCGGCCGACCAGCAGCTCGACGAGTTCATCGCCGAGGGCAAGTGCGAGTTCATCCGCGCCTACACCCAGCCGTTCGCGATGCTGGTCGTCGCCGACCTGCTCGGCGTGCCGGAGTCCGACCACGAGATGTTCCGCCAGGGGTTCGGGCTGAGCGCGTCGCCCGGCATGATGGGTGCCGGCGACCAGCACGGCGACAACCTCAACGCACTGTCCTGGCTGGACGACACATTCATCCGCTACGTCGAAGAGCGGCGCCGCGAGCCGCGCGACGACTACCTCACCCACATGGCCCTCGCGACCTACCCGGACGGAACGCTGCCCGACGTCGAGTCCGTCGTCCGGACCGCGACCTTCCTCTTCGCGGCGGGACAGGAGACCACCGCGCGGCTGCTCGCGGCAGCGCTGAAATACCTCGCCGAGAACCCGGCGGTGCAGGACGAGCTCCGCCAGCACAAGGAGCGCGTTCCGGAGTTCATCGAGGAGACGCTGCGGGTCGAGAGCCCGGTCAAGACCGACTTCCGGCTGGCCCGGCGTACGACGACGATCGGCGGAGTCGAGATCAAGGCGGGCATGCCGGTGATGCTGCTCAACGGCGCCGCCAACCGCGACCCGCGCCAGTTCGAGTGCCCGGCCAAGTTCGACATCGACCGCGCCGGCATCCGCACTCACATCGCCTTCGGGCGCGGCACCCACTCCTGCCCGGGCGGTCCGCTGGCCAGGGTCGAGGGCCGCATCAGCGTCGAGCGGATCCTCGACCGGATGCGTGACATCCGGCTGTCCGACGAACATCACGGCCCGGCCGGTGCGCGTCGCTTCGACTACGAGCCGACCTGGATCCTGCGCGGCCTCAGCAAGCTGCACCTGGAGTTCACTCCGGTGGGGTGAGCAGCGCCTTCGGCACGTGGTTGAGCCAGCCTTCGTCCGGCCAGTTGAACCAACCGGCCGAGGCATGCGCCCCGCCGTCGGGATGCAGCGTCTGCCCGGTGACGTAGGCCGAGAGCTTCGAGGCGAGAAACACGACGCTGCTGGAGACATCGCTGACCAGGCCCGGCCGTCCCATCGGGATGGCGATGCGGATCGCGGCCTCGCTCGACATGGCGGAGGCGTCACCGGCGATACGCGCAAGATTCGGTGTCGGCACATAGTCGGGTGCCACGTTGTTGACCCGAATCCCGTGCGGCGCTTCCTCGAGGGCGAGCGTGCGGGCGAACTGCTCGATAGCGGCCTTGGCGGCCGAGTAGACGGCAAAGCCGGGCGCGGCACGATGCGCCTCGATCGTCGTGATGTTGACGATGCTGCCGCCGCCACCCGCGCGCATCCGCGGGATCGCGAGCGCGCAGGCATGAAGGACCGGGAACAGGTTGGCGCGCAGGAGGGCGTCCCAACCCTTCGGTCGGGTCTCGACGAACGGTGCCCGGAAGGTGCCGCCGACGACGTTGACCAACGTGTCGAGCCGTCCCCACCGGTCGTCGACCTCGGCGAACAGCGCGGTCAACGCGGTTTCGTCCCGGCCGTCGCCGTCGTGGACCACCGCATCGATGTCCCGCTCGCGCAACGTGTCACGCAGGTCGGCAGTCGCGGTCTGGTCGATGTCGATGACCGCGGGTCGCACGCCGTTGGTGACGAGGTCTTCGACGATGCCGAGGCCGAGCCCGCCCGCCCCGCCGGTCACGACGGCAACTGACCCGGCCAGGCCGCTGCGCTCGTCGAACCACGTCATCGCCTGCTCATCCTCACGTGATGTAGGTGGCACCGAAGTCGTCGAGGAAGCGGAAGGTCGTCTCCGGTGTCCGGGTGTCGCCGCCGCCGACGATGAGCCAGGTGACTCCTGCGGCTTCGAGCGCGCTGAAGGCTTCCCGGTGCCGATCCGCATCGGTGGTGGGATCGGCGAGCGTCGGGTCGGTGTAGCTGCTGAGGATGTCGATCGGCTGCCGACGTGAGGCGCGCGCCCACTCCTGCGTCTGTGCGATCAGCTCGGCAAGCTCAGACTCGGACTCGATGTGCCGGGTGCGTGCGGTGACGGAGAGCTGCGGCGGACCGAGCATCGGCATCCATCCCTGGGCGCGCTCCGCGGCGCGGCGGCGACTCAGCGTCGAGTTGCCGCCGATCCAGATCGGGATCGGTTGCTGCACCGGACGCGGGAGCGCGATCACCTCGCGCGCCGCGAAGTGCTTGCCCGCATAGCTGAAGGGCTCTCCCGCCCAGTGCAGTGGGAGCACGTCCAAGGCTTCGTCGAACAGCTCGTTGCGCTCGTCGATGTCGACGCCGAGAGCGCGAAACTCCGTCTTGTTGTAGCCGGTGCCGAGACCGAGGATCATCCGGCCGCGGGACAGCTTGTCGACGGTGGCGGCGGTCTTCGCCAGGAGGAGCGGGTTGCGGTACGGCGCGACGGCGAGGTGGGTCAAGAGCCGGATCCGACTTGTCGACGTCGCGACCGCGCCGAGCGCGACGAACGGATCGAGACTCTGGTGCCCGCCCGACTCCAGCCACCGGGCGCCCGGGGCCGGATGGTCGGTGAGGGCGAAGGCGTCGAAGCCGGCTGCTTCGGCACGCGCCGCGACGTCTGCGGGTTGTCCGGGTTCGAGCAGGTCCCGGTCGCCTCCGTCGGTCTGCGGGTAGTGGAAGACGAAGCGCATCTACTTGGGCTGCAACCGGGCGCCGCCGTCGACGCGAAGCGTCTCGGCGTTCATGTAGGAATTGGTCAGCAGCTCCACGATCATCGTGGCGAGCTCGTCGGCCGTGCCCAGTCTCTTGGGGAAGAGCACGTCGCGCTTGAGCGTGTCCTTGAAGGCCTCGCTGGCCGGACCCTCGCCGTAGATCGGTGTGTCGAACAGACCGGGCGCCACGCAGTTGAGACGTACACCGACGACCGCGAGATCGCGCGCGATCGGCAACGTCATGCCGACGACCCCGCCCTTGCTCGCGCTGTAGGCGGCCTGTCCGATCTGCCCGTCGAACGCTGCGAGAGAGGCGAGGGTGACGATCGCCCCGCGCTCGCCTGACTCGCCCACCGGTTCGGTGCGACCCATGGCCGTGGCCGCGAGACGGATCGTGTTGAACGTCCCGACGAGGTTGACCGTGAGCACCTTCTGGAAGGCACCGAGGTCGTGCGCCGAAGCGAACTCGCCGTCCTTGCCGATCGTGCGACCGGCCCAGCCGATGCCGGCAGCTGTCACGCATGTCCGCAGCGGCCCGAGCCGCTCTGCGGCGGTGACCGCGTCGACCACCTGGTCGGTGTCCGTGACGTCGGCGCGGACGTAGTCCCCGCCGATCTCCTGTGCGACGGACTTGCCGCGGTCGTCGTTGAGATCGGCGACGAGCACCTTGGCGCCGCGGGAGGCGAGCAACCGTGCGGCGGCCTCACCGAGACCGGAGGCACCGCCGGTCACAAGGGAGGAGGTGTCTGTGAGGTCCAGCATGCGGTTCTCCGCTCATGGTCGGGGTTCCGCAGTCTGCCACGCCGACCATGACGTCACGGCTTCAGTTCGAGGATGCAGTCCATGCTGGCCGCCCCGCTGTCCGGCACCCGCGCCTGCCGCCACACCTCGACCGGGAACGACACGTTGACCAGCGAGCAGTAGAGGTAGAGGAGGTTGTTGGCCTCCGCCGGCAACGAGTTGAGCTCGTGCTGGTCGAGGTAGCTCAAGGCGTCGTCGAGACGCGGGAACGCTGCGTCGTAGAACTCCTGCATGTCGTCCATCGAGCTGGCGAGACGCTTGGCGTAACGCTCACCCTCGCTGAACAGCACCCAGTCGCTGAACTGCTCGAGATCCTTGAACTCCGGAGGCAATGTCGTCGACATGCTCATCCCTTCTGCCGCAGGTAGTCGTCGACGAACCCGTGCGCGGTCTGGTGCAGGTGCCTCAGCAGCACTTCTTGGTCGTTGAGCGGGAACTCGCGTACGGCTTGCGACTCGAGCATCGTCTGCGTCGCTTCGAGAGTGTTGCCGTCCTGCAGTGCGTATTCCTTGAACGTCACAGCGGCAAGCTCCTGCCCGAGTCGCTCGCGAGCGTTCTTGGGAGGTACGAAGTAGAGCGCGCCTTCGAAGATGTGGGTGTTGTAGGACGTCGGCCAGTAGTGGTAGGTCAGCACCCAGTTCGGCGCCCAGAGCAGCAGCATGAAGTTGGGGAAGAACAGGAACGAGTCGATGCCCCATGCCTTGTGCCGCACCGGGTTGACGCCTGAGGGGAGCTCGAACTCGATCGGCCGGTCCCACGGACCGAACAGGCCGCTGCGCAGCTTGCGCTCGATCGGCTTGACCATGCTCTCGTCCTTGGGCGGCGCCATCCCACCCCAGGAAGACTGCATGGAGTGCGGCCCGTCGATGTCGTAGTGCAATGACTCGTAGCCGACGTCCATGAGCTTGCGCGACTCGTCCTGGACCGCTTGCTTCGCGTGCAGCACAGGTGCGTGGTAGAACTCCGCGAACGCGTCGATGAACAATTTCCAGTTGCTGCCGACGTTGGCGCGGTATTTCGTCACCTGCGTCATCTGGTCGAACGGATAGCCCTCGATCCCCTTGGCGAAGCGGCCGAGGTAGTCGTGCAGCGGCTGCGCGTCCGGGTCGAGGTTGACGAAGATGAACCCCTCCCAGATCTCGCAGCGCACCGCCTTCAGGCCGTACTGGCTCTTGTCGACCCCGAAGAACTCGTCTTCCTGCTGGATGAAGGTCAGCTCGCCGTCCAGGCCGTACCGCCAGGCGTGGTACTTGCAGGTGAACTGGCGGCAGGTCCCCGCCGTCTCCGCGGCCGGGAAGTCGTTCCACACCAGCTTGTTGCCGCGGTGCCGGCAGATGTTGTGGAACGCGCGGATCTGCCCGTCCTTGCCGCGGACCAGGATCAGCGACGTGTCCGCGACCGCCAGTTCCCTGGTGAAGTAGCTGCCGGTCCTGGGCAGTCGTTCCACCCGCCCGACGTTGAGCCAGGTCCGTTTGAATACCGCCTCCCGTTCGGCCTCGTAATAGGCGGGATCGACGGAATCGCGGTAATCCACCGGGCTGGTGCCGAGCTCGGGGTAGTGGGCCGTCCAGCTCCCCTCGGCGGGCTTGGCGAAGTGGGGCACGACATCTACCTCTCGTCTTCTGGCTCGACACCAAAGCTGTTAAAGGCCATCGCCAGCATGAAAATAAGCGCCAACGGTAAACACCAGATCCATCAACTGCCGCTCGTCCAGATGCCCGGCCAGCGTGCTCCAGGTCCGATCGGACAGGTTGCTGTCCTCGGCCAGCTCGTCCACAGCCGCCAGGACAGCCCGGTCCAGCCTGCTCCCGTCCAGCCTGCCCCGGTCCGGGCCGCTCTGGTCGAGCTCACCCGCACCCACCGCGCTGACCACACCAGGCGTACTAGCCGCACCATCCGCATCCGGCCCGATGACCTTGCCGTCCCCAGCAGCCTCGATCTCGGTCTCGGACAGGC
>JAICMI010000154.1 GCA_025929315.1 Frankiaceae bacterium
TACATGCCCGCGCCCATCTCGGTGTGCTGGGCGATGGTGGCCAGCCGCTCGTGCGCGGTCTCGGTCAGCGGCTTCTCCGGCGGGTAGAGGAAGTAGGCGTAGCCCCGCTCCCGCGAGCGGCCGACCCGGCCGCGCAGCTGGTGCAGCTGCGAGAGACCGAGCAGGTCGGCGCGTTCGACGATGAGCGTGTTGGCGTTGGAGATGTCGAGCCCGCTCTCGACGATCGTCGTACAGACCAGGACGTCGAACTCCTTGTCCCAGAAGGCCATCATGATCGGCTCGAGCTGGTGCTCGGTCATCTGGCCGTGCGCCGTGGCGATCCGTGCCTCCGGCACGATCTCGCGCAGCCTGGCCGCGGCGCGGTCGATCGACTCGACTCGGTTGTGGATGTAGAAGACCTGACCCTCGCGCAACAGCTCGCGCCGGATCGCGGCGCCGATCTGCTTCTCGTCGTAGACACCGACGAAGGTCAACACCGGGTGTCGCTCCTCAGGCGGTGTCTGGATGACGCTCATCTCGCGAATACCGGTTATCGACATCTCCAGCGTTCGCGGGATCGGTGTCGCCGACATCGTCAGCACGTCCACGCTGGTGCGCAACCTCTTCAGGAACTCCTTGTGCTCGACGCCGAACCGTTGCTCCTCGTCGACGATGACGAGGCCGAGCTCCTTGAACTGAATCGACGGCTGCAACAGCCGATGAGTGCCGATGACGACGTCGACCGTGCCGTCAGCAAGCGCGGCCAGGATCTCGCGCTGCTCCTTGTCGGTCTGGAAGCGCGAGAGCGCACGGACGCTGACCGGGAACGAGGCAAAGCGTTCGGAGAACGTCGCATAGTGCTGCTGCGCGAGCAGCGTCGTCGGGACCAGAACCGCGACCTGCTTGCCGTCCATGACGGCCTTGAAGGCAGCACGCACGGCGATCTCGGTCTTGCCGTAGCCGACGTCGCCGCAGATGACGCGGTCCATCGGATGCGGCTGCTCCATGTCGGCCTTGACCTCGTTGATCGCCCCGAGCTGGTCGGGCGTCTCGACGTAGGGAAAGGCGTCTTCGAGCTCGCGTTGCCAGGGGGTGTCCGGTCCGAACTGATGCCCGGGAGCAGACATGCGCGCGGCATAGAGGCGGATGAGCTCCGCGGCGATCTCGCGAACGGCTTTGCGTGCCCGGCCTTTGCGCTTCTGCCAGTCGGCGCCGCCCATCTTGTCGAGGTGCGGCTGCTCCCCGCCGACGTAGCGGGTGACCTGGTCCAGCGCGTCGGTCGGAACATAGAGCCGGTCGCCCGGCTGGCCGCGCTTGGAGGCCGCGTATTCGATGACGAGGTATTCACGCGTCGCGCCCTGCACGGTGCGCTGCACCAGGTCGACGTAGCGGCCGACACCGTGCTGCTCGTGGACGACGTAGTCACCCGCCTTGAGCTGCAACGGGTCGACCATGTTGCGCCGGCGGCTTGGCATCCGCCGCATGTCCTTGGTGGCCGCACGCGCGCCGGCGAGGTCGGTCTCGGTGAGCAGCGCGAACTTGAGCGGCTCGGCGAACAAGCCGGTGGCAAGGCATCCGGTTGAGACCTCGACGACCTGCGGTTCCGACGCGGGACTCAGACTCGGCGCGAGACGGGCGGGAATGTCCTCGCCTCGCAACACCTCGACGAGTCGTTCGGCCGGACCATGGCCTTCGGTGAGCAGGACGACGCGCCACCCGTCCTGCAGCCACGCGCGCACGTCGTCGAGCGCGCGCTTGGTGTCACCGCGATAGGAGTCGACCGGACGCGCCGTGGATGCGACGACGGTGTCCTCGTCGGCGCTCTCATCATCGATCGCGAAGGGCGAGATCGACCACCACGGGACGCCGAGCTCCAGCGCGTGACTGCGAACGTCCGAGACGCTGCGCAGGCTCGCTGCCCCGAGGTCGATCGGCGCGCGTCCGCCACCGGCAGCGGCTGCCCACGACGCGTCGAGGAACTCCTCGCTGGTGCGCACCAGGTCGGCCGCACGGGTGCGGATTCGTTCGGGGTCGCACAGCACGACGTGAGTGCCGGCCGGCAGCTCATCGAGCAGCAGCGTCATGCGCCCGACGAGTGCCGGTGCGAGCGACTCCATCCCTTCGACCGCCACGCCCTCGGTGATCTTGTCGAGCATCTCCGCGAGCTCGGGATGCTTCCCGGTCAGCTCACGCGCGCGCTCGCGCACCTCATCCGTCAGCAGCAGCTCGCGACACGGCGGCGCCCACAGACCGTGCTCGGCGACTTCGAGGCTGCGCTGGTCGGCAACTTTGAACCAGCGCACCTCCTCGACGGTGTCGCCCCAGAACTCGACGCGGACCGGGTGCTCCTCGGTCGGCGGGAAGACGTCGAGAATGCCGCCGCGGACGGCGAACTCGCCGCGCCGCTCAACCATGTCGACGCGGCTATAGGCGATCTCCGAGAGGCGACGTACGACGTCGTCGAAGTCGGCCTCGGCACCGGTCGTGAGCGCGACCGGCTGCAGCTCCCCCAGGTCGGGAACCTGTGGCTGGAGGACGCTGCGAACGGGAGCGACCACGACGTTGACGCGGCCCGTCGTGGGATCGGAGTCGTCGGGATGGCGCAGCCGGCGCAGCACCGCGAGCCGCCGCCCGATGGTGTCGGCGCGGGGGGACAGGCGCTCGTGCGGGAGCGTCTCCCACGCCGGGTAGTCGACGACGCTGGCCGGCGGGAGCAGTGACTCGAGGGCTGCGACCAGGTCCTCGCTCTCGCGCGTGGTCGCGGTGACCGCGAGCACTGGCCGATCAGCTTTGGCCGCGATTGCCGCGAGCAGGAACGGCTGCAGGCCGGCCGGACCGGACAGGTCGAGTGACGGCGTACCGATGCTGGAAAGCGCCGCGCTGATCGCCGGGTCGGCAGCGGTGACGTCGAGAAGACCAGCAAGGTTCATGGGAGAACCCCAGGCTACCTACTCCACCCCTCCACCAACTTCGTGCACCGAAACGGACATCCCGCGCTCAAGCTGTCCACCTTTCTGCACGAAGTTGGGCGAGGGTGAGGCCTAGTTGCTCAGCGCGCTGGTGTGCGCCGATGAGGATTTCCCGCACCACTCCGTCAAGGTTTGTGGCCACCTCCTCGGCAGCGACGTGTTCAAGATGCCAACCGGCACGATGGATGCCGCGGTCCCGCTGCCGGTCAGCGGCGAACCGCTCGAGGTGGCTGAGAATTCCGTCGATTTCAACTCCGAAACGGAGTCGCGTGTTGCCTAGATCAAGAAAAGCCCTGCGGCCATTGCCGAGGGCAACCTCCACCTGCGGCTCGAGTGGCAGACCGGCTGCTTCGAGTGCACGGTGCAAGACCCCTTCCCAGATGACCTGGTAGCCCGGCGCAACGGCTGATAGCACTTCGCGAAGGGCAGCCGCGCCCGGCCATCCGCGGCCGAGCTGGGTTGACAGCCCGCTCCACGTGACGATGCGCCGCCTGATTGCGTGCGTCACCATGTCGTAGAGCCAGTCGCGGGGGATGACCATTCCGAGTTCGCGAAGAGTGAGCTGAGGCGGAGTAACCGGCAACCCGCGGACCTGCACGACCTGGAAGCGACTTGGCAGGATGCGGCGGACCCGCACCGGCGCGCGCAGCACGTCGGCCCGGCGTGTTTCGGGGACGACGAAGTCGGGCTCCTCGTCAAGGGGAACGGGTGCACGATCCATGCGCAGTACCCAAGCCGCGCTCCGCCTACCGAGCGCAACGCGGCCGCCGAGCGCCAAGACACCTGCCCAGCTGTGGGCTTCATGACTCAGCGGCGTCCCGGCGCAGGCATAGACGTCAGGCTGTACGACGATCCAATCTGCATCGAGCAAACGCCGTTCGATGTCCCCTTGTGACATTGCGCATCGAAGAGCTTGCCTGCGATGAAAGACGCCATGCTGGCGCCGGGCGATGGCGCGAAGAGCTGGAGGCACCGTCGTACGGTGCCGTGGCCGAGAACGACGTGACTCCGTCAACACGAGTCTGTGAACAACCGCAGCACATTCACACTTCGAACTTCGTGCCGGTAATCGGACATGGCGCGACTGCGGTGTCGGATTCCCCGCACGAAGTTCAAGGGGGGCTAGTCGTTGTAAATGTTCTGGGCTTTGGCGAGACCGTCGGCGATGAGCGTCTCGACCGCATCGGCAGCGCGCTCGAGGTGCAGGTCGATCTCTTTGCGTTCAACGGCGGACCAGTCGCGCAGCACCCAGTCGGCCGGGTCCTGCCGTCCCGGCGGACGGCCGATGCCGAGCCGGACCCGGTGGAAGTCACCGGAGCCGAGCGAACGACGCAGCGACTTCAGACCGTTGTGACCGTTGTCA
>JAICMI010000029.1 GCA_025929315.1 Frankiaceae bacterium
CCAGGATGATCCCCTTCACACCCTCGAACGCTAGCAACGTGCCGCCCACGGGCACTTCGGGGGCAATTAGGCTCCGGCCCATGAAGCTGTTGGTTACTGGCGCTGCCGGGTTCATCGGCTCGCACTACGTCCGGACCCTGCTCTCCGGCGGTTACGTGGGTTACGAGAAGGCCGAAGTGACGGTCTACGACAAGCTCACCTACGCCGGCAACCTGGCCAACCTGGCGCCCGTCGCTGACTCTCCTCGCTACAGCTTCGTACAAGGCGACATCCTCGACGGAGCCGCTCTGGACGCGGCGCTGCCCGGGCACGATGCCGTCATCAACTTCGCGGCCGAGAGCCACGTGGACAGGTCGATCCACGGTGCGGCTGACTTCGCGACGACCAACGCCGTCGGCGTACAGGTCCTCCTCGACGCATGCATGCGCGCCGGCATCCCGCGCGTCGTCCAGGTGTCGACCGATGAGGTCTATGGATCGATCGAGTCGGGATCGTTCCGCGAGACGGACCAGCTGCTGCCCAACTCGCCCTACAGCGCAGCGAAGGCAGGCGGTGACCTGCTCGCGCGCGCCTACTTCGTCACGCACAAGGTCAACGTCTCGATCACGCGGTGCACCAACAACTACGGCCCCTACCAGTTCCCCGAGAAGGTCATCCCGCTTTTCGTGACCAACCTGCTCGACGGGTTGTCCGTGCCCTTGTACGGCGACGGGATGAACGTGCGTGACTGGCTGCACGTGGACGACCACTGCCGTGGCATCCAGCTCGTGCTCGAGCGCGGTCGGGCCGGTGAGGTCTACAACATCGGAGGCGGGGTCGAGCTGACCAACCGCGAGCTGACTGAGCGGCTGCTCTCGTCGTGCGGCCGGGACTGGGACGGGTTCGTCGACTACGTCGAGGACCGCAAGGGTCACGACCGGCGCTACTCGCTGGATGACTCGAAGATTCGCCAGGAGCTCGGCTACGAGCCGGCGACGCCTTTCGAGTCCGGTCTGGCGGACACGGTCGACTGGTACCGCGCCAATGAGTCGTGGTGGCGACACTTGAAACAGACAAATCAGGGCTGATTTCGCAAACGCCGGCCGCGAGCATCCTGATCGGCGTACATTTCTCTCGCGCTACCGGCCGCCCCCGCCGGTGCGATCTCGGGAGGGAAGTCCCATGCGTCGATGGGCCGTTGTGCTTTCTGCTCTCACCGTCAGCCTCGGTGCTGCGACCGCTGTCACCAGCACCGCAAGTGCCGGCAATGACAACGACCCCTACACGCTGTCGGACGGCCACGCCCAAGCCGGCCCGATGGGCGGCATCGTCAATGCCCGCGGGGATGCGCACGCAGCCAGGCCCCACGGTGGCAGCAGCCCCAACCTGACCTGGCACGGCCAGCGGGTCCAGACGCAGGCGACACAGGTTCAGCCCATCTTCTGGGGGGGCACCTGGGCAGCAGGATCAGAAGTCGTGACGGGTCTCTACAAGTTCTACGACGGCGTCGGCAGTACCGCTTACATGAACACCAACACCGAGTACACGACCGATGGAAGCAACAGCACTAATCCCGCGCTGCATGTCAATCCCGCGGTTTCGCGTATCACGACTGACCACATTGACACGACGCCTGCGCCGAGCCGTGCGCCATCGACGACGACCATTCTCAATGAGGTGGTTAAGGCTGTCGGCGCGAACAACCTGATCGGGGGCGCCTACTACCCCGTCTATATCGACCAGCCTCGGGGCAGCGCGGGCTACTGCGCATGGCACAGCAGCGGAACGGTCGCGACATCGGCAGGCTCGGTCCAGATCCAGTTCGGGTTCTTCTTCAACCTCGATGGAGATTCGGGCTGCGACGTCGGTGCAACGTACGGACACAGCATTGACTTGGCCGCCCTCGCAAACGTCTCCGGGCACGAGCTTTCCGAAATGGCCACCGACCCGACGCTGAACGCATGGCTCGACTCCAAGGGCCAAGAGAATGCCGACAAGTGCGCGTGGACGTTCTCTGGCAACCCCGTGAAGTTGGGCACCGAGAGCTGGACCATTCAGGGGAACTGGTCGAACGCGGCCTACAACGGCAACCAGGGCTACGTCCGCGGCTGCATCGACGGGACCAGCTAGCGAGCGAGCGTCACCACCGCGCCGGTCATGGAGCCGATGACCGCGATGACGAGCGCAACCATGCCCGTCATGATCGTGCGCGTCATCGCCGCGAACCGATCGGCCATCTCGGCCTCGAGTCGAGACTCGAGGACCTCTAGGTCCTGCCGCGTGGCAACGCGCAAAGCCTCGACGTCCTGACGCGTCGCGAGTTCAGCCCAGCCCGTCGGCGGAAGGTGAGCCATGAGGGCATCCGCCTCCTCCGCGCCGAGGGTCTCGACCAACCGCGCATGCAGGCGCCTGCGCCCCTGCTCACTGACCACCATGCGACTCTCTTCCTGCCCGGTCAACCGATGCAGGGTGCCTGGGTAGGCGGACCTGGAACGAATTTGAGGCAAGGCTGGGGACCGTCCGAACCCAAGGACGCCTGTGGAGAGCACCCGCAACTCATAGGCTGCCTGCGTGAGTGGGTGGCTAGTCACAGGCGCTGCTGGCCAGCTCGGTAGTGACGTCGTCGACGTGCTGCACGCTTACGGCGAGGAAGTTGCCGCCTATGCGCGCAAGGACCTCGACATCACTGACCGGGTGCTGGTCCGCGCCACGATGCGCATGGTCGAGCCGTCGATTGTCGTCAATTGCGCCGCTTACACCGCAGTCGACGATGCCGAGGCCAACGAAAGCGCCGCTCTCGAGATCAACGCGCACGGCCCGGCCATCCTCGGGGAGGAGTGCGCCCGCACCGGGGCGCGCCTCATCCAGATCTCCACCGACTACGTCTTCGCCGGCAACGCGGACACGCCGTACGACGAGAAGACCCGCCCCGCCCCCCGATCGGCGTACGGCCGCACCAAAGCAGCCGGCGAACAGGCCGTGCTGACGTCGGGGGCGGACGCGCACGTTGTCCGCACGGCGTGGCTCTACGGCCAGGTCGGGACCAACTTCGTCAGGACGATCGCCAGCCTCGCGCAGACACGGGAGACGGTCAACGTCGTCGACGACCAGATCGGCGCGCCGACCTGGACCTTGCATCTCGCGCGAGCGCTAGTCGCCCTTGGGATAGCCGACGTGCCATCCGGGATATGGCACTGCACCAACGCCGGCGAAGCCAGCTGGTACATCTTTGCGCGGGCCATCTTCGCCGAGCTCGGCCTCGACCCGGCTCGAGTCCTGCCGACGACCAGCGCCGAATTCCTGCGCCCCGCCCCGCGACCGTCGTACTCGGTCCTGTCGATGGACAAATGGCAGCGGGCAGGTCTCCCCGAGCTGCCGCACTGGCGCGACGCATTGCACGAAGCCTTCGAGACGCTCGGAGACGAGCTCTACACCTGAGCAATTAGCACGCGGGCGGACGGCCGTCCTGCATGGCCGTGCCCAGCGCCACCCATGCGTCGCCGTAATACGTCGGGTGGTCCCGGGCCAATCTCGCCGCATCCGTCATCGCGCGCGAGGCCGAACCATCAGCGCCGGCAGCACGGGCGGTCGCCGCAGCCGCGACCTCCGACAGCGGCGCCGGGTTGCTGTCGCGTACCGACCCCGTCAGGTCGCGCGCCGTCGCGTCCGGTTCGCTGCGCAACAGCGGCCAGAAGCGAGCGCCGAGCTGGCGCGCGGCCTGGGTGCAATCCGCAGCCAGCCAGACCGGCGCCCGTGCGGCGTCCGGGCCGTAGCCAGGCTCCCCCGACCCGCCCGGCGATCCGCTCGCCACCAGCCGCGAGCCCTTCACCTGCGCCCAGTCCGGCGGCAGCTGCCGCCCGTCTGAGGTCAATGCTGTCAGCTGCTGCACGGCCGTGTCCGCCATCGTCTTCCAGCGCTGATCACCGGTGGCCGCTGCCAGCGAACGGAATACCGGCGGCATCCAGTACGAAGGATTGACCACTGGCGGCGACGCCGTCACCGCCCAAGGCCCGGCTGCCAGCACCGCACGGCTCCCCACGGTCACGGTCTCGTGGGCCAAGACGGCTGACGCCAACCGCTTACCCGCCGCGGTCAACGCGTCCGGCGACGGGCCGCGATAGTCGAGCAACGCCCAGGCGGCAAGCACATCGGCGTCACCGGCCGACTCCGGATCGAGGACCGTGCCGTCCGCCTTCGCGTGCCACGACAACAGCCCATCCGCACGCTGCAAGTGCGTTGACGTCCACTGCCAGACCGATCGCACCGTCGACCACCGGCTCGAGACGTCGGCGAGCACCATGGCGTAGGCCTGACCTTCGCTCACGACGTCGCCGCCCTGGTCACTCCGCACGACGGCGCCGCCGTTCTGCACATACCGATCGAGGAACTGCTGCCCGGGCGACGACGAGTCCGACGATCCACCGCATCCGGCAGACAGGCCGACGACAGCGACCGCCAACAGCGCGGCCGCTCCTCGCCGGAGCCGATCAGCTCGCGCGCACACCATGAGCAGCAACAGGTCGACGAACAGGCTCGGTCGCAACGCACGCCGAAGGCCGACGGCGAGGACGCAGCGCAGGCGCCGCGCCCATCAACAAGATCGTCACATGCAGCGCGGCAAAGGCGGCGTTGTTGAGCGCCGACGGTGAGCGGCTCTGCACGAGCGCATAACAAGCAGCGCCCACAAGCACACACACCGCGACCAACGACGGCCACACGGCCCTCGGCTGCCACGACGATCCGGCTTGTTTCGGCGTCACCACGAACTGCGCGGGTCGCCGCGTCAACGCCCGGAGTGACGACAGCACGTGCACCCACCAGTTCGTCGCGGCGAGTGCGAAGCCGCCGAACGTGTAGCTCCCGCGTCCGGCCCGCGCGACGGCGCCCAACGCCAAACAGAAGTACGGCGCGAAGTGCAGCAGGAACTGGTCGGCATGCGCTGCCGCCAAGGGCTGCGCACCCGTGAGCATGCGCACAACAGGCAGCGTCATGTAGATCAGCACGGTCCAGCCGGACAGGAAGAACATCGACGACAACAGGTACTGCAGCCGCACCCGCAGCGGCAGCCTGGCCTTCATCGCCGTCCCGATGCCCGCCAGGCAACCCCGCGACCAGCGCAACTGCTGCCCGACGTACGACGCCATGTCCTGCGGACCCAGACCGAGCGCCAGAACCTCGGGCACATACGCAGTCCGCCAGCCGGCCTCGTGCAGGCCGATCGAAAGCTTGAAGTCCTCGGTCAGCGAGTCCTCGGGAAAGCCGCCAACCTGCTCCAGTGCCCGCCGTCGAAGCACGACGTTGGTGCCCGCGCAGAACATTGCGCCCAGGGCGTCCTTTCCACGCGCGATCGTCCCGAAGAACAAGGCCTGTTGCGCCCATGCTGACGCGGCGATGCCACCGTCGCGCGCGTTGGCATAACACTGCGGCGTCTGCACCAGCGCGACCTTCGAGTCGCCGAACAATCCCATCGTCCGCTCGAGAAACTCCGGCCTCGGCACGTGATCGCAGTCGAGCACCATCACATAGGGCGAGCTCGTTACGTCAAGAGCGTGGTTGATGTTGCCCGCCTTCGCGCCCTGATGCTCCCGTCGTTGCACGTACCGCACCCCGTGCCGAAAGGCCATTGCGCGCATTGCCGGGTCGTCGCCATCATCCAGCAGCGCAACGTGCACCCGCGCGCCGCGCATCCGCGTAGCCGCGGCAATGGTCGGCTCGACAATTTCGACCGACTCGCCGTAAACGGGAATCAGGACGTCGACGTCACGCGTCACCGGCAGCGGTTGAGGCGGTCGGCGCGGAGCGTCGCGCGATGCCGTCCACCAGAACCCCGACGCCTGCACCAGGTTGAAGAGCTCGGCAGCAACGAGCAGGCCGTACAAGACCGGCGTACCGACGCGCGCCGGTTGCAGCAGCCAGGCGAAGTACCAGACAGACACAGCAACCGCAGCGAGCAACAGCGCACGCGTCGCCCATCGACTACGCGGAGTCTCATCGGCCCGCCACGGCACCGGGCCGAGCCGCGGGTCTCCCATCATCCGTACTCCCAAACCCTCACATTGGCGAACCGCCACGTATGGAGACGTTCACGCGTGCGGTCCAGGTGGTGCAGTAACGCGACGATCTGCGCCCGCTCACCACCCACGTCGAAGAAGCTGCCGAGAACGAACACGTGGTGGGCGTTTTCGGTGAGACGCACCGTCGTGCCCGCCATCGCTCGCTGATCGACGCTGTGCAGCGCCGGCTGGTAGTAGCTCACCAGCGGCCGCAGATAAGCAGGCGCCAGCACAACCTTGTCATCGGGCCCAGCAGCCGCACCGATCTGCGTGAGAGCCGGCTGGAAGTCGTAGCGACGCGGGTTGTCGCCGTTGAACTGCTGATCCGCGAGTCCCGCGACCAGCGTTCCTGACACCGCCGTGGCCAGCACAGCAACGCCCACGCGAGAGCGCGGCCAGCTCGTCACGGCACGAGCCGTCGCAAGTAACAGCAGCGGCACGCATGCGATGAAGTAGCGCAGGTCGAACAGAAAGCGCTTCTCCTCACCCAGAGCAAACATCGCCGCAATCGGCAGGATCGCTACGGCGAGCACCAGCTGCGTCGACCGCGACCTTCCGCGACCCAGCAGACCGAGCGCGAGCAGCATGCCGGCCGGCCACAAAGCGCCGAGCGCCGTCATCACCTTCGTGGAGTGGTAGCCCCACACAGCCCACAGCAGGTTTGCGAGAACGACGTAAGGCGACAACCCGGACCCGGGCTGCGTGACCTGGCGAGCCCTGTTGGCTCCCGCACCGAATCCGCGCCCAGCGGCCTGATTGGCGTCGTACTGGTGCAACACAAACGGCACGAGTGGCGCGACGAGTACGACGAAGACCGTCATCGCGGCCAGCCACTTGACCAGGTCTGCACGGACGGGGACCCGCCGTCTGCGACGCGCGAGGAAGACCATCAACGTCGCGAGTTGCTGCACGAGCACAACAAAGACGGTGAAGTACTGGGTCCACATGAGCGCTGCACATAAAGCGCCGTGCGCGACCCATGCCTTGCTGCTGTTGTCGCGCAAGGCACGCAGCTGCGCCCACACGGACAACGTCGCCAGCAGGATGAACAGGCCATACATGCGCGCTTCCTGGCTGTACCAGACCAGCTGCGGCGCGACCACGCCGAACACGGCGGCGACCAGGCCCGTGCGCTTCCCGTAGAGGTCGCGGCCCATGCAGTAGAGCACTGGCACAACGGCGGCACCGATGATGATCGACGGCATCCGGACCGACAGCGGGCCCGTGCCGAAGATCCGCACCCAGCCCCACAGAATCGCGAAGTAGCCGGGCGGGTGCACGTCGGTCGTCTCTAGCGCATGCAGCATCTGACCGAAGGGCATGCGTGCCTGCATGACACTTGTGGCCTCGTCGAGCCACAAACCTCGAGTGATGAACAGGCGAACTGCCACCCCGACACCTGTGAGCGCCGTGACGAGTGCCACCGCCGGCCAGGACATCCGCTGCACCCAACTTGTCAGGGCGAGGCGGGACAGCCGCCGCGTGGGCGTCCTGACAAGTCCAACGGTCGCAATCGCGAAGGCGGCCGTCATCGCCAAGACCGCGATGAAGGTGGCGACTGCGACGCCCCGCACCGTTCGCGGCGCGACCCAGATGCCGCCCGCCTGCAGCGCCACCGCAGCTGCGACGACCACCGTGACGAGCGGGCCGCGCCCGAGCGCTAGCAGTCTCGCGCCCAGCACCCGCGCGACGCCGAGCAGCGCCATCGCTGCGAGATAGAGCACCGCGATGCCGGCGATACCGACGTAGCGCTCCCCCACCAACGCCGCGAGTGCGCTTTCGGGCACGACCGCCACCGCAATCACCAACGCGGCGCCGATCGCGGCGGCAAGGCCGAGCGCGACCGCAGTCGCGTGCCGGGCCCGCGATGCATCTCCGCCCGTTCGCGGTAGCAGCACGAGCGGGATGTTGGCCGTTGCGAACGCCGCGATGCCCCCCAACGTCGAGAGTGCGGCGAACATTCCAGCCTTCGACGGCGTCAGCAGCCCGTTCGCAAAGACCAAGTCCTGGTTCTGCACGATCGCGAAGCCGAGGAATCCGACGACCGCCGGCCAGGGCATCCGAGCCGGGGCGGGACTCGTCGACTCCATGCCCTCACTCCTGCGCCGAGTCAGCCGCCACGAAAGCAGCAACGCCCCGTAGCCGCCGAGCACCACGCCAACCGCGCCGCCGACGACACCGAACGCCGACAGCAACGCCAGCCCGGCCGTCAGCCGCACCGCCGGCTCGATCACCAGCGTCCCCGCCACCGCGACCGGCCGCGTCTCGCCATAGAGCCGGCCGCGGCACAGCGCGAGCTTCGGTGTCGCGACCAGCGACGCGGCCAGCAGCACGAGCAGCGCGACCGGCAGATGCAGAGGTGCGGCGAGCCAGTGCGCGGCGGCGGCCAGCGCGACACCGCCGGCGAGGCCGGCGACCACGGGGGTACGCCGCGTTCGCGCGCCCGCCAGCATCGACGACCCGGCAGACAGCCCGTTCGCGGGCAGCTGGACCAGCAGATACAGCGCCATGAAGGTCGCCAGCGCGGCGAACGACTGCGCCGGCAACCAGCGCAACGCGACCAGCAAGAACGCGAAGTTGCCGAGCCCGCTGATGCCCTGCCCGGCAAGCACCGCGATCTGCTCGCCGACGAGCCGGCGCACAGAAGGCGCCTTCGCCTTCGACGGAACGAAGACGGTCACCGGGTCGGCTGCGATGTGACCGTTCGTGCGGATAAGCGTCCGGCTCACCATGCGGACTCCAACCGCAGACCGCTGATGCTGTCGGCCGACATTTGGCCGCCGGTCAGCACGAGCCTCAGCAACCCGAACACTTCCTCGGCGGCAGCGATCTCGGCTTGCACAACGGCGCGCGCGGGCGCGGGCACGCTGAGCGCACGCTGCAACGCCTGCTCGAGTTCGGAACGAGGGGCGCTACGCGTCACCCACGGCTGGTCAAGCCGGTCAGCGAGCATTCTGGCCGAGCTGTCGTCCGCGACGGTCAACACGGGTACGCCGGCAGCGGCCGCGGCCGCAGTGACATGAAACTCGCGCGACACAACGAGCCGGGCATCGCCCAGCCGCCGTGCCAAACCGGCCAGATCAATGCCGGCGTCGACGACAGCAGTGTCATGTGGGAGGACCGCCGTGACCGCGGTCAGTCGATCGGTGAGGTCGTCGGACAGTGTCGGCGGCGACGGCTCGACGATCATGACCCCACCGGAGCGAGTCTCACCCGCGGCCGACCCCACGCTGTCGAGCAACGTCCACGCAACATCGGCCCCGACCCGAATGGGACCCGGCATCCCCATTGCCATCAGCGCATGCGCGGACGCGTCGTCGCGTACGACCAGCATGTCTGTCTGGCGGGCGAGGCCGCGGGCCATTACAGCAGCTGTGCGGTCATGGCGTCCCGAGCCGACCGCGACGACGGCACAGACGGTGCGCCCGGTCAGGCGCGCCGAGGTCGCCAATGCAAGTGCACGGCGCAGCTGCGTGCTCGACCGGAACAGCAGTCCGCCCGCGAACACAACAGCCCGGCTGCGCCGCAAAGCACGGTTGAGCACCGGCCAGGAGTCGGCGTTGGCGACAACGAGCGAGTGCTCCGACAGGCCGCGCCGAAACGCTGTCAACACCGCCTCACCACTGAGCGATCCGCGGCCGACATCTGCGACGAGCAGGACGTCACTGGTCATGAGGCGACCGCCTCTGCGTCGACTGCACGTCGGAAGCCGTAGCGGTACAGTCCCGGCCAGGTCAGCGCACTGACGGTGAGCCGAGATGCCGGCCGCATGTGAGCGCGCCATTCGTCGTCCTGCGCCACCGTGACCGCGCCCGCCGTGAAACGGTTGGGATTGCCGGCCACCATGTGATTGGGAGCCAGTTCGATCGTCGGGCCGTCGAACACCGGTCGCGCCGACTCACCCGTGAGTGCGATGACGCGGTCGACACTGGCGGCCGGGTCGGCGGCGAAGTCGTCGTACCTCAGGCGCAGGAATGGCACGCGAGTGTGGCGCTGAGCATGCGTGAGCGCGTTGATGGACTGCCATTCGAGTCCCGCGCGCAGTGGCCGATAGCGTCGCATGTCAGCGTCGGTGCCGGGGTTGAACTTCCGTCGCTGCCAGGAGTAAGCGGCTGCCCTGCTGTCGCGGACGAGGTGCACGACGCTGAGGTCGATGCCGGCCTGCGTGAGCAGCCAGCCGTGCGACACGTCCTTGGACGAGTCGACGATCACGCGGTTACTAGTGACCTCATGTATCGCCGCGTACAGGCGACGCAGGATGTCGGCGTATTCGTCGCGGTCGCGACGGAACGACGCGGGCTGTCCGGCCAGGATTTGCGGGATGCGTTCGGGCCTATCGACCCGCTGCCGGAGCTGACGCAGCCTGCTTCGATCGAGACCGGCCGGAAACGCCCGCTCCATCACCCGCCGCCAGAGCGGGCAGGCAGAGAAGCGCTTCCCACAACCGCAACGGCGATCCTCCTCCAGACCTTCTTGCCAGAGGTGACGCACTTCGCCGGCGGAGAAGAACCCATCGGTCTGGCCGATGATTCGGTCGAGCAGGGTGCTGCCGCACCGGCCATAGCCACCGATGAAGAGAACGCGTGGTGTCATCACGCCACCAACCCCGCGTAGAGGTCGAGATGCCGGCGGGCGACGGCATCCCACGTGCGCTCGGCGCGCAAGCCCGCGACGCCGACGCGCAGCTCGTCGAGCGCACCCGGCTTCCGTGCGAGACGTTGCAGTCGGGCGCCGAGATCATCCGCGTTGTTGAACGCCAGCGTGGCCGGAAGCCCACACGTGCGCGCCATAGGTGCCGACGCCAACACCGGCACGTCATAAGCCAGTGCAAGTGCGAGGGCGCCACTGCTTGCATGCGGCATCGGATAGGGCAGCAGCACGACGTCGGCAGCGCAGAACCACCGGGCAACGTCGTCATGGTCGACGAATCCCGTGAATCGCGCGACGTCGTGATGCGTCTGGCGGAGCGCCGCGGCGTATCCATGCCGCCGCTCGAGCCGCGGGTGCTCGCCACCGGCGATGACGAGTTGCACGTCGTCGCCGGCGATGCGCGCGGCCCCGATGGCCGTCTCCAACCCCTTGTACGGCGCCAAGAAACCGAAGCACAGCGCGACCAGGCGCTGGGGGTCGAGTCCGAGCTCCAGGCGCGCTTGCGCCCGGTCGAGCGACGTCGCCGGTGTCTCGACACCATGCGGCACCGCGACGGCGTTGGGCACATGCTGGGCGAACGCCGGCTCGTGCACGATGACCGCGTCACTGACGGAAGGGATCGAACGCTGCATCGTGCTGATGGCCAGGCGGGCAGCCTGTTGCGGCACGCCAATGCGGTGCAGCCGGACGAAGTCACGGTCGATCGCGCGGGGGTCGACGACCTGGTGCATGGTGACGACTTGACGCGACACCCGCGGGCGCCGCCGGTTGCGAAGGGCGCTGAGCAGACCAGGCATGGCGCTCGGACCGCCGTAGAGGAACAGCTCGTGTTGTAGGTGGATGACGCCTGCGCGCGTGGCTCGCGCTGCCGCCATCGCGGTCGGCAACGCGCGCGGGCCGGCGCGAAATGCACGCACCACCTGCACGTCACCGTCGGTGGCGACGGGCGGCTCGCTCGACAGCTCGGGCGCGACAACGGTGACCCGCGCCCCCTCGTCGGCGAGAGCGCGCGCGAGGTTGGCGGTGTAGGAAGCCACGCCGCTCGCCCCGCCGTGGACGATGCCGAGGCTGGGATAGGGAGCGATCAGACACACGTCCGTCGAGTGCTCAGTTGACATGGGAACTCTCACGCTGTTCCGGCGTGGGCGTTTCCGGCGCGGGGCGTGACACCGAGCCGATGACCGGCTCATCCGGGTAGGCCGTCGGAGGTGTGACCGGCAAGACCCGGTGGTGCAACCACAGACGCAGGAGTGACGCGGCCATGCGTTTGCTGTCACGGCCCAACCCGATGGTGGATCCCGGCTGGTCGACCCAGACGGTCGGTACCTCAGCGACGCGAAATCCGAGCCGCCGCGCGGTGACGAGCAGGTCGACGTCGAAGAGCAGGTCGCGACTGGAGAGCAGAGGTACGACGCGCTCGACGAGCTGCCGGCGCAGCACCTTCGCACCGCACTGGGTGTCGCGGAAGGGCACGCGAAAGAGGCGTCGTACGCCGAAGGCAAAGAGCACGCTCGCCAATCGACGCTTGGACGACCGTCGCGCCGGCAGTACCGCGCTCGGGTGCCAGCGAGTGGCGATAGCGACGTCGACCCCGTTGTCGGTTGCGGTCTCTGCGAGACGCTGCAGCTCAGCCGGCGGCGTGGCGCAGTCGGCGTCGACGAAAGCCAACAGGTCGGCGTCGCTACGTCGGAAGGTTTCCATGATGACGCCGCCCTTGCCGAGCTTCGGAAAGCGACGACCGACGACGCGAGAGTCGGCCTGAGCGTGCTGGGCGACGATCTCTGCGGTGCGGTCGGAGCAGTCGTCGAGGGCGACGATGAAACGAGCGTCGGGGTCGGAGATGACGGCTCGGTAGGCGGTCAGAGTGGGATCGATGCGGTGCTCTTCGTTGTGGGCGGGGATGACGATGTCCAGGCGCATGGTTTCTTTCGGATCGGCCGGGTTCATGGGGCGACGGTCTGGTGTCTCCGTCCTGCCGCACGCTAAGCGCGCCACAAAAACGGGACGTTTCAGGACATAGGTCCTACGTGAATGTTCTGTGAAGGAACGCGCTTGAATATGTCTCCGCCGCTACGAACCTGTCCTTACCGAGAGGGACATGTAACGCGGAGGTAGGTCGATCGGCCGCCCCTCGAGCGTGGACAGACGTCATCTGGGCTGCGCCGGCCCTGGCTCAGCGACACACTGCGCAGGTTCGTTCACATCCGCCGCGGCCGACCGGTCGGGAGCAATGTCGCCGGCTACCGGCTGACGGTCACGGTGCCGGCCGAGCCCGTCATTATCCGGTAGATGCGGTACGACGCCGGCCAGCTCGGCGCCGCCGGACGTGTCCTCGGCGGGCTCGTCTTCACGGGCGTGGCCCGCACGGGCGCGCTGGACGACTGGAAGGTGACGGCGCAACCTCCGCCGGCAGGCACGGTGCACCGCGCGCCCGCGGTCGTGACGTCGGTTTTCGGTGGCAACGCTGCGCTGGCGTGGGAACCGACGGCCGGCACGGTCGCCTACGTCCGCTACAGCGGAGCCGAGCTGTCCGAACGACGCTGGCCGCGCTGCACTGCCTTGCCGATCAAAGTCGATCGGTGTCTCGCGCGCAGTGGCATCCGACTGTTGTTCCTGCCGAATAGTGACAGCCATGTGCGACGCGGTATGCGAGTTGTCACCGCAGGCCACGTGGTCTGGGCCACCGATCGGGCATGCCCTGAGAGTCAGCTAAGAAGCTAGCTGGGGGATCCCGTGTCGTCGCAAGAGCCGTCACTCACGCTGCGCCTGACCGCGCGGCCGGCCGCGGCCGGCCAGGCGCGGCGCGCGCTCACGGAGACCTGCCGTCACCTCGCCGAATCGGCCGTGCGCGATGCTGCCCTGCTCATCAGCGAACTCGTCACCAACGCGGTGCGCTACGCAGGCGGCATCATCACCGTCGTCATCGAATGCCTCGGCGACTGTGTTGCGGTCGCGGTGAGGGACGACTCATCGGCCGCTCCCGTCCTACGTCACCCCGGCCCGGCCGAGCCGTCCGGGCGCGGCCTGCAACTCGTCGAAATGCTGGCGACCAAGTGGGGATGTCAGCTGGCGCCGCGTGGCTCCGGCAAGACAGTGTGGTTCACGGTCACGGCCGGATGAAGCGATTTGCTCACTCCACCGGTGTGAGCGTTGCTACGAAGAGTCCGCGGGTCGCGACGTCGGTCCTGTGCTCGATGAGCAGGTCGATCTCGACCTCGGTGTCGTCGCGACGCAGCGCCGGCACCCGGACCGTCTTGCCGAGGATGCGGCTGCTGCCTTCGAGCAAATGCCGGGTGAAGCCGGCCACGTGCCGGTCGCGCAACCGCGACGGGATGATCGCCACCAGACGGTGACCCTCAAGCTGCTCGACTGTCCAGCCGAGCAGCTCCGCCGCCGCGCCGCTGACCGCGATGATGCGGTTGGTCGTGTCCGCCGCTACCTGTGCGACGCTCGCGGCGCGGACCTCGTCGATGACCGCGGCGGGCGCTTCCGGCAGATCGGGCAGCTCAGCCACTTGGTCGACCCACGGGGACGGGGGCAGGCCGGCCGCTTGCCGCGCAACCTCGTCACACACCCATCGGCGTACGGCGATGATCTCGGGCAAGGATGGCGGCGTCAGCAGCTTGCCGGACAGCGACTGCAACGTCGCACGACCGAGCAGATCGCGAAGGATCGGGAACCAGCCGATGCTGTCGGCCGGCAGCTCCACGGTGATGTCGGCGACGGCCACGTCGGAGTCACGCATCGCGAAGACGTCACTCGCGGCGTCTGCCAACACTGCGAGTGCGCTGCCGGCGAGTGGATACTCCTCCGGTTGCTCGCCGCCGTCTTCAAGTGTGAGCAGCGTCGCTTCCCGTAGCAAAGCATCGGCGTGCTGCTGCCAGACGCAGTAAAGGGTCACCGGCGTCGCCTGCAGCTGCACAGTGGTCGTGGCGCGGGCAGGCTCGGCGGCTGGCACCGGGCCTGCTGGCGTGATCGGTGTGCCGGGCACTTCGCCGAGCCGGAACCAGACGCGCTTGCCCTGGTGCTCGAACGGGTCGACACCGAAGTCGTCCGCGAGGAGCTCGACCATCTCCATGCCGCGACCGGTGACGGCGCTCTCGCCGTACTCCCGTCGCGAGGGCAGCTGCGGGTTGCCGTCGATGACCTCGACCCGCACCCACGTCGCCGTCGCCTCGACGACGATCTGAAGGTCGGTGTGGGCGTGGACGATGCCGTTGGTCACGAGCTCGGAGGTGAGGAGCGTGGCGCTGTCGACGAGCTCGTCGCCGCCAACACTGGTGAGTACGTCGGTCACGAGCCGCCGCGCTATGCGCGCGCTCTCTGCTGCTGGTGCCAATGTCGCCCGTTGCTGGACGCCCTTGGTGCTCACGTCTGTTCCTCCGCCAACCCCCGCACAAGAGCCTAACCGTCCGTGTCTGCGGGGTGGCGCATTACGCCCGGGCCTGTCGCCAACCGGACAACCCGGTCCGGCCTGGGGACGAGCGCGTCAGCCGAAGGTCAGCCAGGTGCTGCGGTTCACCAGGCCGCTGGCGCGCAGCTTGTGGGCTACCTTCCAGGCCTTGACCGCGTCGAGCGTGGATGGACCGTAGCCGCCGTCCACGGACAGGCCGGCACCGTGCCGGTTGAGCTCCTGCTGCAGCTGGCCCACCGCCCAGCCGGACTGACCCGGGCGAAGCGGCAGCGTCAGCTGGGTCACCGGACGCACTGCGACGGGGAGAAGGTTCCTGGTCCACAGCGGCCGGGTGCCGACGAACGCACCGGTGTAGGGCGCGTCGATGATGTCGCCGCCGCCGGCGTACATGACGACGTGGTAGATCGTGGAAGGGTCGGTCAGGTCGCTCGCGTAGAACAGCAGATCACCCTGCTGTGCCTGGTCGAGCGGCACGGTCGGTGCCGAGGCGTACTGGTCGGCGGCCACGCGCGGCAGCGTCAGACCACTGTGCAGGTACGACGCCATGACGAGGCCCGAGCAGTCATAGGACTTGGGGCCGTCACCGCCCCACTGGTAGGGCTTGCCCTGTTGCTTGTCCGCGAAGGCCAGTGCCTTCAGTGCGACCGGGTCCGTCGAGGTGCCGGGGTGGTCAAGCAACGCGGCCGCGAGCTTGGTCACCTGGTCGGCGATCGCCTGCACGGCCCGCAGATGCGCGCGCTGCTTCTTCGTGAGATGCGTCGGCGACGGAGCCGGCGTTGGCACCGGGCTCGACGATGGCGCGGGGGATGGTGACGGGGACGGCGACGCGCTCGGTGCAGGCGTCGGCGTCGTACCCGGAGCGGTCGACGCGGCTTTCAGCTGGCAGACCGGCGTACCGGTCAGGCCCAGCGCGGCCCAGGTCGCCGGCCCGACGACACCACTCGCCTTGAGCTTGGCGTCCGTCTGAGCCCTCTGTACGGCGGCCGCCGTCGCGGGGCCGAACTGCCCGTCGACGTCGGCGTCGACCGCTTTCTGAAGCACGGTCACCGCCAAACCGCTCGCGCCGGCCTTGAGGTGGGCACAGGTGGCCGTGACACCGCTTCCGTGGGCTTGCTGCCCGCAGGCGACGCGGGACACGCGCGCGGGCATTGCGTCCCAGGTCGCGGCGTCGACGGCGCCGGTCGGGTCGAGGTCGTGACGCTTCTGCCAGGCCTTCACCGCGGCCGTCGTCAACGGACCGAAGTCACCGTCAGGGTCTGCGTGAACGACCGTCTGGATGGAGACCACCGCGCGCCCGTGGGCGCCCTCGGCGACCGTGGCGCAGGTGAGAACCGGCCCCGCGGACGTCGACGCCGTCGCCTCGGCCGCCGCGAACGACGAGAAGCCGAGCACGACGACCAGCCCGACGGCCAGTCCCGATGCCCTACGCATGCTGGTACGTCCCCTTTGCCCGGTGAGTGAAAGTAGTGACAGATGATGTTTCGGCCACCGAACGGCCGACCCTGAATGCGGCGTTCGGGCTAATGGCCGTTCAAGGTCGCCGTACGCTCGGAGGCGTGCTCTTCCGCTCGCGCCGGCGACTCGCTGAGACCACCGCCCGGCTGGCGGAAAGCGAGTCGCGACTGCGCCGGCTGGCCGAAACCGTCCCGGCGGGCATCTTTCACATGGGTGTCGACTTCCAGCGGATCTATGCGAACCCGCGGCTGATCGAGATCACCGGCGACACGAGCTCCGAGCCCAGCAGTGAGCCACGGACGTGGCTCGTGCACGACGAAGACATGCTCATCGTCAAGGCAGCGTGGAGGGCCGGTGCCGCCGCCAAGCGCGACGTGCATGTCAGCTTCCGCATCAAGCGCCTGACCGACGGCGAGTTGCGCTGGGTCACGGTCGACGCCCGCCCCGTGTGCGACTCCGACGGCGAGCTGACGGGCTGGATCGGCTCGACGGTCGACGTGACCGACGAGACGAGATATGTCGGAGACCTCAGGCGCTACTCCGAGATCCTCGAGGCGACCTCGGACCTCGTCGCCATGGTCGACACCGAAGGTCGGTTCACCTACGCCAACGCCGCCGCGCGAGCCCGTTACGGCATCACGACCGATGAGCAGCTGCAGCAGATGCGAGCCATCGACGTCTACCCGCCCTCGTCGCGCAAGTGGTTCCTGCGCGAAGCGTTGACCACCGCCAACGAGCAAGGCGTCTGGAGCGGTGAGATCGACATGGTGCTGCCCGACGGCACCGAGATGCCTGTGTCACAGGTGCTCATTGCGCATCGTCTTACCGACGGCTCGATCAACTACTACTCGACCATCACGCGCGACCTGTCCGAGAGGCGCGTCCTCGAAGAACAGCTCGCCCAGGCATCGCTGTATGACCCGCTGACGGGTCTGCCCAACCGCACAGTGCTGGTGCAAACACTGGGCGAGGCAATGGAAGCGGCGCTCGCGCGCGACGGGCAGGTCGCCATGCTGCTGCTGGATCTCGACCACTTCAAGCTCGTCAACGACTCGTTCGGGCACGATTCCGGCGACCTCGTCCTGCGTCTCGTCACCCAGCGCCTCCAGTCGATCGTCGGTCCCAACGACCTCATCGCGCGTCTCGCCGGCGACGTGTTCGGCGTGCTCGTCACCGACGTCCGGGGCAGCGCGGACGCCCTCACTGTTGCCGACCGCATCTCCGAGTCGATGACGGCACCCATCCAGCTCGACGGCGACGAAGTGTTCCTTTCCTTCTCCATCGGCATCGCCCTGTCCGGCACCGACGAGACACTTGCGACGCCGGACACGGTGTTGCGCGACGCCGACGTGGCCCAGCACCGCGCGAAGGAAAAGGGGCGGGCGCGCAGCGAGCTGTTCAGCGAGGACTACCGGGCGCACGCGGTCAACCGGCTTCGTACGGCGAACGACCTGCACCGCGCACTCGACGAGGAGGAGTTCCGCGTCGTCTACCAGCCCGAGGTCGACCTGCGCAGCGGCCAGATCACGGCGGTCGAGGCGCTGGTGCGCTGGCATCACCCGGAACGTGGGCTGGTCCCGCCGGCCGAGTTCATCCCGCTCGCCGAACAGACGGGCCAGATCTCCGGCATCGGGGCGTGGGTGCTCGACACCGCCCTGCGCGAGGCAGCGCAGTGGAAGGCCGCGCGCTACGACGGCGCACCGCTGGCTGTGTGGGTGAACATCTCAGCGCGACAGCTCGGCGACCCGGCGCTCGTCGACCTCGTCGCGGACGGCTTGCGACGACACGGGATCGAGCCGTCCCAGCTGGGCCTGGAGATCACCGAGTCCGCGCTGCTCGAGGACGCTGAAGGCGCAGTGACCGCGCTGTCGTCACTGCGCGAGATCGGGGTCCGCCTCGCTGTCGACGACTTCGGCACCGGCTACTCGTCGCTGTCCTACCTGAAGCGACTGCCCGTCGACGCGGTGAAGATCGACAGGTCATTCGTCGACGGTCTCGCTGTCGACGGCGACGACTCCGCGATCGTTGCGGCGGTCACCGGCATGGCGCGCGCGCTGCGACTCACCACGATCGCCGAGGGCGTCGAAAACCTCGACCAGCTGCGCGCGCTGCGCCGGCTGGGCTGTGAGCTCGCGCAGGGCTTCTTCTTCACGACACCGCAGCCGGCCGCCCACATCACGCGGCTGCTGGAGAGCGACCGGATCACACCGATGTTCGCCTACGACGAGGACCTGCTGCCCGCCCAGCGGGCTATGAGCCCAGTAGCCCGAACGGACTAATTTCCGAGGCGGGGACAAGAACCGCGACAACCTGTCGATAAGGCCTTATGCGGTGGGTGCGGGCCCAAGGGGCCTTGCGGCACATCGGCATGCGCGACCTCGGGTCGACGCAGTCAGCCGGTGCGCTGTCCGCCGTCCTCTTCATTCTCTGCGGTCTGCTCGTCGCAGCGAGCGCCCCGCTGGCCGGCGAGGCCCACGCCCATCCCCTGACCATCGCCGCCATCGGCCTGCTCGCAAGCCTGAGCGGTGTCGTGATGATGGCGATGCCGTGGCATGCCTGGCCACGGGCGCGAACCCTCTGGCTCGTTCCGCTGGCGTTTGCCCTCATCGGTCTGCACAACTGGGCGACCGGTGCGGAGGGCTACCGCTACGGCGTCTTCTTCTTCGTCGTTGCGGCCTGGGTCGGTCTCATGCACCCGCGCTGGACCACCCTCGCCGTGACGCCGGGCATGCTCGCGGCCTACGTCGTACCCGCGCTGTTCGTCGGCGACGTCGACGAGGTGGTCTCGTCGCTCACCTACGCGATCCCCGTCTTCCTGCTCATCGGCGAGTGCGCCTCGCTGGTCGCCGAGCGGGTGCGGTCGTCCGAGGCGGAGTTGCGCAGCAACGAGGAACGGTTCCGCGCGCTGGTGCAGAACTCGGCCGACGCGATCATGGTCGTCGACGCCGAGGCGAAGATCCTCTGGGAAAGCCCGGGCATCACGACGATCCTCGGATACGCGCCCGACGAGCGGGCCGGCACCAACGGCATGGACTACGTACACCCAGAGTTCGTGCACGAGATCGGGCGGGTGCTCGGCAGCTTGCTGACCGACCCCCAGGTCACGTGTCGCGTCGAGCTGCAGCTGCAGCACAAGGACGGCACCTGGCGCTGGTGCGAGGCGGTTGCCCGCAACCTGCTCGACCTACCCGCTGTCGGCGGACTGGTCGTCAACCTCGCGGACGTCACCGAACGGCACCGCGCCTACTCGATCCAACGCCGGCTCGCGGCCATCGTGGAGTCCTCGTCCGACGCCATCGTCGGTCAGGCCCTCGACGGGACGGTGTTGTCGTGGAACGGCGCCGCGGAGGCGATGTACGGCTACAGCGCCGGCGACATGATCGGGAAGAACATCTGCCGGATCATCCCCGACGATCGCGTGAATGAGCTCGCGTCGATGATCGAGCACGTCGCAAGCGGCGAAAGCATCAACCGGGTGACGACACAACGGTGTCGGCGCGACGGCGAGCTGCTCGACGTCTCGCTCTCCCTCTCCCCGGTGCGCAACTCCGCCGGCGACGTCGTGTCGGTCGCCGGAATTGCGCGTGACATCACTGCCGAAACGCGCGCAGCCCAAGCCATCGCCGACAGTGAATCGAGCTTCCGGCTGTTGTTCTCCGCCAACCCACAGCCGATGTGGGTGTACGAGACGAGCAGCTACCGGTTCCTCGAGGTGAACGAGGCAGCTGTCCGCCACTACGGCTACAGCCGCGAGCAGTTCCTCACGATGTCGATTCTGGACATCCGCCCGCCTGAGGACGTGGATCGGATGCTCGCCGCGGCAGCGTCCGAGCAGATGGCGCGGGAGACCACTGGCTGGCGGCACCGGCTCGCTGACGGCCGCGTCATCGACGTTGACGTCAGCTCGCACCGGTTGCTGTTCGCGGGGCGCGACGCCGTTCTCGTCGCCGCACTGGACATCACCGACCGCAACGCACTCGAGGGGCAGCTGCGGCACCAGGCCTTCCACGACAGCCTCACCGGGCTGTCCAACCGCGCGTTGTTCTATGACCGCGTCGAGCACGCGCTGGGCCGGCGCGACGACGCGGCGGGGCCGGTCGTGCTCCTGCTGGACCTCGACCGTTTCAAGCTGGTCAACGACAGCCTCGGACACGCGGTCGGCGACGACCTGCTGGTCGCCGTCGCTCATCGGCTGCAGGAAGCGGTGCGGTCAGGCGACACGGTCGCCCGGCTCGGTGGCGACGAGTTCGCGATCCTGCTCGAACAGTGCTCGTCGGGCCGCGCCGAGAGGCACGCGACTCGACTGCTCGAGGCCGTGGCCCAGCCGCTGGAGCTGTCCGGCCAGTCGGTCGACGTCACCGGCAGCATCGGCATCGCCGCCGGCGATCCCGGCCTGGGCGCGGGCGAGCTGCTGCGTAACGCGGACATGGCGATGTATCGCGCCAAGGCGGCCGGCGGTGGATGCTTCCGCATGTTCGAACCCGAGATGCACGTCGACGCGATGCGCGAGCTCGAGGTGACCGCCGCACTGCGCGCGGCGATAGACGACCAGCGGTTCGTGCTGCACTACCAGCCGGTCGTCAGCGCCTGCGACGGCACGGTTGTCGCGATGGAGGCCCTCGTTCGCTGGCGACGAGACAACGCGCTCGTCGCCCCGGGTGAGTTCATTCCCGCACTGGAAGCCTCAGGGCTGATCGTCGGCCTGGGCGAGTGGATCCTGCAGCGCGCCTGCATGGATGCCATGGCCTGGCCCGAGCATTTGTCCGTCAACGTCAACTTGTCGGCGCGCCAGCTCCTCGATGACGACCTGGTGCCGCAGGTGTCCCGGGCTCTTCAAGAGTCGGGCCTTGCCCCTGGCCGGTTGATGCTCGAGATCACCGAAAGCGTCCTCATGCATGCCGAAGGCAGCATGCAGCGGCTCACAGAGCTGCGCGCGCTCGGAGTTGGCTTGGCGATCGACGACTTCGGGACGGGCTACTCGTCGTTGTCCTACCTCAGGGCGTTTCGTATCGACGAGCTGAAGATCGACCGATCGTTCATCGACTCGATCACAGAGGACTCAGCCGCCGTGTCGCTGGTCGCGACGATCATCCAGCTGGCACGGTCGTTGTCACTCACCAGCGTCGCCGAAGGGGTAGAGACGCGAGAGCAGTACCAGCTCTTGCGCGAGCTTGGTTGCGACCGGTTGCAGGGCTACTTCTTTGCCCGTCCCGCCCCGGTCGACGACGTCGTCGTCGAGCTCGCGTCCTGACGGCGGTCAGCCGACGACGAGCCCGTCGATGCGGACGAGTGCATCCTCCTGGGTAGTCACGAGCTTGACCTTGCCGACTCGAGGCGAGAAGGCGGGCAGCAGGAGGATCTGACGTTCCGCGTGGGTGGCGGAATGAAGTGACAAGGTGCCCATGAGCCGACGCTTGACATAGATGTCGACCGATCCGGCGTGCGGGGCGGTCGTCGCGACGACACCGACGAGCGACACGTGCACGCGGGACAGCTTGAGCCGGGCAGCCACGGCATGTGTCGCTGTGGCCGTGTGGGCGTAGTAACGCTTGCCGGTCACTTGTCGCCAGGCGCTGCTCACCTCGAGCTCGCGATCGTCGAGTGCACGGGTGATGCACGCCTCTGATGACCAGGCGCTGACGTTGCCGGAGCCGTCGACGGCACGCACTTCGTAGCAGTAGCGGCTGCCGCGCTGGAGCGCGATGGAGGTCGACGTCGTCGTCGTGGCGGTGAGCAGTCGATGGAAGCGGCTCAAGTCGTCGGCCCAGGTGGCGGTGCGATAGCGGACGTCGTACGACGCGACGCCCGAGGCGTCGTCGGTGCCCGACCATCGGATCGTCTTGTGGGAAAGCTTGGTCGCCGGTTTGAGCGGCCGTATCGCTGCGGTGGGCGGAGTGGTGTCACATCGCGGGATGCCCGCGGTGAACGTCAGCCCGCCGGTCGTCGTCGTGAACAGGTCGGCGACGAATGCGCCGTCGGAGAGCTGGTCCCAGACCACGCTGCCGTCGATGTCCTCGCCGACGGTCTGGCAGACGATCGGAAGGTCGGTGCCGGTCGCATAGGTGACGCCGGTCTTGTTGTCCGGTGTGGTCTCGGGGGTGCTGCGTTCCTTCAACGTGGTGCCGGCCACGGGTGCAGCTGCATAGTGGTAGGGCGGTCCTTGCGGCGCTGTCGGCGTCTGGGCTAGGACGACGTCTCCGTCGATCGCATCGTTGTCGATGTTGAAGACGTTGTTGTTGAACGTCTCGTTGTGACCGCCGCGGTACTGGTGGATGCGGTGCCCGACCCAGAGATCGTCGGGGATGGCGCTGTAGCCGGTGGTCGCGGGGTTGTTGTCCCAGTTGGCGAACCAGATGTCATCCGGCTGCTGGAAGGTCGCATCACCGGACCTGGTCACGAGCTGCTTCATGACGGTGTTGGTCGTGCCATAGACACCGGACAGATAACCCTTGACGTGCAGCTCTCGCGACCACGCGTCGAGGAAGGTCAGGACGGCGTTGTCGCAGGTCTTGTATCCGCTGCCGACGTGGTAGGGCTCCATGTCGAAGTAGATCGGGTTGTTGGCGAACGCCGACATGCCGAGAGCGGTCATCTGCGTGGCGGCGTCATCGGCCTCCGCGGTGCCCTGCTCCGCCGCGGTGGTTGACGTGATCTTGTCGGTCTTGGTGCTGGTCGAGCAGCGCGCCTGGGAGCCGACATAGGTCGGGATGACCGACCAGCCGTTCGACGTGACCGTTGCGAGCCATTGGGTGGAGAGCTCAGGCTGGTCCGCGCACGCGCGGTTGTTGCCGCCCATGTAGACGTTGACGGCGCGGTAGGGCGATGCCAGCCACGACCGCAGCGCGCTCGACGGCGGAGCCGCGCACTTGTCGAAGCCGGTAGTGGTGACCTGCCCGCCCGCGAGGCCGTCCGTCGCCTTGATCGTGGTGCCGGCGAACGCGTTGAGCGGGAGACAGAGGGACAGCGCCGCGAACGCGGTGACGAGACGGCGCATCAGCTGACGCGGTCCAGCGCAGCGGACAGGTGGGCCTGGAGCTGCTGCTCGACTGCAGCCATTTCCATTGCGTACATCAACTTTCCCCCGCGGACGGCGTAGAGCCTCTTGTCGGCTTGAACCTGCTTGGCGGTTTCGGTGTGGGCGATCACGTCGCTTGTCAGTTCAACGTGCACGCCCGCCGGTCCGTTGACCAGCTCGCCGTAAAAGACTTCGACCAGACCCGATGCGATCGACAGCACGACCTCCAGTCGCTCGTTGCCGACCGGTCGCCAGAAGCCGGTCTGCCGGGCCAGCGGACGCTCGTCGTCGAGTGACCACGACTCACTATGGAACTCGATCACGGGCTTGCCGTAGCAGGCGAAAGTCATCTCTTCGCCGTACCGGAAATCAGCCTCCAGCGTCGGATAGCCACCCACGCCCTCGCCGCGCCAGGTACCCAGCAAGAACTCGTACGGCGCCACCAGCTCCGGCAAATCGGCCACGTAATGACCCTAGGTTGCGCCGGGTTCGGGACTTGACATGACCCACGTGCTATGCGAACATGTGTTCGAACGTGTGGCGGCCACCTACACGCGTAACGCGCGACTCTTGTTCACACACTTCGGATGTTGACCGGCCGCCTCCCTCCTTCCGAAGGGTGTGTTGTGTCCGTCGTGCTGTCTGATCGGGTCGCTGACGTTGTCGCGGCCGTGGACAAGCTGCGCGTCGAGGACCGGCTGATCACCGACGCGGAGATGTTGCTCGCCGACGCCGAAGCAGTGATCGGGGTGATCACCGG
>JAICMI010000096.1 GCA_025929315.1 Frankiaceae bacterium
GAGACCGGTGCCCGGGCAGCGACTGTTGCCGAGGGCGAGCGGTTGGCGCTGTCGCTGTTCGCGTTCGACGTGTTGCACGTCGACGGGACGGACGTTCTCGATCTCCCCGGCCGCGAGCGGCATGCGGTGCTCGCGGCAGCCGTCCCGGAACGTCTGCGCGTCCCGCGAATCGAGACCGTCGACGCCGGGCAGGCGTCGGCGTTCTTTGCCGACGCGGTCGCGCGCGGACACGAAGGGGTCGTCGCGAAGTCGCTCACCGCGCCGTACGAGGCCGGTCGTCGCGGCACCGGATGGCTCAAGGTGAAACCGGTGCACACGCTCGACCTCGTCGTACTCGCCATCGAGTGGGGACACGGCCGGCGGCGAGGTTTCTTGTCCAACCTCCACCTCGGCGCGCGCGATCCCCAGACCGGCGGCTTCCTGATGTTGGGGAAGACGTTCAAGGGCATGACGGACGAGATGCTCAAGTGGCAGACCGAGCGCTTTCTCGAGCTCGAGGTCTCGCGCAACGATTGGCAGGTCTTCGTCACACCTGTTCAGGTCGTGGAGATCGCGTTCGACGGCGTACAGCGCTCGTCGCGCTATCCCGGCGGCGTCGCGCTGCGCTTCGCGCGAGTGTTGCGTTACCGGGACGACAAACGCCCGGACGAAGCCGACACCATCGACACCGTCCGAGCGTTCGTCGCCTGAGTTACTGCGTCAGCAGCTGGAGCAGCTGGCCGAGCTCGTCGCCGCTTTGGTTGGGGACGATGTAGCCGTCCTGCTTCTCGATCTCGTCAATGTGGTCGAGGATGTCCTCTGCGGTCGCGGGCTTCTCCTTGCCGGCGTACCAGCCCTTGCACAGGCCGACAAAGATGCGCGCGTAGCGCCCGCCGGCTGCAGAGAACGTCTCGTGCGTGAAGGTGCACTGTTCGGACGCGAGGAAGACGACCATCGGCGTGACGCCTTCGGGGTCGAGCACCTTCGCGAAGTCACCGAGCAGCTCCTCGGTCATGCGCGTCCGAGCGACCGGTGCGATGACGTTGGACAAGATGTTTGCCTTGGCGCCTTCGATCGCGAGCACGTTGCTCAGACCGACGAGGCCCATCTTCGCCGCGCCGTAGTTGGCCTGGCCGAAGTTGCCGAAGATGCCGGAGTTGGACGACGTGTGCACGAACCGGCCGTAGTTGTTCTCCTTCATGACCTTGAACGCCGGCTGCGAGACGTGGAACGCACCCTTGAGGTGCACGTCGAGCACGGCGTTGAGGTCGTCCCAGGTCATCTTTGCGAACGACTTGTCGCGCAGGATGCCGGCGTTGTTGATGACGATGTCGACCTTGCCGAAGCTGTCGACCGCGGTCTTGACGATGTTCTCGCCGCCCTCTGGCGTCGCGACCGAGTCATGGTTGGCGACGGCCTCGCCACCAGCCGCCTTGATCTCGTCGACAACCTTCTGCGCGGCCGTGTCGCTGCCACCCTGACCGTCGACGGACCCGCCGAGGTCGTTGACGACAACCTTGCCCCCGCGCTTGGCGATGTCGAGCGCATAGGTCCGGCCGAGGCCGCCACCTGCGCCTGTCACGATCGCTACGCGGCCGTCGAACGAGATCTCCGCCACCATGTTCTCCTGAATTCGGAAGAAAGTTACTCCTCGGTATTTTGCCCGATGACAGACTGGCGCTTGTGTCTCGGGGGTCTACACACTTCGTGGGCCGGCCACCGCTGTGGGCCGGGGCCCTCGGCTCCCAGCTCGCCGCCGCCTGGCTGGTCGTCAGCGGCGACGCCCACGAGGGCGAGTACGACGTCCCGGCATTCGCGGCTTTCTCCGCCCAGATGATGCTGACGCTGTCCTGGCTGTTCCTGTTCTTCCGCCTCCGTCGGCCCGCGATCGCACTGGCCGACATCTGCATCCTGTGGGTGGCCACCGCCGTGACCGCGCGAGAGTTCGCGCGCAAGCATCGCGTCGCGGCAGCGCTCGTCGTCCCCTACCTGTTGTGGGTCAGCTATGCGGCGCTCGTCAACGGCCGCGCCTGGTGGCACGCCCGCTGATCGTCAGCGTGGAGTGACCGACCAGCGGCGGTGCTGCAACGACGGCATGCGCTTACGGCACTCCGCGATGCGACCGGGGTCGACGTCGGCGACGGCGCGACCGGGCCCCTCAGCCAACGAGCTGACGACGACGCCGAACGGATCGACGACCATCGCGCGACCTGCGTAGGCAGGCGCCGGTTGGTCGGCGGCAGCGACATAGAGGACGTTCTCGATCGCTCGCGCACGGACAAGCGTCGTCCACTGGTCTTCCTTCAACGGCCCGGCGACCCATGCCGACGGCACCGCGATCACGTCGCAACCATCGTCGGCGAGCGCACGCGCGAGCTCGGGAAAGCGGAGGTCGTAGCAGGTCATCACGCCGACGGTCACGTCGCCGCACGTGAAGACGAGTCGATCGTCCGGATGACCTGGTTCGAGTCTGTCGGACTCGACCCAGCCAAGAGCGTCGAACAAGTGCTGCTTGCGATAGCGACCGATCAACCCGCCGTCCGGACCTGCAGCCACGACGGTGTTGTAGGCGCGCGACGCGTCGTCCTCCACCGGCTCGAACATGCCCGCGAGCACCGTCACTCCGTGCTTCTTGGCCGCAGCCGTCAGGGCACGGACGAACGGACCGTCGAGGGGCTCGGCGACAGGCGCGAGCGGGAGGTTCGGGGCGCCGAAGCCGTGCATCGAGGCCTCCGGCGCGACGACCAGCTGCGCCCCGTCGCGGGCAAGCGCCTCGACGCCGGCGACGAGCGCCGCCCGGTTGGCGTCCTTGTCCTCGCTCGCCGCGACCTGCAGCAGTCCGACCCGCATGACGCCATCCAACTACGATCCCGCCATGGGCCGGGGAGCGATCTTTGTCACGGGCGCGAGCAGCGGCATCGGCCGGGCGACGGCCGAGCGTCTCGCCAGGGCGGGGTACGACGTCATCCCGGGGCTTCGCCGACCGGATGCGCTGCCCGAACCGGTCAAGGAGCCGGTGACGATCGACCTCGCCGACCGCGGCTCCATCGGGCCGGCCACGCAGCAGGTCCTCGACCGCGCGGATGGCCACCTGGTCGGCCTCGTCAACAACGCGGGCTACACGGTCAGCGGCCCGTGTGAGGCGCTGGACACCGACGACTGGCGCGCGCAGTTCGAGGTCAACCTGTTCGGTCACATCGAGGTGACACGTGCACTGCTGCCTGCGCTGCTCGCCAACAAAGGCCGCGTCGTCAACGTCGGCTCCATCGGCGGGCGGATGTCGTCGCCGTTCATCGGCCCCTACAACTCGTCGAAGTTCGCCGTACGCGCATGGACCGACGCGCTGCGCATGGAGCTCGCGCCGCACGGTGTCCGCGTCTCGCTCATCGAGCCCGGCTCGATCGACACTCCGCTGTGGCAGAAAGGCAACGAGCTCGCTGACGAGCAGCTGGCCAAGCTCACCGACGAGCAGAAGAGCCGCTACGCCCAGCAGATCGCGGGCGCCCGCAAAGCGGCGGACTTCGCCGCCGCGCACGGCATCCCGTCGGATCGTTGTGCGCAGGTCATCGAGCGGGCGCTGACGACATCGCGTCCGAAGGGTCGCTATCTCGTCGGCACCGACGCTCGGCTGCAAGCGACCATGTCGATGCTGCCCGTGAGTGTGTCCGACCGCGTGATGCATACGATGCTGCGCCGACTCGGCAAGTCCTGAGCAGCAGGTCGTCGTGGGTCACACGTTGTCGGAACCGCTCGTCGAGCGGATGCGCGGCTTCGGTACGACGATCTTCGCGGAGATGACCGCGCTCGCGCAGCAGACAGGCGCGGTCAACCTTGGCCAAGGGTTTCCGGACACCGACGGTCCCAACGCGATGCTCGAGCAGGCCGTCGAAGCCATTCGTGGCGGGCTCAACCAGTACCCGCCGGGTCCAGGGCTGCCGCCGCTGAGACAAGCGGTCGCCGCGCATCGCAAGGCGCGCTACGGACTGGCCTACGACCCCGACTCGGAGATCCTCGTCACCGTCGGTGCGACCGAGGCCGTCACCGCGACCATCCTCGCGTTGTGCGAGAGCGGCGACGAGGTCGTCGTGCTCGAGCCTTACTACGACTCCTACGCCGCGGCGATCGCCCTGGCCGGCGCCGTACGACGTCCGGTGCCGTTGCGCCCCTCCGAGCCGGGCGGCCGCTTCACGTTCGACCCGGCCGATCTGCGCGCAGCCGTCACCGACCGCACGCGACTGCTGCTCATCAACTCGCCACACAACCCGACGGGCACGACCCTGACGGTCGAGGAGCTGCAGTCGATCGCGGACGTAGCGATCGACCGTGACCTCATCGTTGTCACCGACGAGGTCTATGAGCACCTCACCTATGACGCCGCCACGCACGTTCCCATCGCCACACTGCCGGGGATGCGCGAACGGACGGTCAGTGTCTCCAGCGCCGGCAAGACGTTCAGTGTCACGGGCTGGAAGATCGGCTGGATCTGTGCGCCTGCGGCGATGACCCGCGCGGTCATGACGGTCAAGCAGTTCAGCACGTTCACCCACAACGGCGCGATGCAGCTCGCCGTCGCGCACGGCCTGCTGCGCGAGATGGAGTGGGTCGAGGCGCTGCGCTCGTCATTGCAGCTCCGTCGCGACCGTCTGGCCGACGGGCTCGCGTCGGTAGGGCTCACCGTGCACATACCGGAGGCGACCTACTTCATCCTCGGCGACGTGCGGCCGCTCGGGCTCGACGACGGCGAAGCGTTCGCCCGCGCGCTGCCGCACGAAGCAGGTGTCGTCGGCATCCCCGTCGGGGTGTTCTGCGACGACACCGACGTCGGGAAACCGTTCGTACGGTTCGCTTTCTGCAAGCGCGACGACGTCCTCGACGAGGCGGTCAGCCGACTCGTCTCATACGCCCGGCGGCGGGGCTAACGTGGCTTGATGGCGACCGGACGATCCCGCAACGCACCCATATTGCTCGAGCTCGACCTGAGCCAGCCCCTCGTCGAGCAGGAGCCCACCGATCCGCTCGGCAAGATCCGTTCGCGCGGCAAGGCGCGGCTTCGGCCGGTCTTGCGCACCCTCTACGAGGCCGGGTCCGATGAGCGCGTCGTCGGACTGGTCGCCAAGCTCGGCGACAAGACGATGACGCTGTCGCGCGCGGGCGAGATCCGCGATGCAGTGCGAGTGTTTGCGAGCTCGGGCAAACCCACGGTCGCGTGGACCAACACGTTCGGGGAGTCCAGCACCGGCGTCGTGCAGTACTTCCTCGCGACCGCCTTCAGCGAGATCTGGTTGCAACCGACCGGCGAGCTCAACCTGCTCGGCATCTCGGTGGAGGTGCAGTTCCTGCGGGGGCTGCTCGACAAGGTCGGCGTGGAGCCGCAGGTCAGCCAGCGTTACGAATACAAGAACGCCGGAGACCGCATCATGCAACGAGAGTTCACGCCCGCGCACCGCGAGGCCTACGACCGGCTCGTCGCCTCGTCGTGGGAGCAAGTGGTCGAAGGCATCGTGAGCACCCGCGGGCTGAGCGCAGCGGATGTCCAGGCCGCGGCCGACCAGGCGCCGTTGTTCAGCGACGATGCGGAGAAAGCCGGACTGGTCGACCGGCTCGGTTACCGCGACGAGGTCTACGCGGATGTGCGCCGTCGCGTCCATGGCGACGTCAAGCTGCTCTTTGCCGAGCGCTGGGCGCCGCGACGCAAACCGGTCGCGCGCGTGGTCCACACGGTGCAGCGGCGGTCGGCGCCGGGGGTCGCCCGTGTCGAGGGCTACGGCGGCATCGTCACCGGCCGGTCCCGGCGCCAACCTCTGCAAGGCCCGATGATGGGCAGCGACACCATCTGTGCCGCGCTCCGCGCGGCCGCGCGAGACGACAAGGTGCGTGCGGTGCTGTTCCGGGTCGACTCCCCCGGCGGGTCGGCCGTCGCGTCCGACTCCATCTGGCGCGAGGTGCACTGCGTACGCGACGCCGGCAAACCGGTGGTCGTCTCGATGGGTGCGGTCGCCGGCTCCGGCGGCTACTACGTCGCCTGCCCGGCCGACGTGATCGTCGCCACGCCCACGACTCTGACCGGCTCGATCGGGGTCGTCGGAGGCAAAGCGGTCATCTCGGGCCTCACCGACCGGGTCGGCCTCGCCTACGGCGCCCTCCAGCGTGGTGAGCGCGCGCTCATGTACTCGACTCATCAGGGCTTCAGTGACGCAGAGCGGGAGCGCCTGGACGCCTGGCTCGACCGCATCTACGCCGACTTCACCGGCAAGGTGGCCGCCGGTCGAGGCATGTCCGTGGACGCCGTGCACGAGGTGGCAAAGGGCCGCGTCTGGACCGGCGCAGACGCGGTGGGTCTCGGCCTCGTCGACGAGCTCGGCGGGTTCCGCGACGCACTCGCGATCGCACGCAAGCGCGCCGACCTGCCGGCCGACGCCCCGCTGCGCCCCGCTGTCTCCGTGCCCACGCTCGCCAAGCTGCGCCAGCCGACCTCTTCGGACGACCCCCGCGCCGCAGCGGGCGTGTCACTGTGGACCGACGGCTGGGGCAGCTTCAGCGCCCTTGCCGGCGCCGAGTCGTGGCCGGCCCTCGGCCCGTTGACGATGCCGGGCCTACGACTCGGCTAATCGGAGATGGCCACCGTGACCATGGACGCCAGGTCCCGGACAGCGTCCCGGTCCTCCTTCGAGGGGGCGCCGACAACCTCGACCACCGGCCGGACCGGCTGCCACTGCAGGCCCGACGTGATCGACTCCAACGCTCGTACGGCGCCGGTGACGTCGTGGTTGCCGTGCACCCACGCGCCGAACGGCTTGCCTTTCGTCGCCTCGAGACACGGGTAATAGATGGTGTCGAAGAAGTGCTTCATCGCGCCGGACAAATATCCGATGTTGGCAGGCGAGGCGAGCAGGAAGCCGTCAGCCTCGAGCGCGTCCACAACCGAGGCCGTGAGAGCGGGGCGTATGACGATCTCTACCGAGCCGTCGTTGGCCTCCGGGTCACGGCAGCCCGCGAGAGCAGCTTCGTACAGCTCCTGCATGCCGGGCGAGGGGGTGTGATGCACAAGCAGCAAACGCGGCACGCTCCTCAGTCTGGTGCACGACAATGACGGCGATGCTGACCCCAGAGATCTTCCGCGACAGCCTCGCGGCCGCGAAGGCGGGTGACGAGACGGGCTTCACCGTCTTGTTCCGGTTCGCGCAGCCCGCTCTGCTGCGCTACCTGCGGGTAATCAGCCGCGACCGCGCCGAGGACCTCGCCGGTGAGACCTGGGTGCAGGTCGTGCGCGGGCTGGACACGTTCCAGGCCGAGGAGCCGCAGGCCTTTCGTGCCTGGGTGATGAGCATCGCCCGGCATCGCTGGTTGGACGACCAGCGGGCGCGCGGACGGCGTCCCGAGGTCGTGGCCCAGGAGATGCCCGAGCGAACGGACGGCACGGACGTCGCATCCGCGGTCGACGAGATGATGAGCACCGAGGCCGCGTTGGCGCTGATTGCCCGGCTTCCCGCGGACCAGGCCGAGGTCGTCACGCTGCGCTACATCGCCGACCTGGACGTGGCGGCGACCGCCAAAACGCTCGGCAAGGAGCCCGGAGCGGTGCGAGTTCTGGCGCACCGGGGGCTGCGACGGCTCGAAAAGTTGCTAAATGACCGGATTCGCAGTGAGCCGCGGTAACGGAAACGTGCCTCATGACGGTTGGACGGGTGAGATGAACGATCACACGCACGTAGACGACCCTGCCGTCGCCGCTGTCCTGGCCGCCGCTTCCGCTCCCGCGGAAGGCCCGGTGCCAGGGGAAGCGGCAGCTCTCGCGGCCTATCGCAGCATCTACCAGCCAAACCGGGGGGTTCGCATGTCCCGTTTCTCGGACAAGGCAAAGCTGATCGCCGCCGCCGTCTTCGGTGGCGTCGTCGTGATCAGCGGCGTCGCCACGGCCGCGACCGGCTCACTGCCGCTCGTGGGCCACGGTCACAGCCACTCGCACCCGGCGCCCGCCGCGACCCACTCGCCGGACGGGACCGATGACGACCAGGGCACGGACGTCCAGGACTCGACCGACACGTCGACCTCGGACAGCACCGACGCCAGTCAGAGCGGCACCAACAACGACCACGGCACGGCCGTGTCCGGCGCCGCACACAGCGCGCCCCAGGGCCACAAGGGTTCGACGGTCTGCAAGGTCGCTTCGGACAACAAGTGCCAGGCCGGCGCCGACCACGGCAAGTCCAACGACGCCACGCACGGCAAGGCTCACCTCAACACCAACTCACTCGCGCACCGGCAGAACACCCAGACGACGCATGGCAGCACCGGCGTCAACGGCAAGGCCGACCTGCCGCACGGCAGCGCGGGCCTGAACGGCAAGGCCAACCTGCCGCACGGCAAGTCGAGCGCGCCCCACGGCAACGCGCACTCCAGCTCCTGACGCGACACCGCGTCGGGTGAAGTGACCGGCGGCCGGCCCAGCTACTCGCCCAGCTGGCTGGCCGCCGGTGGCTTCTTGCCGACGAGACAATCGTCAGGTGCGGTGGACCCCGGATCGGCTGAGCAAGCTGCGCGGCCGGCGGCTGGCCGCGACGGTCGCGATCGCTCTCGTCGCCGCGACCGCGGTCGGTTTCGGCGTTCATGCGCTGCTCCGGACCGTCACGACGCCCGCACCTGCCTGCACCCTCGGGAGCGGCGACACGGCGCTGTTGCTCTCCACGGACCAGGCCGAGGACGCTGCCACGATCGCCGCCGTCGCCAAGCGACTGGCGCTTCCGGACCACGCGGTCACGGTGGCGCTGGCGACCGCGCTGCAGGAGTCCAAGCTGCACAACTATCCGTTCGGTGACCGCGACTCCCTGGGTCTGTTCCAGCAACGTCCGAGTCAGGGCTGGGGCCAGCCCGTGCAGCTGCTCACGCCGGCTTACGCCGCGGAGGCCTTCTATCGCCACCTCACGCGGGTGAACGGCTGGGAGAGCATGCCCGTCGCCACCGCGGCTCAGGCTGTGCAGCGCAGTGCCGACGGCTCCGCCTACGCACAGTGGGAAGAGGAAGCGCGAGCGCTGGCCCGTGCGCTCACCGGTGAGATCCACGGTGGCCTGGCCTGCCGATACCCGACGCCCAAGCAGGCCCGGGGCAAAGCGCTTCGCGCGCTCGCTGACCAGGAGCTGGGCCCCGGCGTCCTCGACCGGACGACCGGAACCGTCGCCGAGGACTGGACCGTCGCGGAGTGGCTCGTCGGCCATGCCTACGCCTACGGTCTCGTCAACGTCACGGTTCGCGGCGAACGATGGACCAACGACGGTGACTGGCAGAAGGATGACGGTGTGGCGGGGCCACCGTCGTACCGGCTCGCGATCACGCGACCCTGACCTTGCGGAGACCGGATGTGACGGACTACCGCGCGATCAATCGCGCCAGCTGGGACGAACGCGCACCAGCCCATGCGGCATCACCGGGTTATTCGGTCGACCTCTTCCGGGCCGACCCGACGTTCCTGTCCTACGTCGTGCAGTTCGACGTCCCCCGACTCGGAGACCTCCGCGGGTTGCGCGGCGTACATCTTCAGTGCCACATCGGCACCGACACCATTTCGCTCGCGCGTCTGGGCGCGAACATGACCGGCTACGACTTCTCCCCCGCCGCTCTCACAGAGGCGCGCAGGCTCAACGACGAGCTCGGTGCGGGCGTCGAGTTCGTCGAAGGAGATCTGTACGACGCCGTCGAGGCGCTGGGCGAGCCCTCGTTCGATCTCGTCTTCACCGGGATCGGCGCACTGTGCTGGCTGCCCGACATCCGCCGATGGGCGTCGGTCGTCGCGCGCTTGCTCCGGCCAGGCGGACGGCTGTTCATCCGTGAGGGTCACCCGATGCTCTGGTCACTTGCCGACGGCCGCGAAGACGCCCTCCTCGTCGTGGACCATCCCTACTTCGAGACAGCCGAGCCGATCGTGTGGGACGAAGGCGGCACCTACGTGGAGACAGACGTCGAGTTCGTGCACAACCTGACGCACGAGTGGAACCACGGCATCGGCGAGATCGTCACAGCTCTGCTCGACAACGGCATGCAGATCACGATGCTCGAGGAGCACGACACCGTGCCCTGGGAGGCCCTGCCCGGACAGATGTCGTTGCTCCCCGATACCAACCACGAATGGCAGCTGACCGACCGCCCGGAACGACTGGCGCACAGCTACACACTGCAGGCGGTGAAGAGTTGACCTGGACGGCGCCTGAGGTCAAACGTGTCGAGCCGGACCGGATCGCCGACGAACGCGCCTCCCTCGAGCAATGGCTGGACTACCACCGGCAGACGTTGCTGTGGAAGTGCGCCGGACTTACCGCCGAACAGCTGAAACAGCGCTCAGCGCCACCTTCACAGCTCTCGTTGCTGGGCCTGGTGCGGCACATGACCGAGGTCGAGCGTTGGTGGTTCCGGATGCACGCGGCGCAGCAGGATCACACGTTCCCCTACGACCCGGACTCCATCGGTCTCGACTTCTCCGAGGTGGACGACGCGGACGCGGCGGCCAACCTCATCGCATTCGCCGAAGAATGCGAGGCGTCGCGCGCTGCCGTTGCAGGCAAGGCATTGGACGACGTCGTGCCCAGTCGCGGTGACCATCCGGAGCGCGTGCGCGACATCCGCTGGATCTATGTGCACATGATCGAGGAGTACGCGCGGCACAACGGTCACGCCGACATCGTCCGCGAGCTGGTCGACGGATCCACCGGCGACTAGGGCGTGTCTCGTAATGGCATGAGCCAGATGATGATGCTGCGCAGGATCGCGCCGCCGCGGAAGATGACGGCGAGCTTGTCGTAGCGGGTGGCCAGTCCGCGCCATTGCTTGAATCGGTTGTAGGAGCGTTCGACGACGTTGCGGTTGCGGTAGGTCTCGGCGTCGAAGGCGACGGGCCGGCCGCCTTTGGTGCCGCGTTTGCGGCGGTGGCGCTGCTGGTCGGACCGCTCCGGGATCACCGTGCGGATTCGCCGTTTGCGTAGCAGTGCGCGGTGTTCGCGGGAGCTGTAGGCCTTGTCCGCGATCAGCGCGTCGGGTCGGGTCCGGGCTCGACCGCAGCCTCGCCGTGGGACGCGTAGATGGTCCAGAAGCACTGGCAGCATGGGACTGTCGCCGCCTTGAGCGACGACCGCC
>JAICMI010000073.1 GCA_025929315.1 Frankiaceae bacterium
GACGTCGTGTCGCAACCGATGTTGGTCGCAGTCAGCCCGAGTGACTCGCGTAGCAAGTGCACCAGCAGGGTCCGCGGCTCGGCGTCTACTGACTCCGATGAGCCGTTGACCGTGAGTGAGATCTTCACGACTGCTCCCCGTTCATTGCCCGCCACACGCGCTCGGAGGTCGTCGGCATGTCGATGTGCCGTACGCCGAGATGGGCGACCGCGTCGATGACCGCGTTCTGCACCGCCGGTGTAGCGCCGATTGTCCCGGCCTCGCCGATGCCCTTGACACCTAAGGGGTTGTGCGGACTTCGCGTCTCCATCGGCAGCAGCTCGTAGTCGGGCAGCTCGGCTGCGGTCGGGAATGCGTAGTCGGCGAAGTTGGTCGACTGCGGGTTGCCGTCGGCGTCGTACAGGACCTCTTCGAACAGCGCCTGCGCGGCACCTTGGGCGATGCCGCCGTGCCGCTGGCCTTCGACGATGACGGGGTTGACCACCGGTCCGGCGTCGTCGACGGTCACCATGCGGATGAGCTCGGGCTTGCCGGTGTCGGCGTCGACCTCGACGACGGCGAGATGCGCACCGAAGGGGAACGACGCGCCCGTCGCCTTGAAATCCGTGTCGACGATCAAACCGTGCTCGGCGTCTGCACTTGCCGCGATCTCGGCCCAGGTGCGCACCTCGTCGGGCGAACCGGCCACGTGGAAACCGCCGCGGCCCTTGTCGAGCACGATGTCGCCGGCTGCGGCTTCGAACAGATCCGCCGCTGACTCCTTGGCCTTGTCGACGGTTTCGATCGCGCCCTGGTGAACGGCTGCGCCACCGAGCTGCAGTGAGCGTGAGCCGCCGGTGCCGCCGCCGCGAGCGACGAGGTCGGTGTCTCCGTGGACCACGTTGATGCGCTCGACCGGGATGCCGAGCTCGTCGGAGGCGAGCATCGCGAACGACGTCGCGTGCCCCTGGCCGTGTGGCGACGTCCCTGTGTAGACGGTCACTGAACCGTCCGGGTGCACGTTGATACGCGCGAACTCGGTCCCGGCTTCGGGGCCGGCCGTGATCTCGACGTAGGTCGAAAGCCCGAGGCCGAGGAGCTTGCGATCCCCGGTCTCCCGGCGGCGTTGCTGTTCGGCTCGCAGTGCGGGGTAGTCGGCGGCGTCGAGCACCGCATCCAGCGCTTTCGCGTATTCACCGCTGTCATAGCTGGCGCCTGCGGGTGTCGTGAGGGGAAATGCCTCCGGCGGCAACAGGTTCTTGCGTCGTACCTCACCGGGATCCATGTCGATCTCGGCTGCGAACAAGTCGATCGCGCGCTCAATGGCAGCCGTCGCCTCAGGCCGGCCGGCGCCGCGGTAGGCGACGACGCTCGACGTGTTGGTGACGACGGACTTGGTCTTCACCGCGACCTTGGGGATGTCATAGACGCCGGTCGCCATCATCATCGTCATGAAGGGGAGCACAGCGCCGAAATGCGGGAAGGCGCCGGCGTCCTGCAGCACTTCGAGTGCGTAGGCCGTGACCTTGCCGTCGCGAGTGCCACCGATCCCGATGGTCTGGATCTGCGCGCGACCGTGGCCCATCGCCAGCATGTTCTCGGTGCGTGACTCGGTCCACCGCATCGGGCGGCCCAGGAGCTTCGCAACCGCAGCGAGCAAGACGTCTTCGACGGACACGCCGAACTTCGCCCCGAACCCGCCGCCGACGTCGGGCGCGATGAAGTGCACGTCGTCCGGGCTCAGCGACATGGCTTCGGCGATGATGTTGCGCGCGTCGTGCGGGTTCTGCGTCGATGCCCAGAACGTCAGCCGGCCGGTGCCGTCGGCGTTCTCCCACGCACATGCCGACCCGCGCACCTCGAGCGGTGCCGGCGCGACGCGCTGGTTTCGGATCTCGGCACGCACGACGACCTCGCATCCGTCCAGCACGGTCTCCGGGTCGCCGTTGTCCAGGGCGAGCACCGTGTTGTTGCCGACGTCGGGAAAGAGCAGGACCTCGTCCTTGGCCGCGTCCCGCGGGTCAACGACCACTGGCAACGGCTCGTAGTCGATTGACACGAGCTCGGCGGCGTCCTCGCCGTCGTACTTGTTCTCGGTGACGACGATCGCCACCGGCTCGCCGACGTAGCGGGTGACACCGTCGGCGAGATAAGTGCGGTTCATCGCGGGCGGCAGCATGGGCAGCGGCAGCGGCATGGCCGCGAGGTCGCGGAAGTCCTCCGCAGTGAACACACCGAGGACACCCGGCGCACCGACGGCGGCACTCGTGTCGACGGTTATTCGCGCATGTGCCATGACCGATCGGACATAGGTGACGTGACCGGCGCCCTCCAGGCGCGGATCGCGCAGGTCGTCGGCGTAGACGCCGCCCGTGGTCAGGAACTTCGGGTCCTCGATCCGCAGCACGCGGGTTCCCAAGATGCTCACGATTCGGCAGCATCCCGCATCGGCGATCGGGTGAACATCCCGGGTCCGCCAGCGTGGCTTGATCGGCCAACCGGGTGAAAACACCTAAAGTGGGACATCAACTCGGTCGAGAAGAGCAATGATGGAGATTGCAACCTGCCTGATGGGGTGATCTCGTGCGCTGGAGACGGTCGCGCGTGCACGAGCCCGTTCCGTCCCGGCGTGAGCCCCAGATCCTGACGGTGACCGAGCCCGTCACTCGCGACACGGCCACCGAGCTCGTGGCCAGGGTCGACCGCCTCGCCGTCTCGACCCCCGTCGTCATCGACCTCACGGCGATCCCCGATTTCGACACCGACGGCGCCGCCGCACTCGTCGGGCTGCAGGAGTCCTACGGACCGGAGCGCGTCACGATCGTGGGGCTGCGTCAGGCGACGGCTCGCCTCATCGGCATCGACGACCAGATGGCCGCGCACGCACCCGAGCAACGCACCGCGTCCGGTTGGGTCGTCCGTGAGATGCGCGCCATTGCCGTCGTACAGACGATGGATGACCTCCAGCGCAACACCGACGACCTCGAGCCGGTCCTCGACCAGGCTCTAGCGACGGGAGCGGCGATAGTCGTTGTCGATCTGCGCAGGGCGACGGTCACTCGGCCCGGCCTCGAGGCGATTGCCTTCGCCAGCAGCACTGCCGCGCTACGAGGTCAAGAGCTGCTCGTCGTCAACGTCGATGCGGCCATGGGGGAGCGGCTGCGTCACGCCGGGCTGTCCGCCACGACATACGTCGCACCCGAGCCGCTGCTCGACTGACAGCCGGAGCGCAACTCGGCAGTGCCGGTGCTGGACTGCGGACGCTTTCGAACTTATGTTCGACTCCATGTGGGATGACGGGTTGAACGACGAGCAGCTCGAGGTGGCTCGCCACGGCCGTGAGCCGTTGGTCGTCATGGCGGGCGCGGGCAGCGGCAAGACCCGAGCTCTCACCGCACGCGTGTGTGCGCTGCTCGAGCGCGGAGTGGCGCCGGAGCGCATCCTGCTGCTCACGTTCACCCGCCGGGCTGCCGACGACATGCTCGCTCGTGCGCAGGCACTCGTCACGACCACGTCCCGCGGCGCCCGCCGTCCCTGGGGCGGCACGTTCCACGCCATCGCCTATCGGCTGGTGGCCATCCACGCCGAGGTGCTCGGCCTCCCGGGCGTCTGCGTGCTTGACCCCGGTGACGCGACCGTCACGATGGACATGGTTCGCGAGGAACGCAAACAGCTCGTCGGCACCGAGGTGCGGCTGCCGCGCTCGGCTGCGTTGGTCGACGCGATCTCCCGTTCGGTCAACACCGGCCGGCCGCTACGCGCAGTCCTCGATGCTGAGTTCCCGTGGTGTGCACCGCACGCCGACGACATCGTCGAGCTGGCCCGCGCCTACGTCGCGCGCAAGCGCCAACACGGGTTGCTCGACTTCGACGACCTCCTGCTGGCATGGCGCGCACTGCTCGTGGACCCGACGGTCGGTCCCACGATCCGCGGCCTGTGGGATCACGTCCTGGTCGACGAGTATCAGGACGTCAACCAGATGCAGGTCGACATCGTCACCGGGCTTCGACCTGACGGTGACGGTCTCACCGTGGTCGGCGACGAGGCGCAGGCGATCTACGGGTTCCGGGGTTGCGACCCATCCCACCTGCACGACGTGTTGACGCGGTTCCCGCAAGCGACTGTGGTCAAGCTCGAACAGAACTACCGCTCCCGGCAGCCGATCCTCGACGTCGCCAACGCAGTGCGACCGGAGGGCGCTGCCGGCCATCTGGTGCTGCAAGGCGCCCGCGGTGGCGGCCGTCGACCGCGGATGGTCAGCGCGCACGATGCGGCCGAGGAAGCACGAGCAGTCGTCGACACGGTGCTCGCCACAGCCGCTGAAGGCGTGCGACTACGCGAGCAAGCAGTCCTGATGCGTGCGGCACACCACAGTGATCTGCTCGAGCTCGAGCTCGTGACCAGAAATGTGCCGTTCCGCAAATATGGCGGGCTGAAGTTCCTGGAGGCAGCGCACGTCAAGGACTTCCTCGCTGGCCTCCGCGTCGTCGTCAATCCCGGTGACGACGTGTCGTGGTTCCGGTTGTTGCGGCTGCACGACGGCATCGGTAGCGCACATGCGCGCCGGCTGGCGACCGGCCTGACCGACGCCACGCGGCCGGCTGCCGACCGCCGCGCGCATTCGGTCGCTGATGCGCCGGCGAAGGCGCGCCTCGCCTTGCAGGCGACGCTTCAAGGTTTGAGCGATGCGGGATCGCGACCCAAACCGGCCGAGCAGGCGGAGGCCGTGTTGACGGTGTTGCGGCCGCTGGTCGAGCGCCGCTACGACGACGCTGCGCCCCGACTCGGCGACCTCGATCGGCTGGTCGACGCCGCCGCACTGGCTCCCGACCTGGCTGCCTTCGCCGCTGAGGTGACACTCGACCCACCCGCGTCGACGGGGGACCTGCCCGGACCGCCGCACATCGATGAGGACTACTTGGTGCTGTCCACGGTGCACTCAGCCAAAGGCTTGGAGTGGTCACGTGTGCACGTCATCGGCCTGGTCGACGGTGCTTTCCCCTCCGACATGTCGTTCGGGAGCGCCGAGGGTGTGGCCGAGGAGCAGCGCTTGTTCTATGTCGCGGTGACTCGTGCCCGCGACGAGCTGCACCTGCACGTCCCGTTGCGAATGCCTCACCACCGGCGGGCGCGCGACGACAAGTACTCGTTTGCGCCTGCCAGCCGCTTTCTCGACGGCGCGTCAGAGCTGTGCGAACGCATCGAGCGGGCCCCGGCCCGCCCGGTCAGGCCAGCTCCTGCTGAGCCTGCGGCGAGGATTCCTCTTCCATCGCTCGACGAGCTGTGGGCCTGAGTCCGCCGGCTGCCAGCTGTCGTCGGCCGAGCACGACTCCGAGTCCGGCGGCGGCTAGTGCGCCGACGCCACCGAGCAGCATCGGCGCCCGGCCACCCACGGAGTCGGCGAGGAGGCCGAGGAAGGGGCCGCCGATCGGCGTCGTACCGATCAACAGCACGGTTTGCAGCGCAAGCACCCGTCCCACCATGCGCTCATCCGCCTCGAGCTGTGCGAGCGCCGTCGTCGTCGTCATGTAGGAGACCGAGGCGGCGCCGACCAGGGCAGCTGCAGGAAACGCGACCGCGACATTGGGTACGAACGTCATCAACGTCATCGCGATACCTAGTGCACCGGCGCTCGCGACAGTCGTACGCAGACGCACCATCGAACGTCTGGCGATCAACAAGGTTCCGCCAACTGCGCCGGCGCTGAAGGTCGCGTACAGCAACGAGAACTGAGCGTCTGTGCCGTGCAGACCGCGTTCGACGAACAGCGGCATCACGACCGTGAAGTTGTAGCTGAATACGCCGACGACCAGCAGCATCAGAAAGGTGATGCGCAGCACCGGCTCATCGCGCACATAGCGGAACCCGGCGCGAACCTGGCCTCGTCCGCGCGGTGTGCGTGCGACCGTGCGCAGCTCGGCCGGCCGCATCTGCCACAAGGCGACCAGCACGGTGACGTACGACGCTGCGTCGATGGCGAAGCACCAGCCGTAGCCGACAGAGACGATGAGAGCAGCGGCGAGGGTCGGCCCGACCAGCCGGGACAGGTTGACGAGGGCGCTGTAGAGCGTCACCGCGTTGGCGACGAGCGGCGGCGGCACCATCTCGCTGACGAATGATCGCCGTGCGGGATTGTCGAATGCGAGCATGCAGCCGCCGAAGGAGGCGACGAGGAAGAATGCCCAGAGCGGCGACGAGGAGACGAACGCGAGCACGGCCAGTGCGATCGACTGCGTCATCTCCGCGCTCTGGGTGACGTAGAGCAGCTTGCGCTTGTCCGACCGGTCAGCGACCACGCCGGCGAACGGCGAGAAGACAAGCATCGGGCCGAACATGCACGCCGACAGCGCGCCCACCGCGACGCCGCTGTGCGTCCGATGCAGCACGAGCAGGGTGATGGCGACCATCGTCAGCCAGTTGCCGCTGTTGGAGACCAGCTGGCCAACGAAGAACAGCCGGTAGTTGCGAACGCTCAACGCGACGAAAGTCCGGCGCCACCAACCCGAGTCGGCTTCAGCCACAGTCATCGCCATGCGACTCTAAGCCGGTGATGACGGTCGACTGGAGCAGCGGTCGTTATGAGAGCACCGCGGAGATGCTCCATCCCGCGGCGGCGGTTGTCGTCGGCGCCGCAGGGATGCGGGCGGGACTACGTGTGCTCGACATCGGTACCGGCACGGGCAACGCGGCGATCCTTGCGGCCCAGGGCGGTGCAGATGTGATCGCCATCGAACCGGCTGACAGATTGCGCGCGGTCGCGCGTGAAAGGGCGCTGTCGGCCGGGCTGGAGGTCGACGTCCGCGCGGGCCATGCGGCGGACATGCCGGTCGAGGAGGCATCCATCGACGTGGCACTGTCCGTGTTCGCGGTGATCTTCGCGCCCGACCCGGCGGCCGCCGCGGCAGAGATTGCGCGCGTGCTCACACCGAGCGGTCGGCTCGTGATGACGGCGTGGATGCCGGTCGGAGCCTTTGCAGGCGTGAATCGAGTCGCTGCACAACTGGCGCGAGAGGCGCTCGGGGCGCGCGAACCGTCGGCGCCCTTCGCGTGGCACGAGAACAACGCGGTGGCGGACCTCTTCGCGCCGCACGGCTTCACGGTGGAGTCGGCGACGCATCCCATCCTCTTCACCGCCGAGTCTCCGGAAGCGGCTTATGACATGAGCCAGGACAACCCGGTGGCGGTCAGCGTGCGGGCGGCGTTGGCCGCTGCCGGGCGGTCGGACCAGGTGGAGCGCATCCGCTCCGAGGGCATCAGCCAACTGCGACAACACAACGAGGATCCGGCCGCGTGCCGCGTCACCAGCCACTACGCGCTGCACGTGATCGGCCGACGATGAAACTTGGTGGGCAAGGGGGGACTTGAACCCCCACGTCCGTTAATAGGACACCAGCACCTCAAGCTGGCGCGTCTGCCATTCCGCCACTTGCCCAGCGCTTTTCGAGGCTCGAGGCTACACGAATGCGGCCACGTACTTCTGGGCCAGCGCGAGCACCATCTGGACGTACCAGTCCGCGTGGTTGTAGTGCCAAATCGCGTTGTAGAGCGCGTCGCCGCCGCTGCCGGCGCCGTTGGCGCACAGGTACGAAGCAGCTGTGAAGATCGCGTCGGACGGGTTCATGATGTCGGCGACGCCATCGTGGTCGCCGTCCACCGCGTAGTGCGCAAACGTGCTCGGCAAGAACTGCATCGGGCCCATCGCGCCGGCAGATGAAGTCGACGGATTACGACCGTGGCCACTCTCGACCTGGCCGATCGACGCGAGCACCGTCCACGACAGACCTGCGCAGGTCGCAGCTGCTCGGTGGTAGAGCGACATGTACAGCGACGGCGGCGGCAAGACCTGCATGGTCGCGATGCGCGATGCCGTGATCGATGACAGCGCGGCCTGCTGTGCGGCCAAGGCGGCCCGCGCCGCATCGAGCGCCTGTTGGTGGGTCACCTCGGCATTGGCCTGGTCGAGCAGGTCCTGCTCCTGTGCGAGCAGCGCGAACACCTTGTCCGCCACCCGCTGGACAGACCGTGCGGTCTGGATCCGGTGCGTCGCACGGTGGTCGGCCTGGGCCGACTGCTGTGCCGCGACCGCGGCGAGCTGGTCATCGGCCTCAACGACGCCGCGGTCGGCCGCGACGACGTGGCCGACCAGGACCATCCGGTCCTGCAGCTCGGTGATGTCGCCCGAGTCGAGCAGCGTGGCGTAAAGGGCCAACGGCCCACCCGACATGTAGAGGCCCCGCACCCGGTCGGTCGCGGCTGCGCTTGCGGCCGCCGCCTGTGACTGGATCTCCTCGCTGACCCGGCCGGTCTGGATCGCGGTGTTCACGCCTGCCGCCACGCCCATGAGGCTCTGGTCGTAGGAGTGCTCGGCCTTGTTGACCTCGGCCTGCAGCTTCTGAACGCGCGCGAGGATTGGTCTTGCGTGTGCCTCCGCGCTGGCGGTGTCGGCCTGCGCCGGCCCCGCCAGAGACAGCACCAGGCAGGCTGCGCCGAGCACGCCCAGCGCGCGGGCACGGCGCAGCGGCGCGAGCATCCTCACCTGGAAGAAATCGGGTCGTTAGGTGCGCGGCTGTAGCGAAAACGCCGGAGTAGCGTGACCGAACAGGGCCTGGTCACGCGGGGAGGGGTCGACGATGCGGGGTCGGCGCGGTTGGCGCATCGCTGTTGCGACGCTGGTCGCGGTGGCCGGAGTCGCTGGTTGCGGGGGCTCGAGCGGCGGCGGTGGGTCTGCCAAAGACGGGGTCCTGACCGGGTTCGACGGCGTGGCCAAGGCCGACCGGCTGACCACCACGATCCGCCTCGACGCGACGCCCGCCGACCTGAGAAGCCTGTCGCAAGCCAGCGGAGACACCCTCGACCCGCACCTCGCCTCGGTGATCTCCGGCGCCGACATCGTCATCGAGTCGGTCCGTGCTGACGGCGGCACCTCGCTCGACGTGAGCGGCGTCGCCGGCGGCTCGACACTGGTCGAGTTCCGCTCGCTGGGCGGCACGCTCTATCTGCACGGCGACGTTCGCGGCATCCTGACGTTGATCGACAAGAAGAGCGTCTTCGCCAACCTCAAGTCTCAGACCAAGTCGATGCCGTCGTTCGTCCAGGCCGTCGTCAACGGGCAATGGGTTTCGCTTCCGGCGTCGGCGCTCACCAGCGTCGCAAGCCTCGGCGGCGGGCAGTCGTCGGCGTCGGGTGACGGTGCAAGGTTGCTGACGGAGCTCCGGCGGTCCATCGAGCGCCATGCCACCGTCAGCGAGGTCGGCCACGACAGTCGAGGCACCCACTACGTGCTGCATGCCGACACGCGCGACCTGGCCAACGACCTGCGCACGGCTGTTCAGACCGCCGTGCCCGGAGGTGGCCTGCTGAGCAGCCGGCTCCCGAGCAACGTCTCGCACCAGACCGTCACGTTCGATGCCTGGGTACGAAGCGGTGCCGTCAGCCAGGTGTCGATCGACCTGCTGCAGTTCGGTGACAACAGCAAGCTGCCGTCCGGATCGACGCTGCCGCTGACCATCACTTTCGATCGCACCGGTCAGGACATCACGGCGCCGACCGGCGCGACGCCGGTCGACCTGACTCAGCTGGGCACGCTGTTCGGTGCGTTGACCGGCGGCGGCTGATGACGTTCACCGAGGCGGGACTGACGGACCGCGCCGGCGAGGAAGTCGTTGAGCTCTGCCGCGAGCTCATCCGCATCGACTCGACCAATCCCACAAGCAATGAGCGGGCTGCCGCCGAATGGGTGGCCGAGCGACTGACCGAGGCCGGCCTCCAACCGACCGTGCTCGAGTCGGAGCCGGGCCGGGCATCAGTGGTGGCTCGCTGGGCGGCGGAGGACTCGGCCCGCGACGCGCTGTTGGTGCACGGGCACTTAGACGTCGTACCTGCCGACGCCGACGACTGGCAGGTTGACCCGTTCGCCGGCGAGATCCGCGATGACTGCCTGTGGGGCCGCGGCGCAGTCGACATGAAGGACATGGACGCGATGACGCTCGCGGTCGTCCGCGACTGGGCCCGGCAGGGAAAGCGCCCGCCGCGCGACGTCGTGCTCACGTTCCTCGCCGACGAAGAGGCCGGCGGCATGAAAGGCGCGCGCTACCTCGTCGAGAACCACCGCGATCTCTTCGAAGGCTGCACCGAGGCGATCAGTGAGGTCGGCGGGTTCAGCGTCACCGTTGCCGGTCGCCGGCTCTACGCGATCGAGACCGCGGAGAAGGGCATCGCCTGGCTGACTCTCGTCGCGCGCGGCCGGGCCGGCCACGGTTCGATGCTCAACGAGGACAACGCCGTCACAGCAGTCGCGGAGGCGACCGCGCGGCTTGGTCGACACCGCTTTCCGGTTGAGCTGACGCCGTCGGTCGATGCGTTCATGCGGGAGCTCTGTGATGCGCTCGGTGTCGCGTTCGATCCCGCCGACGTCGAAGGCGTGCTGGCCAAGCTCGGCCCTATCGCCCGAATGGTCGGTGCCACCCTGCGGCACACCGCCAACCCCACCATGCTCGACGCCGGCTACAAGCACAACGTGATCCCGCAGCGAGCGGTCGCCTACATCGACTGCCGCTTCCTGCCCGGAGGCGAGGAGCGGTTCCACGAAGAGCTCGCGCGCGTCGTCGGTCCCGACGTCGCCATCGAGATGCTGCACACCGACATGGCCTACGAGACGACGTTCGACGGTGATCTCGTCGACGCGATGAAAGCGGCCCTGCACGCCGAGGACCCGGAGGGACGTCCCGTTCCCTACTGCCTGTCGGGCGGCACGGACGCAAAGCACTTCGCCCGGCTCGGCATCCGTTGCTTCGGTTTCTCGCCACTGCAGCTGCCGGCCGACCTCGACTTCACCGGCATGTTCCACGGGGTCGACGAGCGGGTGCCGCTCGATGGTCTGCGTTTCGGTACGCGGACGTTGTCGCGGTTCCTCGCGCTGTCCTAGTCAGCTGACGCGGCGGATCACGAGGATCGCGAGGTCGTCCCGAAGATCCGTGCTGACAAAGGACTCAGCGGCGTGCTCGACCGCGCTCGCCAGCGCGTCCGCGTCGCTGCCGACCGAGCCGGCGAGCGTCTTGCGCAGCCCGTACTGGCCGAACATGCGCCGACCATCGCGTCGCTCGGTCACGCCGTCGGTGTAGAGCACCATCGCGTCGCCGACGTCGAGGGCGACCTCGGCCTCGTGCAGCTCGAGTGCACTTTCATCGAGCACGCCCAACAGGTCACCGGGCTCGCCGACCAGCTCGGTCCGACCGTCGGCCCGCAGCACGACGGGTTCCGGATGCCCCCCGAGGCACACCCTCGCGACGAGACGGTCGCCGTCATGTCGCCAGCTGGTCAGCGCGATCGTGCAAAAGCGCGAGCTGGCGGGATGCTCGAGCAGGGCACGGTTGAGACGGCGCAGCGCAGGCACCGGCTCCGCGCCGTCCTGTACCAGCAACCGCAACAGGTCGCGGCTCATCCCGGTGACGGCTGCAGCCTCAGCACCTTTGCCGCAGACGTCACCGATCGTCAGGACGAGCGCGTCGTCGTCGAGCACGATCGCGTCGTAGAAGTCACCGCCGACCGACATGCCGGGAGAGGCGGAGTGATAGCGCGCTGCGAGGTCGAGGCCGGCAACGTCCGGCAGCGCGGCCGGCAACAACGACGACTGCAATGCGGCAACTGTGGCTGACTGCTCTTCGTGCAGGCGCGCGTTCTCGACAGCCAAGCCGGCGCGACGGGCGAGCTCGACCGCCGCCATGTAGGTGACCGGGTCGAGCTGCTCGGGTCCGCCGAGGACGAGAACGCCGAGGATGCGCGAACGGGACACCAGCGGCAGCACGACGACGTGACTGCGTTGTCCGCCGACCGTCACGGTGAACGGCAACCGTTGCGCACCCTCACCCGAGGCGGCACCCAGAATCGCCTGATGCAGCTCGCGCTCCGTGTCGAGGGCGTCGTGGACGGCGTCGGTGCGATCTTCGCGACGGTGGTTAGCGGTCAACCGGCGTGCGCGGCCGCGATCGTCGACGGACAGTGCGGCACACCATTCGGCGAGTCGCGGCACGGCGATCTGCGTGAGCAACGTCAGGCTCAACGCCACACTTGTCGACCCAGCCAGGAGCTCGGTCGTCTCCGACAGGAAGTCCTGCTCTGCGCTGCGTCCCGAGTCCGAACGCGTCGCGCCCTGCTCGACGGCCAGGAGCGCCAGCCTGTCAGCTGCGAGTCGCAGGAAAGCCGCATCCTCGTCCGCAACAGGACCCGTGAAAGCGACCGACAGCTCGCCGAAGCCGCGGTCGTCCACGACGAGCTCGTACGACGTCAGCGAGGCGCCGCCATCCATCGCGCCGACCAGGAGCGGGTGCGGCTCACCCACGAGCTCGAGCGCAGCGCCGCGCGCCCCGACAGCGTCGAGGACACGCGCGAGGACCTCCGCCATCTGTTCGCGCAAGGTAAGTGTCACCTGGACGCTGGGTCGCATCACCAGGGTGCGCATCAGGCGCTGGGCGCGGACCAGGGACGGTTCGGCGCCGGGGGCGGCCGCGGGTGCGCGGACCGGCTCGACCGCCGCCTCGTCGTCCGGTCCCAGCCGGAACCAGACCGTCTTCCGCCCGCCGCTGTGCTCGGTGCCCCACGTGTGCGCGAGCCGGTCGACGAGCATGAAGCCGCGACCGCCCTCGTCGAGCTCGGTGCCCCCGCCGGCCCGGCTCGCGAGCGGCCCGGTGTCGGCATCGCGGACCCGGACGACCACGCCGGCGTCCTCGGTGACGACCTCCACCTCCACTGCGCTCGCGGCGTGGACGACCGCATTGGTCACGAGCTCGCTGACGAGCAGCCGGGCGACCTCGAGCGAACCGTCGTCGGTGCGGCCGGACAGCACATCCGCGACGAATCGACGCGCGAGGCGAGGCGCCTGTGCGTCGGGCGCGAAGCTCATCATGGCCGTCGGGACGTCGACCCCCCGCACGCTCATGCCCGGTTCGTGACTGTTTGGTAACGGACCGTATTGTCCGGGCGAAAATCCGCGTCATACTGGCGGCACTCAACTCGGCCTGACCGGCCGATTGCCAAGCCGCTGGAGGCGCAGTGACGAGCACCGCATCGACCCGCCCCAGGAAGTCGGCGGCCGCGCCGCCGGAAGTCCAGGAAGTACGGGTCGAGCATCTGAACGAGCTCTCCTCTGCATTGACCGCGTTCCGCAACGGTGACTTCAGTGTGCGGCTAGGTCGGCGGGACGGACTCCTCGGGGACATCGTCGACAGGTTCAACGAGATCGCTGAGATGCAGGAACGACGTACCCGTGAGCTGGTACGAGTGAGTCATGTTATCGGCCGCGAAGGCCGGATGACTGAGCGTCTGTCCGAACTCAACGACAAGGGTGACTGGGCCTCGTCAGCCACCGCGGTCAACTCGATGATCGATGACCTGGTGCGGCCGACAACCGAGGTCGCGCGCGTCATCGAGGCCGTTGCCGAAGGCGACCTCTCGCAGCACATGGCGTTGGAGATCGCAGGTCAACCGGTCAAGGGTGAGTTCGAGCGCATCGGCACGACGGTCAACCGGATGGTCGACCAGCTGTCGTCGTTCGCCGACGAGGTGACGCGTGTCGCACGTGAGGTCGGCACCGAGGGAAAGCTCGGTGGCCAGGCCCAGGTCAAGGGTGTGTCCGGTACGTGGCGTGATCTGACCGACAACGTGAACTCGATGGCGGCCAACCTGACGACTCAGGTCCGCAACATCGCGCAGGTGACCACCGCAGTCGCGCAGGGCGACCTGTCGCAGAAGATCACCGTCGACGCCAAGGGCGAGATCCTCGAGCTCAAGAACACCGTCAACACGATGGTCGACCAGCTGTCGTCGTTCGCGGCCGAGGTGACCCGCGTCGCGCGCGAGGTCGGCACCGAGGGCAAGCTCGGCGGCCAGGCCGAGGGGACCGTCGTCGCCGTCTCCTGGAAGGACCTGTCCGCGAACGTGAACCTGATGGCGTCGAACCTCACCGCCCAGGTGCGCAAC
>JAICMI010000138.1 GCA_025929315.1 Frankiaceae bacterium
CGCGTGATCAGATGCTTGCCGTGGCGCACCATCTGCCAGCCGCACCACAACGCCCAACCGACGTGCAGTGAGGGCATGGCGGCGAACTGGTTGGTGAGGCTGCCCACGCCGCGCGGCACGCTGGCGTCGGTGCTCCACCAGCCGGTGCCGGCGTACTGCGCCATGGTGTCGACGAAGCCCGGCAGCATCCGCGGCGGCGCGACCGGCAGCAGCGCAAACCCGATCAGGCCGATGATCGTCGCGACCATGAGCGAGGTGCGCGCACGCGGATAGGCCTCGCGGTGGCTGCGCCACATCCAGATCAGCACGAGCGGGGTCACCAGGTAGTGCAGCGTCGCGTAGATGTAGTCCGCCGGCACCGCGAGGAACGCATGAGCGGAGACCCAGGCGTTGAACGTCTGCTCCCAGCCGATGTCGAGCATCTTCTCGACATGCAGGACGCCGATCGCGTGCTGAAGGGCGCTGCTCTGGTGGCCCTCGACGATGAACCGGCTGGCGTCGTACATGCTGTAGACGGCCGCGATGAGGAACAGCTCACGCAGGCCACGACGACGGGCCAGGAAGGCCCACAGGGCGCGCAGCCGCGAGCTACGGCGCTCCGTCGGTGGCTGCGGGCAGCCGGAGACAGTGGCAAGGCTCATCGCATCCACCACCCATCCGGCACGCGTCGTTACAGACGCCGGCCCCCCGCCGACCCTGTGTCCGACGGTAAGCAAAATGACACATCAGCGTCAACCGCATGAGCAGGGTGTGTCTTCCCGGCCGACCCCAGGTATGGGCCATTCGGGCGTATTCGGGCGCTCTCCGGCCGCCTACGGCGTCGCGCTGCGCATCCTGAACGGCTGCGGAGCGGGATTGATCTGCGCGCGCGGGCACGAGGCAAGGGTGAGATCGGCGTAGCTCAGGGCGTCGTCGCAGAGCCCGTCGACGGACCAGCCGGCAGCCACGCCTTCGGGGGTGATCGACGCGCGGAAGATCGTCACGGAGTAGCGCTGCGGGCTGTCGTAGACGCAGCTCACGGTCCCCAGGTGCACGGCCGGACCGGGATCGTCGCTGCCCTCCGGCCAAGGCCGGTCATAGCGCCGCCAGATGCCGCTGGTCGTCCACCACAGGCCGCCCATCTGGACGCCGTTGTCGGCGAGCCCGGCGAGGATGCGCTTGGCCGCCTCCTCCATCAGCACGGCGGCCGGACGGATGACCTCGGTCGTCGCGAAATTGTCGCGCTGCTGCCGCTCCATGCTCAGAAGTCCTCCCGCCCGACGCTCGTCGGTACGCCGTGGGGATAGAGACGCGAAAGGATTGTTTCGAACGCGTCCCCGGCGTGCACCGCAACACTCCGCGGCCGCCCGAACAAATAACCCTGCACGTGGCTGCAGCCCAGCTCCGCGAGCAGATCTGCCTGCGCCTCGGTCTCCACGCCTTCGGCCACGACCGGCACGCCGATGTCGCGACACATGCCGAGCACAGCGCGCACGATGGCGAGTGCGCCGGTGTCCTCGAGCAACGGCGTGATGAAGCTCTTGTCGATCTTCACCATGCTCACCGGAAAGTCGCGGAGCAGGCTGAGCGACGAGAAGCCGGTGCCGAAGTCGTCGAGTACGACGCCGACGCCGGCGTCGCGCAGCTGCCGGAGCTCCCCGACAAGCGATGGCGATGCCTGCATGAGAGCGGTCTCGGTGATCTCCAGATGAAGCTGTCGGGGCGGCAGCTGCGACCGCTCGAGCGCCTCCATGACGACGTCGTAGACGTCGCTACGGGTTAGCTGAGTGGGTGAGGCGTTCACGGCGACCCAGCTGCCGCTGCCGCCGACTCCGCCGAGCTCCACCGCTGCATCGCGACAGGCCTGGCCCAGCATCCACCAGCCCAGCGAGCGGATGAGTCCGGTGTTCTCGGCGATGTCGAGGAAGCGAGCCGGCGCGAGCAAGCCCTGCTGCGGATGCTCCCAGCGCACCAACGCTTCGTGACCCGCGAGCTTGCGGTCGTCCAGCGTGAGAATCGGCTGATAGAAGGCGCGCAGCTCGCCGGTGCCGATCGAGGCCCGCAGCTGCTCTTCCATCTCGAGGTCGTCGCGGGTGGCGATGCGGTCGACGGCTGCGTCGAAGGACTCGACGCGTGCACGGCCCAGCCGCTTGGCCCGCAACAGCGCCATGTCGGCACGCATGAGCAGGTCGTCCGCGCTGTCGGGTGCCCGACCGTGAGCGGCGCCGATGCTGATGGTCACGGTGTGGCTGTGCTCGCCGATGACGATCGGCTCGTCGAGGGCCTCGCAGAGACGCGCGGCCAGCTTCGTCAGGTCGTCACCACTGCCGAGCCGTTCGCAGACGACGACGAACTCGTCACCACCGACACGACCGACGAGATCCTCCGGGCGCACGGCAGCACACAACCTCGCGGCGGCCTCGACGAGCACGTCGTCGCCGGCGGTGTGACCGAGGCTGTCGTTGACGACCTTGAAGCGGTCGAGGTCGCAATAGAGAACGCCGACGTCGCGGCCGAGATGCTCGAGCAGCGCACTGCTCAGCCACTGCTGCACCAGGAAGCGGTTGGCCAGGCCGGTCAACGGGTCATGCAGCGCACGGTTGGCGAGCTCGAGCTCGGCGTCGCGTCGTTGGGTGACGTCTTGCACCTGCACGATCAGGCCACGCACGTAGCCGTTGAGGTCGGGCACAGCCGCCGTGGTCATCTGGCCCCACAGCGACGTGCCGTCGGCAGTGATGAAGCGCTTCTCCACGGTGTAGCTCTCGACCGCCCCGGCGAGCAGGTCGGCCAGCTTGTTCTCGTCGAGGGCGAGGTCCTCAGGGTGGGTGACCTCTCGCAGCGACATCATGACGAGCGTCTCGACCCGGCGGCCGAGCATCGCGCCGAGCGAGGAGTTGGCGAGCATGATGTCGCCGTCTGCACTCACGAGAGCGGCACCGATGGGCGAGTGCTCGAAGGCGAGTCGCCAGCGCTGCTCCGACTCGGCGAGGTGCTGGAGCGCGACGACGTCGTCGGTGACGTCGCGGCCCGCGATGAGCACCACGGGGTCCGTGTCGCCGTCCTCGAGGAGCTTGGCGGACACGTCCAGCCAGAGCTGCGCGCCGTTTCGGTGGTGCAAACGCATGGTGGTCCGGGCGGAGCCCGCTCGTCGTACCCGATCGAACATCGCCTGCACGGTCGGCACGTCGAGAGCGGTGACGACGGTGGTCAGGAGGCGGCCGACGACCTGGTTCGCGGGGATCCCGAGCATCCACTCCACCGTGGAGCTCGAGTCCAGGCACACGCCATCAGGCGTGGTGACCAGGATCAGGTCGGCGTCGGTGTGCTGCACCACAGGCGAGGAATCGGCCTAATTTGCTACTTCCTGAATGGCCCATCCTGACCAGTTACGCAGCGTGGTGGCAGCCGTCGTGCCCGTAGAAGTTGGGACCGTCGAGCCCGGGGCCGGTGATCTGGGGCCGATGCGCCCCGCCGCCCGGCGGGTAGGGCGTGTCGAACCACTGCCGGAAGAAGCTGGTCAGCCGCTGCCGGCAGGAGGAGCTCCGCTGAGGTAGCCAGTGACGAAAAGCGACCTTCAGCTGCGGCTCGGTGATGCTCCGACCGCCGTACGACGCCTGAATCGCACGCAACGCCTCGACGAAGCGTGCGTGGCCGAGGATCTGGCGCAGCGCGATGTAGGTGTCGGCCGACCGGGTGTAGGTCGACGAGCTGGAGAACAGGTTGGCGGCCGTGGGGTTGGACGGCGCGTGTGTCCAGAAGGAGCCGCCACTGCCGTAGTCGTTGTCGAACGTCTGGCGCAGACTGCGCTCGAACGCGCTCTGACCCGACGGTGTCGACGGCCCACCGGCCGCGGTTTCGGCGGTGCGGGCGGTGAACAGGTCCTCCCCCAGCGTCGCCATGCCTTCCTTGAAGAACGTCATGGCGAAGCTGCCCTCGGAGACGTTGTCGCCCCACCACTGGTGCATGTTCTCGTGGTAGAGCGTGATCGGGTCGGTCATGCCTCCCTCGAACGTGATCATCGTCTGCATTTCTTCTTCGAAGCTTGCGCTTGGCGTGCCGACGATGACGCCGTCCGACCGGAACGGGAAGGGTCCGTTGAACAGGGCTTCGTACTCGGTGATGTCCTGCTGCATGGCGATGACCTGATGGTTGGCCGCCTGGGCGGCCGGGTTGATTCCGGCGTCCTGGACCTCGTAGTAGTACGTGCCGTTGTCGGCGGTGCGCTTCTTGATGGTGTAGTTGCCGACGCTGTTCTCGACGAGATAGCTGGCGATGGGCATCGCAGCGTGCCAACGCCACGTCGTCGACCCGTTCGGAAATCTCTTGCTCGGCTTGTGTTTTGTGGAGCCCACGAGGATCCCGTTGCAGACGGCGGTGCGACCGGCGTCGACCGTGTCGTAGAAGTCATAGGTGGGCTTGGCGCTCGGATGATCGTTGAGCGGCATCCAGTCCTCGGTGCCCACCGGCTCGGTCGTGACGAATCCGCCGTCGTCCGCACGGAACCAACCTTCGGTGGTCGCGTCGCCGTCGTTGTGTACGCCGGGACGCCCCGTGTAGGCGATGCGCACCCGGAATGCAGCACCGCTGCTGATCGGCGTCGTAGGGGTGATGACGAGCTTGTTGGCCGGGCACATGGTGCCGTTGAGCGAGTTGAGGTTCTTCGTACCTTCGGGAAGCTCCGGCGTGCAGGCCGCGCCGACGTGCTGGCTGGCCCGGTGCGTGCGTGTGCCGGGACGAGCGAAGTGCCAGTCGGCCACCGCGCCGTTGACACGGACCGAGCGAATGCGCATGTCTGGACCGGCGCTCCTGTTGGCCCGCGAATGACGCTCGAAGTCGACGCTGAAACCGGTCAGGCACTGGGTGGCCCGGTCGTGCAGGACGACGTGGTTGCCGGCCAGGAACCGGTTGCGGCCCGAGTCATAGACCATGTGCACGTCCGTGTGCAGGCTGCGATAGCCGCCGTTGCCGACCTCCGGATAGACGCGCGAGCCCGGCGCGGACAGCGTGCGCGCACCGGGGCGGCACGGTGCGTCCGCCCGCATGTGCACCAGGTTCGAGGCTGCCGGCGGCGCCGGCAGCGCGCCGAGCAGTGAGGCGGCGACCCCGAGGGCGAGGACCGGCCGCATCGGCTCAGGCTAGTCATCCTTTTTGCCTGAGAAGGCAACGGACATGACACCGGCAAGTTACGGTCCGAACGTGCGGACGTGTCCGGCTTGCGCAGCGCCGAACCCCGACACGACGAAGTTCTGTGGCGAATGCGGCGGCCGGCTGCCCGTCACGACCGTCGACGAGGAGCAGCGCAAGACCGTGACCGTGCTGTTCTCGGACGTCACCGGCTCAACGGCGCTCGGCGAGCAGCTGGAACCGGAGACGCTGCGGCGGATGCTCGCGCGCTTCTTCGAGATTGCTCGTGACGTCGTCGAAAGTCATGGCGGCACGGTGGAGAAGTTCATCGGTGATGCTGTGATGGCGGTGTTCGGTGTCCCGACCGTGCACGAGGACGACGCGCTGCGCGCGTTGCGGGCCGCGCGCGACCTGATGGCCGGGCTGAAGACACTCAACGCGGACCTCGAACGCGAGTACGGCGCCACGGTGCAGATCCGGATCGGTGTCAACACAGGCGACGTGGTGACCGGCACATCTGAACGGCTGGCCACGGGCGATGCCGTCAACGTGGCGGCGCGGCTGGAACAGCTCGCCCCTCCAGGCGAGATCTACGTCGGCGCGGTCACGGCCCAGCTCGCCGGTGCGTCCGCTCAGCTCGACGAGCTCGAGCCCGCGATGCTGAAGGGAAAGTCAGCACCTACCCGGGTGTTCCGGCTGGTCGACACCTATGAGGTCGCCCGGCCGCCGCGATCGACGCCCCTGGTCGGACGCAAGCGGCAGCTCGAGATGCTGCGCGGCACGTTCTCGCAGGCCGTCGCCGATCGCTCGTGCGTGCTGTTCACACTTCTCGGTGCGGCAGGCGTCGGTAAGTCCCGCCTGGTCGCCGAGTTCCTGACCGGGCTCGACGCCGTCATCCTTCGCGGCCGGTGCTTGTCCTACGGGAAGGGCATCGGGTTGTGGCCGGCAGCAGAGATCGTTCACCAGGCCCAGGAGGGTCCCGCCGCCACCGCTGTTGCCGAGCTGCTCGCCGATGACGACGCAGTAGCCAACGCAATCCGCGCGCTGCTCGACGGCGATGTCGCCGTGACGACAAGTGACCTGGCGTTGGCGATTCGCCGGCTGGTTGAACGCATCGCATCAAAACAGCCGGTGGTCGTCATCCTGGACGACCTGCATTGGGGCGAGGCACCCCTGTTCGAGCTGGTCGAGCATCTGGTCACGCTCAGCCGCGACGCTCCGATCCTGATGCTTGCCATGGGCCGGCCGGAACTGCTCGAACGTCGCGAGAACTGGGGCGGCGGCGCGCTCAACGCAACGACGGTTCTGCTCGAGCCGCTCGACCC